>NZ_JBJGYQ010000015.1:0-145843 GCF_054050075.1 Geodermatophilus sp. SYSU D00965 | reverse complement strand
CCCCCCCCCCCCCCCCCCCCCCCCCCCCCCCCCCCCCCCCCCCCCCCCCCCCCCCCCCCCCCCCCCCCCCCCCCCCCCCCCCCCCCCCCCCCCCCCCCCCCCCCCCCCCCTCAGCCGCTGAACGCGTCGACGATGTCCATCGCCGCGGGGCCGAGCAGCACGATGAACAGCGTCGGCAGGATGCACAGGATCAGCGGGAAGATCACCTTCACCGGGATCTGCATCGCCTTCTCCTCCGCGCGCTGCCGCCGCTTGAGCCGCATCTCCTGCGCCTGGGTGCGCAGCACGTCGGCGATGGAGACCCCGAAGGCGTCGGCCTGGACGACGGCGCGGATGAACCGGCGCAGGTCGGGAACGGCCGTCCGCTCCGCCAGCGCCAGGTAGGCCTCGCGCCGCGGGCGGCCGACCGCGATGTCCTGCAGGGTGCGCACGAGCTCCTCGGCCAGGGGTCCCCGGCCGTTGCGCCCGGCCCGCGCCATCGCCGCCTCGAAGCCCAGGCCGGCCTCCACCGCGATGGTCATCTGGTCGAGGGTGTCGGCCAGCTCCAGGGCGATCGCCTGCTGCCGCTCCTGGCCCCGGCTGTACAGCAGCAGTTCGGGGACGACGTAGGACACGCCGGTGACCACGAGCGCCATCAGCACGGTCAGCGCGCCGGGCCGCGCCGCGACGACGAGCGCCCCCAGGACCCCGGCGACCGCGGCCAGCACCAGCTTGGCCGCGACCAGCCGCGGGACCGGCCAGTCCGCGGGGCGCCCGGCGGCCCCGGCCAGCCGGTTGAGCCGGGCGACGGTGCCGGCCGGGGTGAGCGCACCGGCCAGCCCGGCCAGTGGACTGCGGCGCGGGCGGACGGCGGCCGGCCCGGCCGGGTCCAGCCCGCGGACGAGGTTGGCCCGCGACCGCGCGGCGGCGTCCTGAGGGCGGGCGAACAGCGCCCAGCCCAGCAGTGGGAGGGCGAGCGCCACGGCGGCGGCCGCGGCGTACACGGGGGCCGGCGTCATCAGAACCTGATCCGGACGGTCTTCCGGAGCCACAACGCGCCGACCACGAGCAGCACCGCCGCGATGCCGGTCATGGCGTACCCGGCCAGGCTCGAGGTGAAGGCGGCCAGGTAGTCGGGGTTGACCACCGACAGGAAGCCGATGACCCCGAACGGCAGGGCCATGAGGACGATCGCCGACAGCTTGCCCTCCGCCGACAGCGCCTTGACCTGCCGGCGGATCGCGTTGCGCTCCCGGATCGTGTGCCCGACCGTGTCGAGCACCTCGGCGAGGTTGCCGCCGACCTCACGGTGGATCGCGATCGCCTGGGCGGTCCACCGGAAGTCGTCGCTGTTCGTCCGCTCGGCCACCTCGTCCAGGGCGTCGCCGAGGTCGCGGCCGACCCGGGTCTCGTTGACGATCCGGGCGAACTCCTCGCAGGTGGGGGCGGCGGCCTCGGTGGCCACCGAGTCGACCGCGCGGAGCAGGCTGTGCCCGGCCCGCAGGCTGCTGGCCATGAGCTGCAGCGCGTCGTCGAGCTGGTCGGCGAAGGCCGCCTGCCGGCGGCCCGTGCGGAACCTGGTGTACAGCTTGGCGGCCAGCGGCGCGGCCAGCGCGAGCAGGACGGCCAGGAGCACGCCGTCCAGCAGCAGCCCGAGCGCACCGAGCACCAGGGCGCCCAGCCCGACGAGCAGCACGACGTCCGGCAGCGCCATGGCGATGCCGGCCCGCTCCAGGGCGGCCGCACCGGCGGCCACCCGTCCGCGCTTGACCAGCACCCGCTCGACCGCGGCACCGGCGGCGGCCGACGCGCCGGCCAGCGCCGACGTCGGCGGCGCGACCGCGGGGTCCAGCCGGGACAGCGGCACCCGCCGCGGGCCCGCCGGGAGGACGACGAGCGCGAGCAGCAGCAGCGCGGCGGTGACGGCGAGCAGCCCGAGCAGCAGCAGGCCCGGCGACATCAGGCCCACCCCCGCCGCACCGGCTCCACGACCCCGAAGACCCGGGGCGGCAGGGTGATGCCGAGCTCGTCGAAGCGGTCGGTGAACCGCGGCCGGACGCCGGTCGGCACCGGCTTGCCGAGGAACCGGCCGGCCGGGTCGACTCCGGCGGAGTAGTCGAAGAGGAAGGCGTCCTGGAGGGTGACGGTCTCACCCTCCATGCCCTGCACCTCGGTCACGTGGGTGACCCGGCGGGTGCCGTCGCGCAGCCGGGTGAGCTGGACGACGACGTCCACCGCCGAGGCGATCTGCTCGCGGATGGCGCGCAGCGGGAGGTCCATGCCCGCCATGAGGACGAGCGTCTCCAGCCGCGCGATGGCGTCCCGCGGGGAGTTGGCGTGCACCGTGGACAGCGAGCCGTCGTGCCCGGTGTTCATCGCCTGGAGCATGTCCAGGCTCTCCCCGCCGCGGCACTCCCCGACCACGATCCGGTCGGGCCGCATCCGCAGCGAGTTGCGGACCAGGTCCCGGATGGTGATCGCGCCCCGGCCCTCGATGTTGGGCGGCCGGGACTCCAGCCGGACGACGTGGTCCTGCTGCAGCTGCAGCTCGACCGCGTCCTCGATGGTGACGATCCGCTCGTCCTCGGGGATGAACGAGGAGAGCACGTTGAGCAGGGTCGTCTTCCCGGTGCCGGTGCCGCCGGAGACGATGATGTTCAGCCGCGCCTCGACGCAGGCGCGAAGCAGCTCGGCCATCTCCGGGCTCAGCGTGCCGAAGCCGATGAGGTCCTCGACGCCGAACGGGTCCTTCGAGAACTTGCGGATGGTCAGCGTCGACCCGCTGAAGGCCAGCGGCGGGATGATCGCGTTGACCCGCGACCCGTCGGCCAGGCGCGCGTCGACCAGCGGTGAGGACTCGTCGACCCGCCGTCCCACCCGGGAGACGATGCGGTCGATCACCCGGCGCAGGTGTTCCTCGGAGGTGAACCGGGAGCCGGTCCGGACCAGCCTGCCGCCCTGCTCGACGTAGACGTTCTCCGGGCCGTTGCACATGATCTCGGTGACCGTCGGGTCGTCGAGCAGCCGCTGCAGCGGTCCGAAGCCGAGCACGTCGTCGGCGAGCTCGGCGGTCAGCCGCTGCCGCTCCTCGGTGCTGAGCGGCACCCGCTCCTCCTCGACGACCTCGTCGAGCTCGCCGAGCACGAGGGCCCGCAGCTTGTCCTCCGACAGCGACGGGTCGTTCATCCGGTTGCCCATGCGCTCGAACAGCGCCTTGGCGACCCGGTCCTTGAGCCGGGTGAGCGCGTCGGTCGGCGGTGGTGCCGACGGGCCGGCCGGGCGGGGCGCGGGTACCGCGGTCGGGGTGGCCGGCGCCACGGCAGCGGGCGCCGCGGGGACCTCCGGTGCCGCGTGGCGGCCCTGGACCGCGGCGAGACGGGACGCGAGGTTCACGGTGTCCTCCGGACCAGCGAGGCGGGGGTCACGACGCGGCCCGGTGCCGGGCCCGGTAGCGGCCGGGCTTCATCAGCGGCGTCGCGGCGAACCGGCCGACGAGCCGGCGCAGTTCCTTGACCGCGGGGTCCTTGCGGCCGCTGGCGAGGATGGGCACGCCCTGGTTGGTGGACGCCGGCACCGCGGCCGACCGCGGGATGACGACGTCCACCCCCGTGCCGATCGCCGTCTCGACGTCGCGCACGGACAGCCCGCCCTTGGCATCGGCGAGGTTCATGACGACGTGCCGCCCGGCCGGGATCATGCACAGCTCCCGCAGCACGTCGAGCTCCTTGCGCAGGCCCCGGACGCCGGGGACGTCCATGCTGCTGAGCATCACGACGTCGGTGGCGCGGTCGAGCGCGGCGAGGGTCTGCTCGGACAGGCCCGGCGCGGTGTCGACGACGACGTAGCGGAACTCCCGGGCCAGCGCGGTCAGCAGCCGGGTCACGTCGCTCCCGGTCACGGTGTCGCCGGCGGCCGGGGACTCCGCCCCGCAGACGGCGTAGAGCCCGCTCGGGTGCTGGGTGAGGAAGGTCTTGAGGACCATCGTGTCCTCGCTGGCCGGGCCGTGGACGGCGTCGGGCAGCGTGTACTCGGGGGCCAGGCCGAGGGCCGAGGCGACGTCCCCGAACTGCACGTCGAGGTCGACCAGCACCGTCGACTGCGGCGCGGCGGCGGTCAGGCCCAGCGCGAGGTTGGAGGCGACCGTCGTCTTGCCGACCCCGCCCTTGGGCGAGGCGATCGTGATGACCCGCCCGGTGTAGCGGGCGGTCTCCTCCACCGGGCGCAGAACCCGGCGACGGCCGGCCGCGGCTGAGCCGGCCCGCTCCACGGCCGCGCGGATCTCCTCCGGGCCCGCGCCCGGCGCGAGCAGGTCGCGGATGCCGGCCCGCATGGCCGCCTGCAGCATCTCCGGCGCCGGCTCGGCCAGCAGGACGACGCTGATGCCGGGGCACTGGACGTCGAGCCGCTGGGCGAGCGTGAGCACCTCCTGCGGCGGGGCGAGCGGGCCGATGAGCAGCACGTCGGGGAGCTCGGCGTCGACCAGCTGCTCGAACAGCCGGGCCGGGTCGCCGGGCAGCCGACCGGGCGGCAGCACCTGCACGTCGCCGTCGACCGCGGCGTGCACCCGCTGGACGAGCCCGTCGTCCGCTGCGGCCAGGACCACGCGACTCACTTCGCACCCCCGTGGACGGTGCCGAGGCCGGCGAGGTCCCCGTAGACGTTGCCCTGGGTGACGACCTTCGTGCCGCTGCGGTCGGCGCCCTCGGGCTCCAGCGTCAGCCACACGGTGCCGTGCTCCATGCCGAACACGACCAGCTCGGCGTCCCGCGCGGGGAGGGCCATGGTCACCAGCAGGCTGTTCGTCGGCGCGGCCGAGCCCGACGACGCGGTCTCGGTGGCGCTGTCGTCGGTCGCCGGGGCGGGGGCGCCCTGGACCTGGGTGACCAGCGCGCCGTGCAGGGTCGCGTGGGTGGTGCCGACGCTCTTGCCGGCGTCGTCCTCCAGCGTCATGGAGACGTACACGCCGATCTCGTCGCCGGCGGCGAGCCGGCCGCCGACCGCGCGCTGCGGCTCGAGCAGGACGCTGACCTCCGACGTCCCCTCGGGGGCGGCCACGGTGCCGGGCGCGGTGAGCGACTCCGGCGTGGCGAACCGGCCGGCCAGCAGTTGCTCCCCGGGCTGCAGGTCGCCGGTGGCCACCTGGCCGGCCAGTGCGGACAGGTCGGTGACCCGGCCCTCGACGGCGGCCTTGGCGGGCAGCTGCTCGGTGCGCACGAGGTCCGGGACGTCGTCGCCCGGGGTCCCCTCCGGGATGAGCTGGTCGACGACGAGCACCTCGACGGTGCGCACGCCGGCCAGGGCGCGGGCGTCGGCGCCGCGCACGTAGGCCAGGAGGACCACGGTGCCGGCAGCGGCGAGGACGAGTGCCGCGGTGGCGGCGAGGAGTCGGCGTCTCACGGGGCCCCTATCGGATGAGTCGGAGGACCCAGGCACCGGTGTCCGGGGCGCTGGAGTCGTAGTCGAAGCGGTCGGACATCTCGACGAAGCGGGTGAAGTAGCCACTGATGCAGCGCTCGTTCCCGCCGCACGGCCGCGGCGAGGTGCGGAACTGGCCGCCGAAGTGGTAGCCGGTGATGTGGAAGGCCGCGTAGGCGTAGACGTGGTACCAGGCGTTGCTGCCGGTGTCGCCCGAGTCGTCGAACAGCGGCAGGAGCACGGTCTGGCCGACGAGCGATGCGACGTAGGAGGGCTGGCACACCGACGGCGGGGTGTTGCCCGTGGACGAGTACGAGCGCTCGTCCCGCGCACTGGCCGCCTCGCACCGCGCGGACGGGGTGTCCAGGTAGGCGAAGCCGCCCGGGACGAAGTTCCGGGACGGGCCGGTGCAGCCGACCGTGTTCGAGGTCTTGGTGAAGTAGACGGTGCGGACCGTCGTGCCCGAGGGCAGCCCGCCGCCGGTCTGCTGCGCGAACTCGCACCACGAGAAGGTCAGCGGCAGGACGGCGGTGCCGCGGGTGACCCCTCCCCACGCGACCGTGGCCGTGGCCGCGACCTGGGTGGACTCGTGGCCGAGCACCGGTGCGAACCAGTGCTCCTGGGGCGTGCTCCCGGAGACGGTGACCCGGTGGGGGTTCGTCGCCAGGACCGGAGGGGCGGCGGTGGCGTCGCCGAGGTTGAGGTCGACCATGCTCTGCGCGGTCACCTGCATGTCGCCGCAGCGGCCCCGGGCGCAGTCGGCCGCGACCGCGAGCGCCGCCGAGTCGGCCGCCACCTGCAACCGGGCCTTCTCCGCGTAGAGCGCACCGACGTCGACGGCGATGGCGGTGAAGCCGAGGATCGGCACGAGCAGCAGCGCGAGGAGCACCGCGGAGGCCCCGTGCTCGCCGGCGAGCCGGCGCCGGGCCCGCGCGAACCGGCCGGCCCTCAGCCGTTGCACCGCATGACCCCCGTCCCGGTCAGGTCGATGTCCGCGCCGAAGAAGCCGGTGAGGAAGGGCATCGGGTACTCGATGGTGACGCGCACGTTCCGGGCGGTCGTGGTCGTCGGCGGGCAGGCGGCCGAGATGAGGACCTGCGCGTTGGTGATCGCGGGGTCGAGGGTGGGGCTGGCGTCGCGGACGGCGGTGCGTGCCGCTGACGGGTCGTTCTGCAGGGCCATCACCCGAGCGCCCTCGCGGGCGGCGGCGGAGAGGGTGCCCTGCACCTGGAACGCGTGCCCGAACTCGGCGATGCCGAGCACCAGGACGATCAGCAGCGGCACGATGAGCGCGAACTCCACGGCACCGGCGCCGTGCTCGTCGCGCAGTCGGGTGCGCACCGGTCCCCCACCTCCCTCCTGCGGTCGTCGTCGCCGTGGGTACGGCGCGGCGCAGCGGCCCCGGGGGGACGGGGCCGCTGCGCCGGAGGTGTGTCGGGTCAGCCGGCCGCCGGGGCGTCGCCGCCGGCGGCGGTGCCGAGCGAGCCGGCGATGCTGGTGAACAGCGCGCTCAGCTGGGTGCGCAGCAGGATGACCGCGGTGATGATGCCGACGGCGATCAGGCCGACCATGAGGCCGTACTCGACGGCGGTCGCACCCTTCTCCTCGCGCTTGAGGCGCTCCTCGACGAAGGAGTAGAGCGTGACGATGGTGGCCAGCGGGTTGGTGACGAGGTCGAGCACGGGGACTCCCTGGGGGACGGTGCCGGCCGGTCCGGGTCGGTCGACCCGGCCTCGCGGCAGTGAGGGAACAGTCGGGAGGGTCATGCGCCGACTTGAGGGCCGTCCACCCGGTCGGCCGACACGCGCCACTCCCCCGGGCGCACCTCGCCGGCCCGTCTCACGGTGGGTGACGGGGGTTCCGGGCCTGGCGTGACGGGAGAGCCGTCAGGTCAGCAGCGCGCTCCAGCCGATCGCGACGGCGGCGCCGGCCAGCATGGCCGGGCCGAAGGGCAGCTCCCCGCGCAGGCCGATGCGCCGGGTGGCGAGCAGCCCCAGCGCGACGACGGCCTGCAGGACGAACCCGGCCAGTGCCCCGGCGAGGACCGCACCCCAGCCGAGCCAGCCCAGGCAGAGGCCGAGCACGGCGGCGAGCTTGACGTCCCCCATGCCGAGCGCCCCCGGGGAGACCAGCGCCAGGACGAGGAAGACGGCGAAGAGGACGACGGCCCCCGCCCCGGCCCGCAGCAGCGCGGCCCAGGCCCCCTCGACCGCGGCGGCGACGACCAGCAACGCCGCGGAGCTCACGAGGGCCGGGACCACCACCCGGTTGGGGAGCACCCGGTGCCGCAGGTCGACGACGGCGAGCAGCAGTCCGGCCGCGGCCAGCAGGGCGAACGCCGGCAGCTCCCAGGAGAGCCCGAAGCGCAGCGCGGTGAGGCCGAACAGCAGGGCCGTGGCGACCTCGAGCACTGGGGGCCGGACGGCGCCCGGTCCGGGCCCGACCAGGTCCCGGAGGCGGGCCTGCGCCGGCCACGGGTACCGGCCGGCGGCCCGGGCCACCAGGGTCCCGACGGGCAGGCCGACGAGGAACGCCACGACGGCGCCCACGAGGTCTGCTGGTCCCACGCCGGGAACGATGGCACGGCGACCGTCCGCCCTCCGGGAGGCCGCCTCACCATGTCGAGGGAGATCCGCAGCCCGGGCCGGCCGGTCGCTCCCGGAGGACGGGGGCCGGGAACGACGACGGCCGCCGCCGCGCACGGGGGTGCGCGGCGGCGGCCGTGTGCGCGCCGCTCAGCGGGTGGGCACGGCCCCGCTGAACACGGCGGGGAACCGAGTGCCGTCGACGTCCACCGACAGGCTCACCCGGTCCAGCTGGTCGTCCGGGATGGCGAAGGAGTACACGGCCGTCGCCGTGTCCCCCGGCTGCAGCGTGCCGCCGAAGTCGACGGTCTCCCGGTCGTACAGCGGCGCCGCTCGAGACCCGGCCTCCCCGTACGTCGCCTGGACGACGACGGCGTTGAGGTCCAGCGCCGCATCGGTCCCGTTGGCCAGCTCGAGGGTGAGGACGGTCTGCGGCTGGCCGGCGAGGTCGCCGGGACCACGGCCGCCGGTGACCTGCTGGCGGGCCTCCACCACCCGGACCGACGCCCCGTCGGACCACTCGGCCGGGGCGGTGAAGGCGGCGGGGGCCGCCTCCACCGTCCTGGCCGCCTCGTCCACGCCCGCGCGGGCCACCAGGGACGGCGCGGCCGCCTCGGTGACCGGCGCGACCGGCTCGGTGGGCGTGGGCGTCGCCTCCGGGTCGGTCCCCGGCTCGTCGGTCGTCGAGGCGGGGGCGGAGGTCGACGGCGCCGCGGCCGGCGAGCCGGGAGCGCCGTCCCGGCCGACGGTCAGCACCAGCAGCAGCCCGGCCAGCAGGACCAGCACGAGCACCGGGAGCCCCCGGCGGAGCAGCAGGGACCTGCCGCTCCGCCGCGGGGTGGCCGCGCGGCTCACGCGACCGGCCGAACGGTGAAGCCGGTGACCCGGACGTCGGTGGCGGCGGTGGCGCTGCTGGGCCGGTAGGCGGTGATCCCCACCGAACCGGGCGCCTGCAGCGACGCGGTGGTGTCGGTGCGGACCAGCTGCGCGGTGCCCGGCTCGGCGCTGCCCTGGGCCCACACCGTGGCCTCGACCCGCGTCGTCCCCGACCCCGAGACCTGCACCCGGGCGTTGAGCGTCATGCCCTCGGTGTAGGTCAGCCCCGGCACCACGACCTCCCCGCCCGGCCACGCGTCGGTGCCCCCGGCGGTGCGCTCCAGCAGCAGCGACACCTTGCCGTCGGCCCCGACCTTGACCGTCACCGCGTACTGGTTGGCCGCGTCCACCCGCCGGCCCAGCACCGACACCCACGTGCCACTGCCGGTCGGCATCGAGCTCAGCTGGAACGACGTCCGCACGTCGGCGCTGGTCTGCGCCACGTCCGCCAGGTAGGCGCCGGTGTTGTTGCCCTTGCCCGGCAGCGACAGCACCGCCGTCCCCGGGGTCACCGACAGCCGGCTGGCACCGGCCGACGCCTTCCACGCACCACCCACGTCAGCGGTCCCCAGGCCACCGGAGACCGTGCGCCCGAAGGCGTCGCCGGCCAGGAGCGGCAGCTCGGCGGGGGCGCTGACCTCGACCTGACGGGTCGTCTCGCCGGTGGCCCCGCTGTCGTCGGTGACGGTCAGCCGCACCGTGTAGGTGCCGGCGGCGGTGTAGTCGTGCGCCGCGGTCGCCCCGGTGCCGGTCGTGCCGTCACCGAACTCCCAGGCGTACGAGGCGATCGACCCGTCGGCGTCGGCCGAGGCCGAGCCGTCCACCGACACCTGCAGACCGGCGGCCGTCGCGGTGAACGCGGCGGTCGGTGCGGCGTTCTCCGGCTCGTCCGCGCCCACGGCCATCACCCGGAAGCCGGTGACCCGGACGTCGGTGGCGGCGGTGGCGCTGCTGGGCCGGTAGGCGGTGATCCCCACCGAACCGGGCGCCTGCAGCGACGCGGTGGTGTCGGTGCGGACCAGCTGCGCGGTGCCCGGCTCGGCGCTGCCCTGGGCCCACACCGTGGCCTCGACCCGCGTCGTCCCCGACCCCGAGACCTGCACCCGGGCGTTGAGCGTCATGCCCTCGGTGTAGGTCAGCCCCGGCACCACGACCTCCCCGCCCGGCCACGCGTCGGTGCCCCCGGCGGTGCGCTCCAGCAGCAGGGACACCTTGCCGTCGGCCCCGACCTTGACCGTCACCGCGTACTGGTTGGCCGCGTCCACCCGCCGGCCCAGCACCGACACCCACGTGCCACTGCCGGTCGGCATCGAGCTCAGCTGGAACGACGTCCGCACGTCGGCGCTGGTCTGCGCCACGTCCGCCAGGTAGGCGCCGGTGTTGTTGCCCTTGCCCGGCAGCGACAGCACCGCCGTCCCCGGGGTCACCGACAGCCGGCTGGCACCGGCCGACGCCTCCCACGCACCACCCACGTCAGCGGTCCCCAGACCGGCGGAGACGGTCCGGTTGAAGGTGTCCTTGGCGACGATCTCGTTGCTCACCGGCTCGGTGGCCACGACCTGGCGCTCGGCGGTGGCGGTCGCCCCGTCGTCGTCGGTGACGGTCAGCCGCACCGTGTAGGTGCCGGCGGCGGTGTAGTCGTGCGCCGCGGTCGCCCCGGTGCCGGTCGTGCCGTCACCGAACTCCCAGGCGTACGAGGCGATCGACCCGTCGGCGTCCATCGACCGGCCGGCGTCCAGGCTGATCCCGAGGTCCTTGCCCGTGGCGGTGAACTCCGCGGACGGTGCGACGTTCGGCGGCGCCGGCGCGACGGTCACCAGGCGGCTGGCCACGGCGGTGGCGCCCTTGTCGTCGGTCACGGTGAGCGTGACGGCGTAGGTGCCGCCCGCGGCGTAGACGTGGGTCGCCGTGACGCCGGTGGCCGTGGTCCCGTCACCGAAGTCCCAGGCGTAGGAGGCCACGGTGCCGTCGGCGTCGCTGGAGGTGCCCGCGTCGAACGCGGCGGTCAGCTCCGACGTCGTGCCGGTGAAGCGGGCGGCCGGCGCGGTGTTGGCCGGCTTCCCGCCCGTGGCCGCGGTGGCGTGCGCGGCGACCTGGGCCGCCGACAGCGCCTTGGTGTACACCGCGACCTCGTCGATCCGGCCGGTGAAGGTGCTCGACCCGCCGATCGCCTTGTCGCTGCCGACCCGGAAGTAGCCGTTGTACGACTGGCCCGACGTGACGTCGCTCCGGGTGCCGACCTGCTTGCCGTCGACGTAGAGCACCATGCCCGCCGAGCTCATGCTCGCGGCGACGTGGTGCCACTTGCCGTCGTTGACCGGGGTGGAGCTGGTGATCGTCTGCGGCAGGTTCCAGAAGAGGAAGCGCACGTTGACGGTGAAGTTCACCCGGCCCTGGGCGTCGAGCCAGACCTGCCGGTCGTAGGTGGAGCTGGAGCCGGACTTGGCGTTGGCGTAGCCCATGATCCGACCGCCGGTGGTCGAGGTGGTCTGGAACCACCCCTCCTCGGTGAAGGTGTTCGGCGCCGCGGCCGCCGACGACGTGGCCAGGGTGGCCGTCGCGCTGCCGGTGAAGGAGTACGCCGTGTTGGTGTCACCGGTCAGCGCACCGGCGGCGCCCTTGGTGACGCCGGAGCCGATGGTCAGGGGGGCGCGGTTCATCGCGTCCGCGGCCGTGCTGCCCGTGGTCTCGCCGAGCCGCCAGTAGGACGACGGCGCGTCGGCGCGGACGACGTCGGCGTAGGGCTTGGTCGTCTGCCCGCCGGTGGCCGCGGCGACGTCCACCGACACCCAGGGGGTGGTGGCGGAGTTGCCGAACGGGTCGGTGGCCACCACCCGGTACCGGAGGGTGCCGCTGACGCCGGAGTCGGTCGCCGACATGGCCGGGGTGTTCCACCAGGTCGAGGACCGGACCGTCTCGGCGACCGGCAGGTCGGCGCCCTCGCGCTCGACCCGGTAGGTGAGCGCGGCGTTGTCCTGGTCGCTTGTGGCCTTCCAGGAGATCGCGACCTGGCCGGGGGCCGGCGAGGTGGCGGTGGCCGTGAAGCCGTCGGCCGACGGGCCGACGCGGTTGGCCGCGGTGCCGGGCACCGCGTACCGGACCAGGCCCTGCTGGCCGGTGCTGTTGACCTTGGTGAACTCGCCGCCGTACACCAGGTACTCGCCGTTGCCGGTGACGCTCCAGCCGGCCTGCCCCTGGCCGGTGTAGGTGCCCGGGGTCATGGTCGGGAACCAGCTCAGCAGCGAGCCGGCCGGCTGGCCGCGGAAGTTGCCGTTGGTGAGGGTGCCGCTGCCGACGGTGCCGGTGGGCGTGGCGCTGTAGGCGGTGGCGAACTTGTGCACCCGGGTGGGCTGCTCGGGGTAGCCGCCGATGTTCCCGCAGTCGTGGGTGTGGCTGGCGACGTAGATCGCGCCGTTCATGGCGTAGCTGGAGTAGGTGTCGCCGCGGCAGTCGTTGATCTCGATGATCGCGCCGCCGTCGGCCCGGACCGCGAAGTTCCCCTCGAGGTTGCCGGGGCCGTAGTAGTCGTAGGCGGTGCCGTAGACGACGTCGCCGTCGGTGGAGAGGCTCCACACGCCGGAGTTGACGCCCTGGTTGGTCAGCCGCTGGTTGATGGCGAAGGGCCGGTTGGCCCCGGTGACCGGGTCGAGCGCGGCGACGCCGGTCGCCTTGCTGCCGTTCATCGTGTCGAAGCGGCCGCCGGCCACGACCTGGGCGCCCCCGCCGGTGACCACCAGCGCGGTCACCTCGTCGCTGGTGCCCTTCGAGCCGTTGGTGTTGCCGGCAGTGGACCCGATGCCCGGCACCGGGGCCCACGGCAGCAGCGAGCCGTCGGCGGCCGAGACCGCGGCCAGCCGGGAGCGGCTGACGCTGCCGACGGCGGTGATGCTTCCGCCGAGGTAGACGGTGTCGGCGGTCGCGGCGATCGCGCGCACCTGGCTCTGGACGCTGGGCTTCCAGGTGGTGACGAGCTGGCCGCTGGCCGTGTCGAAGGCGGCGACCCGCTTGCGCACCTGGCCGTCGACCTCGGTGAAGTCACCGGCGACGTAGACCCGCGAGCCGTCGGGCGAGGCGGTCACCGCAAGCACCTGGCCGTTGAGCTGCGGCGCGAACGAGGTGATCAGCTCGCCCGTGCGGATGTCGTAGGCGAGCAGGTTGCTGCGCAGGGTCTCCTGCGTGCCCGCGGCGGCCCCGGCCGGCCGCGCGGTGCTGAAGGAGCCGCCGACGTAGACGGTGTTGCCGACGACGGCCTGCGCCCAGGCCACGCCGTTGATCTGGACGGTCGGGAGGGCGTCCGCCGCAACCGTGGTCGGGTTGGCCGGGCTCTGCGCGCCGGCGGGGGCGGAGTCCGCCTGCGCCGCCGTCGCGGGCAGCAGCGCGAGACTGCCGGCACCCACCAACACACTGACCAGGCCGGACAGGACGCGCCTCGGCGCGGCCCCCGACGATGCACTCATCGCTGATTCCCCCACGTGCCTCGTACACGAGCGCCGACCACCCCCGTGGTCCGCGTGTACCGAGAGTGACCATGACACGGCGCCATGGCGTGTGGGGTCACACGATCCGGTGACGGACTGTGATCCTCCCCCGACGGAGGGAGGGGGTAGTCACCTTCCGTGACGGAGTACATCCGGATCGCAATGAGCGGCGGGGTCGGGGGCCGGCCGATGCCTCGACCGGCCCCCGGAGCCCTCCTCGGGCGGTCGGGTCAGCGCCCCTCGGTCACCTCGAACCCGGTGACCCGGACGGTGGTGGCCTCGGTGCTGCTGCCGGCCCGGTAGGCGCTCAGCCCGACCGACCCGGCCTCCTGGAGGGCGGCGGTGGTGTCGGTGCGGGTCAGCTGCGGGCCGGCCGGCTCGGCGCTGCCCTCGGCCCAGACCGTGGCCTTCACCGTGGTCGTGCCGGTGCCCGAGACCTGCACCCGCACGTTGAGCACCATGCCCGCCTCGTAGGTCAGCCCCGGGACGACGACCTCACCGCCCGGCCACGCCTCGACGTTGCCGGCCACCCGGCTCAGCAGCAGCGACACCTGCCCGCTCGCCGCGACCTTGACGTTGACCGCGTACTCGTTGGCCGCGTCGACCCGCCGGCCGACCACGTACATCGACACCGGACCACCCACCGGCGCCGCACTCAGCGCCAGCTTCGCCCGCACGTCGGCGTCGGTCACCGACACGTCCCCCAGGTAGGCGCCGGTGTTGTTGCCCGCCCCCGGCAGACCCAGCACCGCCGTCCCCGGCGACACCGACAACCGCGACGCACCCACCGAGGCCGTCCACGCCCCACCCACGTCGGCCGTGCCCAGCCCACCGGACACCGTCCGCCCGAACGCGTCGGCGGCGACGACACCGGTCGGCGGGGCCGTGACGGTGACCTGCCGCGTCGTGGACGCCGTCGCGCCGTCGTCGTCGGTCACCGTCAGCCGCACCGTGTAGGTGCCGGCCAGGGCGTACGTGTGCTGGGCGGTGGCACCCGAGCCGGCCGGGGTCCCGTCGCCCCAGGCCCACTCGTAGGAGGCCACCGTGCCGTCGGTGTCGGCCGAGCCCCGGCCGTCGAGCAGCACCGCCAGCCCCGACGCGGTCGCCGTGAACGCGGCCGACGGCGGCTGGTTCGGCGGCGGGGCGGTCACCGTGACGGTCTGCTGCGCGGTGGACGAGGCACCGTCGTCGTCGGTCACGGTCAGCCGCACCGTGTACGTGCCGGCGGCGGCGTAGGTGTGCCGGGCGGTCGCGCCGGTGGCCGTGCTCCCGTCACCGAACGACCACGCGTAGCCGGTGACGGTCCCGTCGCCGTCGCCGGAGCCGGCCGCGTCGAACGACGCGTCCAGGTGGGTCACCGCGGAGGTGAACGCCGCCAGCGGCGCCCGGTTGAACGTCCCCGACGTCCCGGCCGCGACGTGCGCGGCGACCTGGGCCGCGCTGAGGACGGTCGGGTAGACCGCGACCTCGTCGATGCCGCCGTTGAACGAGGCCAGCCCGGACCACGACTTGTCCGCGCCGATCCGCCAGTTGCCGGTGGACACCTGCCCGCTCGTCGTGTCGGTGCGCGACCCGACCAGGGTCCCGTCGACGTAGAGGGCCATGCCCTGCTTGCCCATCGAGGCGGCGACGTGGTGCCAGGCGCCGTCGTTGTAGGCGGTGGCGGTCTGCACGATCCGCTTGGCACCGGAGTAGACGCCGAAGGAGACCCGGCCGGCGCTGTCGAGGTAGACGAGCCGGTCGTAGTACCGGCCGGTGCCCGTGCCGACGGCGTCGGTGAAGCCGACGATGCGCCCGCCGGTGGCCGACGTCGTCCTGAACCACGCCTCGACGGTGAAGGTCTGCGGCGCGGCGATCTTCGCCGTGGTCCCCGCGTAGGCCGTCGTCGTGCTGCCGTTCAGCGTGACGGCCCCGTCGGCGTCCCCGGACAGCGCGCCGGTCGCCTCGCGGGTGACCCCGGTCCCGAGGGTGAGGTCGGTGCGCGCGGCCAGGTCGAAGGCCGTGCTGCCGGTCCGCTCACCGAGCGACCAGTGACCGGTCGCGCCGTCGGCGCGAACCGCGTCGGCGTACGGCCGCGCCGGTGCGCCGGCGGCGACGGTGACCGGCGTCCACGGCGACCGCGCCACGTTCCCCATGGGGTCGGTGGCCGTCACCTGGTACTCGTGGGTGCCGGCGGACAACCCGGTGTCGCCGATGGACATGGCCGGCTCGTTCCACCACGTCGACGGCTGGGTGGTCTCGTGGATCGGCACGGGGTTGCGGTCCCGGTAGACCCGGTAGGTCAGGTACTGGTTGTCCTGGTCGTTGGTGGCCTGCCAGCCCACCCGCAGCGCGCCGTCGGCCAGCGCCGTGAACGTCGGGGCGAGCCCCGCGTCGTCGGGCCCCACGTCGTTCGGCGCCAGCTTCGGGACGGCGTAGCGCACCAGGCCCTGCTGCCCGACGCCGTTGACGCGGGGGAACTCGCCTCCGTAGACGACGTAGGAGCTGTTGCCCGTGACGCTCCACCCGGCCTGGAACTGCCCGGTGTAGGTGCCCGGGGTCATGGTCGGGAACCACGGCAGCAGCGGCAGGGCCGGCTTGCCCGCGAAGTTCTTGTTCCGGAAGGTGTTGGTGGCCACCGTGCCCGAGACCTTGGTGCTGAAGGCCGTGGCGTACTTGAAGACCTGCGGGTCCTGCTCGGGGTAGCCGCCCACGTACGAGCAGTTGTGCATGTGGGAGGCGATGTAGAGCGCGCCGCCGGTGGCGAAGCTCGAGTAGTTGTCGCCCCGGCAGTAGGCCACCGAGACCAGGGCCCCGCCGGCCGCGGTCGCGGCGAAGGTGCCCTCGAGGTTGCCCGGGCCGCCGAAGTCGTAGCCGCTGCCGTAGACCGTCGTCCCGTCGGTGGACAGGTTCCAGATCGCGGAGTCGACCCCCTGGTTGGTGACCAGCTTGTTGACCGCGAAGGTCCGCGTGGCGCCGGTGGTCGCGTGCAGCGCGCCGACCCCGGGGGCCGCGACGCCGTTGAGGGTGGCGAACCGGCCCGCGGCGACGACCTGGGTGCCGCCGTTGGTCACGACCAGCGACAGGACCGTGTCGCTGCCGTTGGTGGCGGCGGCGCCCGGCCGCGGCGCCCACGACTGCAGCGCGCCGTTGCTGGCCGACACCGCCGCCAGCCGGGTCCGGCTGACCGAGCCGACGGCGGAGAAGCTGCCGCCGAGGTACACCGTGGTGTTGGTCGCGGCCAGGGCGCGCACCTGCTTGTTGACGCTCGGCTTGAAGGTGCTGACCAGCGCACCGGTGGCGGTGTCGTAGGCGGCGATGCGGTTGCGCGTCTGGCCGTTGGCCTTGGTGAAGTCGCCACCGACGTAGATGCGCTTGCCGTCCGGCGACGCCGTGACGACCATCGCCTGCCCGTTGAGGTCCGGGACGAACGACGCGACCAGCTCGCCGGTGCGGATGTCGTAGGCCAGCAGGTTGTTGCGCACGACCTCCTGCGTGCCGGCCGGGGCCCCGGCCGGGCGGGCCCGGGTGAACTTGCCGGCGGCGTACACCCGGTTGCCGACGACGACCTGCGACCAGACCACCCCGTTGATCTGCACGGTCGGCAGCGCGTCGGCCGACACCGTGGTCGGCGTGGCGGCGGAGGGCGTGGGCGGCGCGGTGTCCGCGGCAGCCGGCGCCGGCGACAGCAGCCCGAGAGAACCCCCGACGAGCGCTCCGGCGAGCAGCCCCGACAGGGCCCTCCTGGACACTCCTGACGACCACCTGCGCATGACCCGCCCCCCGTGTGTGTTGCCCTGCGGACCCGTCCGGCGTGGACGGATCGGCGAACACTAAGCGTGACGAAGATCGGGTCACCAGGGGGCGTCACCCCGCACGATCCGGTGATTCACCTGGGACTTCGCGCACCCTGGCGGGTCCGTTCATCACCCTGGGTGATCGGACGCGGTAGCCCGTCCGGGGGTCACCCCGAGGGGCGGGTCAGACCGCCTCCCCCCGGACGCGCGGGAGCCCCCGCCGGGACCGCGCGGTGCGGTCACGGCGGGGGCTGCCGGGGTGGTACGGCGGGCCCTGCCCGCCCCGAGGTCAGCCGACCGGACGGGCGCTGAACCCGGTGACGCGGACCGCGGTGGCGGTGGTGGAGCTCCCCGACCGGTAGGCGGCCAGCCCGACCGACCCGGCCTTCTGCAGGCCGGCGGTGGTGTCGGTGCGGGTCAGCTGCGGGCTGGCCGGCTCGGCGCTGCCCTCGGCCCAGACCGTGGCCTTCACCGTGGTCGTGCCGGTGCCCGAGACCTGCACCCGCACGTTGAGCACCATGCCCGCCCGGTAGGTCAGCCCCGGGACGACGACCTCACCGCCCGGCCACGCCTCGACGTTGCCGGCCACCCGGCTCAGCAGCAGCGACACCTGCCCGCTGGCGGCCACCTTGACGTTGACCGCGTACTCGTTGGCCGCGTCGACCCGCCGGCCGACCACGTACATCGACACCGGGCCGCCGGTGGGCATCGCGCTCAGCGCCAGCTCGGTCCGGATGTCGGCACTGGTCGCCGACACGTCCCCCAGGTAGGCGCCGGTGTTGTTGCCCGCCCCCGGCAGACCCAGCACCGCCGTCCCCGGCGTCACCGACAACCGCGACGCGCCCGCCGAGGCCGTCCACGCCCCACCCACGTCGGCCGTGCCCAGCCCAGCGGACACCGTCCGCCCGAACGCGTCGGCGGCGATCACCGCCGGGTCCGCCGGCGGGGCCGGGGCGACGACCGTCACCGAGCGGGTGGTGGTCGCCGTGGCGCCCCGGTCGTCGGTGACGGTCAGCCGGACCGGATAGGTGCCGGCCTGCCCGTAGGTGTGCGACGCCGTCCGGCCGGTGCCGGTGGACCCGTCACCGAAGTCCCACGCGTAGGAGGCCAGCGACCCGTCGGCGTCGGCCGACCCCGAGGCGTCGACCGAGACCGCCAGGGCCTCCGCCGCCGCGGTGAAGGCCGCCGTCGGGGCGGCGTTCTGCGGCTGGCTCCCCGCGCCCACCGGGGTGACGGCGAACGAGGTGACGCGGACCGCGGTGGCGGTGGTGGAGCTGCCGGCCCGGTAGGCGGCCAGCCCGACCGACCCGGCCTTCTGCAGGCCGGCGGTGGTGTCGGTGCGGGTCAGCTGCGGGCCGCCCGGCTCGGCGCTGCCCTCGGCCCAGACCGTGGCCTTCACCGTGGTCGTGCCGGTACCGGAGACCTGCACCCGCACGTTGAGCACCATGCCCGCCCGGTAGGTCAGCCCCGGGACGACGACCTCACCGCCCGGCCACGCCTCGACGTTGCCGGCCACCCGGCTCAGCAGCAGCGACACCTGCCCGCTCGCCGCGACCTTGACGTTGACCGCGTACTCGTTGGCCGCGTCGACCCGCCGGCCGACCACGTACATCGACACCGGGCCGCCGGTGGGCATCGCGCTAAGCGCCAGCTCGGTCCGGATGTCGGCACTGGTCGCCGACACGTCCCCCAGGTAGGCGCCGGTGTTGTTGCCCGCCCCGGGCAGGCCCAGCACCGCCGTCCCCGGCGACACCGACAACCGCGACGCACCCACCGAGGCCGTCCACGCCCCACCCACGTCGGCCGTGCCCAGCCCAGCGGACACCGTCCGCCCGAACGCGTCGGCGGCGATCACCGCCGGATCCGCCGGCGGGGCCGGGGCGACGACCGACACCGAGCGGGTGGTGGTCGCCGTGGCGCCCCGGTCGTTGGTGACGGTCAGCCGGACCGGATAGGTGCCGGCCTGCCCGTAGGTGTGCGACGCCGTCCGGCCGGTGCCGGTGGACCCGTCACCGAAGTCCCACGCGTAGGAGGCCACCGTGCCGTCGGTGTCGGCCGACCCCGAGGCGTCGACCGAGACCGCCAGGGCCTCCGCCGCCGCGGTGAACGCCGCCGTCGGCGCCGCGTTGGGTGCCGGCGCCGGAGCGTCGACAGCCGCGTGGTGCGCGGCCACCTGCTCGGCGCTCAGCGTGGTCGGGTAGACCGCGACCTCGTCGACGGACCCGTTCAGCGACGCGCTGGACGGCGCGTCCGGGGCGCCGGTCAGGATGCCGGTACCGACCATCCAGTAGGCCGGACCCACGCGGGTGTTGGCCCGGGTCAGCGTCGGGTTGGCGGCCACCTGCTCGCCGTCCACGTACAGGGTGGTCCCGCCGGCACCGACGGTGGCGACCACGTGGTGCCACTTCCCGTCGCTGACCGGGGCGCTGCTGCGGACGGTCGTGTACCGGGTCACCCGGTCCTGCCCGCGGGCGGTCAGCCCGAAGGACAGCCGGCCACCGGAGTCCACGTACAGGGCCCGGTCGGTGTTGGCGACGTCGTCCTTCGGCGGGTTGGCCTCGCCGTACTGGGCGATCACGCCACCGGCGGTCGAGGTGGTGCGCACCCATGCCTCGACCGAGAAGGCGTTGCCCGGGGTGGACACGGTGCTCCCGGTCGCGGCGATCCCGGTCGCGGTGCCGTTCGCGGTGACGGCGGTGTCGCCGGGCACGGCGCCGGCGGTGCCGCGGGTGATCCCCGCGCCCTCGGTCAGGTTGGTCAGGCCCACGTGGTCGTAGGCGGTGCTGCCAGAGCGCTCGCCGAGCCGCCAGTACTGGGCGGGGCCGTCGGCCAGGACCCGGGTGGCGTAGGCGCTCGTGGTCGCGGCCACGGTCACCGTGTTGGACACCGAGCTGGTCACCGTGTTGCCGAACGGGTCGCTGACCGCCACCCGGTAGGACGCCGTGGAGCCGGCCGGCCGGGTGTCGGTGAAGCTGAGCAGCGGGGTGTTCCACCACTGCGACCGGGTGGTCACGGTGTGGACGGGTGTGGTCTCGCTGCCCCGGTAGACCTTGTAGGTGAGCTCCTCGTTGTCCATGTCCCACGCGGAGTTCCACGTCAGCCGGACCGAGCCGGCCGTGGTGGAGGTGGCGTTGGGCCGCAGACCCGCGGCGGAGACCTCCGGCCCGCGCTTGTTCGGCGCGACGGACGGGTCGGCGAAGCGCACCAGGGCCTGCTGCGGCTGGCCGTTCACGGTGGTGAACTCGCCGCCGTAGACGACGTAGTTCCCGCCGCCGGTGACCGTCCAGGGGCCCTGGGCCTGACCGGTGACGGTGCCGGCGTTCATGGTCGGGAACCAGTCGAGGATCGCCGGGTGCGGGCGCCCCTCCCAGCTGCCGTAGCGCGGCACCTGCGTGGTGGCCTTGAGGATGCCGGTCGTCTCCACCGTCATCGCGATGCCGCGCTTCCAGATCGAGTTGACGGCGGAGTCCGGGAAGTAGCCGGAGGTCTCGCAGTCGTGGGTGTGCCCGGCCTGGTAGACGACGGTGCCGTTGGACCACGTGTCGTACGGGTCGCCGTGGCAGTCGTTCATCCACACCAGCTCGAGGGTGGTGGGGTTGAGCGCGACGGTGCCCTCGATGTTGCCGACCTGGAAGCCGTAGACGTTCGCGTACGCGTGGACGCCGTCGGTCTCGAGGCTGAAGACGCCGCCGTTGTCACCGGCGTTGGTGATCCCGTAGTCCCACGTGTCGGTGTTGCCGCCCGTGGTGGCGTCGACCGAGGCCAGCGCGATCGCGGAGACCCCGTTGACCTGGTCGAACTGACCGCCGAAGACCAGTCGGCTGCCGGTCGGGTCGAGCACCATGGCGCGGACGGTGGAGTTCGCGGTGGGCGCCCACGCGGTCAGCGCGCCCGTGGTGGCGTTGAAGGAGGCCAGCCGGGTGCGGGTCTGCCCGCCCGCGGTCGTGAAGTCACCGCCGGCGTAGACGGTCGTCTTCGTGGCCAGCAGGGAGTACACCGGCTTGTTGATCGTCGGGGCGAAGCCGGTCACCAGCTTGCCGGTGGCGGTCTCGAAGGCGGCGACGTGACCGCGGGCGACGCCGTCCACGGTGGTGAAGTCACCGCCGACGTAGATCCTGGAGCCGTCGGGCGAGGCGACCACGGTGCGGCCCTGCCCGTTGAGCGTGTGGTTGAAGGTCGTGATCAGCGCGCCGGTGCGGATGTCGAAGGCGAGCAGGTTGGCCCGGGGCGTGGTGTTGACCCCCGGGGCCGCGCCGGCCGGGCGGGCGGTCTTGAAGCTCCCGGTGGCGTACACGGTGTTGCCCACCGTCGCCATCGACCAGACGACACCGTCGACCTGCACGGTGCCCAGCGCGTCCGCCGCGACGGTGGCCGGCGTGCCCGCGGGGGGCCGGGTGTCGGCCGCGGCGGTGCCCGGCGCGGCCACCCCCATGACGACGAGGCCGGCGGTGAGGGCTCCGCAGACGGCCGTGGAGCCGGCTCGGCGCAGAGCCCTGCTCCTGGTGCGTGGGACGGTGTTGGACGCCATGTGGGACTCCCCCGTGGATCATTACCGACAGTACGGACGGACCCGTCCCACGGACGCACGGACGAGGTCACACGCGTCCCCACTGGTGACGGACCGGCGCAAACCATCACGTTGCGTGACCTGCGGTCAAGGGCGCGGCCACCCTCGGGGCGGCACGTTCACACGATCGGATGCGCCGTCCCGGAACACGCCCGGGACGAGGACGAGGCGCGCTCGCCGCGCCGGGGCACGGCCGACGGCGGTAGCGTCCCGCGGATGGCGGCCGTCGAGCCGGTGGGAGCCCCGGAGGCGGGCGGCGAGTCTCCGGACGTCGCTGCCCTGATCCCGCTCGTGCGCCGGATCGTGGCCTCCCGCGTGCCGGACGCCGCCACCGCCGACGACCTGGTGCAGGAGACGCTCGCCCGCGTGCTGGCCGCGGCCGAGCGGATCGAGGCGGGCATGCTCGAGCCCTACGCGATCGTGACCGCGCGCAACGTGGTGGCCTCCCTGTGGCGGGACCAGGACCGGCAGCGGCGCAACCAGCACCGCGTCGTCGACCTGCGGCCCCCGGAGGCCCCCGACGAGGACGTCCTCGCCCAGGAGGACCGGGCGGCGGTCACCGAGGCGCTGGGCCGGCTGTCCGAGCGGGAGCGGGCCACGCTGCTCGCCCACGAGGTCGCCGGGCAGGACACCCGCTCCCTCGCCGCCGAGCTCGGCTCCACCGCGGGAGCGGTCGCGGCGCAGCTGAACCGGACCCGCGCCCGGCTCCGGGTGGAGTACCTGCTGGTGTCCGAGCGGGTGGAGCCCCCGACGGAGCGGTGCCGGCCGGTGCTGCTGGCGCTGTCCAGCGGCGACCGGCGTCGGCAGCGGGAGGTCGACGCGGCCCGCCACCTGCTGGAGTGCGAGGTCTGCGCGCGGCTGGCCGAGCCGCTGCTCGGGCGCGGGCGGCCGCGGGACGACGACGTGCGGGTCGCCGTCCGCAAGGACGCCGACATCGTCGCCGCCCGCCAGGCCGCCCGTGAGCTGGCCACCCGGCTGGGCTTCTCCCCCACCGACATCACGCTGATCGCCACCGCGGTCTCCGAGGTGGCCCGCAACATCGTGCGCTTCGCCGACTCGGGCGAGGTCGTCGTGGCCGAGCTGAGCGAGCCGCGCTGCGGCATCTCGATCGTCGCCCGCGACGTCGGCCCCGGGATCCCCGACGTGGAGCAGGCGTTGCAGGACGGCTACAGCACCTACGCGGGGCTCGGGCTGGGACTGCCCGGCGCCCGGCGGCTGATGGACGAGTTCGCGGTGGTCTCCGAGACCGGCCGCGGGACGACGGTGACGATGACGAAGTGGCGGGGAGAGGCATGAGCCGGAACGAGACCGAGACCGTGACCGAGGCTCCCACCGAGGCCGAGCGTCACCTCGACGAGGACGTGCTGCTCCCCCAGCTCGTCGCGCACCTGCGGGAGCACCGCACGCGGCTGCGCCAGGAGTGGGCGCACCGCATCCAGGAGGCGCACCTGCTGCAGGCGATGACCTCGCAGGAGATGGCCGCCGAGACCACGCTCGTCTACGACAACTACGTCGAGGTGCTGGAGACCGGCAGCGTGGAGGCGCTCCAGCACTACGCCCGCGACCTCTCCGAGCGGATCATCCCGCGCGGCGTGGAGACCAACGAGGTCGTCGGCATCGTGCTGCTGTTGCGCGACGTCCTCGCCCGGTCGCTGTTCGAGAAGTACCAGCGCGACTTCGGGCTGCTCAACCGGGTGCTCGACGCCTACGAGCCGGCCGCCAACCGGATCGCCAACACCGTCGCGGTGAGCTTCGTCGAGGAGCGCGAGCGGATCATCCGGCAGCAGCAGGACAGCATCCGCGAGCTGTCGACGCCGGTGCTGCCGGTGCGCGAGCGGCTGCTCATCCTGCCGATCATCGGGATGCTCGACCGCGAGCGCGCCCGGCAGCTGACCGTGCAGCTGCTCAGCGGGATCCGCACGCACCGGGCGAAGGTGGTGGTCGTCGACATCACCGGGGTCCCGGACGTCGACGAGTCCGTCGCCAACAACCTGGTCCGGGCCGTCGACGCCTCGCGTCTCATGGGCGCGAGCGTGATCATCACCGGGCTGTCGCCTGACATCGCCCAGACGCTGGTCACCATCGGGGTCGACCTGTCGAAGATGAACACGATCGGCGACCTGCAGGGCGGGCTGGAAGAGGCCGAGCGGCTGCTGGGCTACTCGGTCGCCCGCGACGACGGGGGCAACGGGACGTGACCGGCCCGCGGCTGTTCTCCATCCTGCGACAGGGCCCCTACCTGATCGCCTCGGTGCACACCGCCCTCGACGACTCGCAGCTGGTGCGCTTCCAGCGAGACCTCGTGGAGCGGATCGGGACCGACCGGGCGCGCGGCGTCGTCATCGACGTGGCCGCGCTCGACGTCCTGGACTCCTTCGGTACACGGACGCTGCGCGGCATCGCGGAGATGGCGCGGTTGCGCGGCGCGGTCACCGTCGTCGTCGGCATCCAGCCCGACGTCGCCTTCACCATGGTCGAGCTCGGCATGGACACCGGGTCGGTGACCACCGCGCTGGACCTGGAGGAGGGCCTGGCCGAGCTCGACCGGCAGCTGGCGGCGCCGGTCTCGCGCGTATGAGCGCGCACGACGACCTGCTGCGCGACTACCGCGCGGCCTTCCTGCGGTACCTGTCGCGGCACGAGGAGACCTCGCTGACCGCCGGCTACCAGCTGGGGCGCCGCACGCTGGCCGCCGGACGCGGGCTGCTGGAGGTGGTGCAGGTGCACCACGAGGTCCTCATCGAGGTGCTGCGGGACAGCCCGGCCGACGAGGTGCAGGCGGTGGCCCGCTCGGCGTCGGCCTTCCTGCTCGAGGTGCTGGCCAGCTACGACATGGCCCGGCGCGGCCCCTCCTGACCCCCGCGTCATCCCCGGGCGTCGGCGACGTCTTCCTCCTCGACCGGCCGGGTGGCCGGCGAGGTGGGAGGCGACTGTGACGACGCGACGCTCCACGGACGACGGGGACCAGCTGCCGCGGTGCGGGTCGGGGCACGCCCGCACCACCGTCTCCGCGGGGTGCGCCGACCGCGTCCCCTCCGTCCCGCCGGGGGGCTCCCGGCCGGCCCGGACGCCGGACGCCGGCCGCGGGGTCATCGAGCAGCTGCGGCAGGCGGCCGTGTACGTGGAGACGGCGGCGGTGCTGGAGCGCCGGGCGGGGCGCTCGGCCGACCCGGCGCTGGCCGCCCTGCTGCGGGAGCGGGCCGAGGTGCGCCGCCGGACGGCCGAGCGGCTGCGGGCCGCGCTCGCCGCGCAGCGGCCGCTCCCCCTCCGGCTCCCCGCCGCGGACCAGGAGTGGTCGTGAGCCCGCTGGTCTGGCTCCTGGTGGCGTGGGCGGCGGCCACCGCCGGCACGGCGCTCTGGTACGCCCGCGCGTTCCGGCGCACCGAGTTCGGACCACGGGGCGGCCACCACCGGCGGCTGTCTCAGTAGTAGCTCCTCGTGCCGTCCAGCTGCTCCCGGAGCAGGTCGAGGTGGCCGACGTGGCGGGCGACCTCCTCGACGACGTGGAGGAGCACCCAGCGCAGGGTCAGACCGTCGGCGGAGTACTCGGCGTTGCGCCCGAGGGCGTCCAGCGACCACTCCCCGACGACGTCGTTGGAGACGGCGCACTGGCGGGCGTACTCGTCGAGCAGCACCCGCAGCGGGGTGTCACCGACCTGGAAGTCGGCGTCGGGGACGTCGCCGAACTGCGGGTTCCCGTCGGCGGGCCGGTCGAGGAAGAGCACCTCGAACCAGCAGTGCTCGACCCAGCGCAGGTGGGAGACCAGCCCCGCGACGGTCATCGCCGGCGAGGTGGGCAGCAGGGCGCGGCGGGCGTCGGCCTCGGAGAGCCCCTCGCACTTGTGGTGCACCAGCGCCCGCTGCAGGTCCAGCCAGCCGACCAGCTGGGTCCGTTCGTCGGCCGTCCCGGGCGGGCGGGTGCGGGGTGGGGTCACCCTCCCGGACCGTAGTGGGTCCGCGGCCGGGCCCGGGGCGGACGGCCGTGGTCGGTGCCGGTCCCCTGCATCCACGGCGGAGCGCTCTCGGGAAGGGATGGCGTGGACTCCCCCGCACCGCACCCGGACTGGGTCCTGCAGCCGCTCCTCGACCTCGGGCTCGGCGTCGAGCGGATCCGCACCCTGGTGTACCGGCTCTCGTTCGAGGTCGTCGTCCGGGACGGCCGCCCCTCGGTGGCCCACCTCCGGGCCGTCGTGGCCGACGAGCCGCCGGCCGTGCGGCGGGCGTGGACCGAGGTGATCGGCCGCCTGATCGCCTGAGCCGGCGGGCCGTCAGTCCTGGCTGGGGCCCAGCAGCCCGAGCTGCTGGGCCTTCACCACGGCCTCCAGCTGCGAGCGGACGCCGAGCTTGACGTGCAGCGACTTCACGTAGCCGCGGCAGGTCTCCAGGGTGATCCCGAGGACCCGGGCGATGGCCTTGACCTGCATCCCCCGGCCCAGGCAGTCCAGCACCTCCTGCTCGCGGCGGGTCAGGCGCGGGCGTTCCTCGTTCACCGGGACCGGCCGGCTCCCGGCCGCCGACGACCCGGCGAACGTGGAGGGGGCGACGAGCATCTGGCCGGGCCGCACCCGGGACAGCACGTCGATCATCTCGGCCAGGGAGCCGTCCTTGGGGATGAACGCCGACGCACCGGCCTGGGTCGCGCGCACCACCCAGTCCGGGTCGCGGTGCGCGGTGACCACGGCGACGACGGCGCCCGGGGCGACCTCGCGCACCCGGCGGGTCGCCGACAGCCCGTCCTGCCGCGGCATCTCGATGTCCATGACCACGATGTCCGGCTGGGTGTCGCGGGCCACGGCGATGGCCTCCGCGGCGGAGTGCGCCGTCCCCAGGACCTCCATCCCGGCGACCTCGAGGGCACCGCAGAGCAGCTCGGCGAAGGTGCGGTGGTCGTCCACGACGAGCACTCGCGGGGGGTCCAGGAAGGTGGCACGGTCGAACTGGTGGGACTGGGCGAGCACGGTTCCCCCGCGGATCGGGCGCCCCCCTGTTGGAGCGCGCGACCATGAGACGGTCGCGCGACACGCCCGGGAAAGGGTCCCGGATCAAGTCCTGACCAAAGTCCCTGCGCGCGGATCCTGCCGGCCAGCGCGTCGGGACCCGGCGTATCGGAAAGGCCGCGTTCCGGTGTGGTGACGCGCGCCACACCCGCGGTCGGCCGGCCTGCGCGCGCCCCGGCGGAGGGCATCCCCCGGACGGGTGACGACCGCTCAACCTCGCCGCGCGGCACCCGATGGCTGTTGCGTGGAGCTGCCGTCGTCGCTGCGCGCCCGCAACCCACGGGCGTCCCTGCGCAGCGCCGCGGTCATCCTGCTGGTGGCCGCGGCGACCCTGGCCGGCTTCACCAGCTTCGAGGACTCCACCGGCGGGCCGCTGCTGCTGGCCCCGTCGTGGGTCGGGGTGGCGGTGCTGGTCGTCGCGGGCGCGGTCTGCGCCCTGGGTCCGGCCGAGCGACTGGACCGCCTCGGCGCCGGCGTCCTCGTCGGGCTCGGCGGCGTCGTCCTGCAGTGCCTGCTGAACCTCGTGACCGAGGACGCCTCCGCG
This sequence comes from Geodermatophilus sp. SYSU D00965, assembly GCF_054050075.1. Lineage (NCBI taxonomy): Bacteria > Bacillati > Actinomycetota > Actinomycetes > Geodermatophilales > Geodermatophilaceae > Geodermatophilus > Geodermatophilus sp. SYSU D00965. The sequence goes on along the minus strand of NZ_JBJGYQ010000015.1, from coordinate 118,626 downwards.
GCCGCGCAGGCGTTCTACGCCTTCCCGGTCCTCTGGGCCGCCGCGCACCTGCGCGTGGGGGCGGTCGCGCTGGTGGTCACCGCGGCGGTGACGGCGGACCTGACCACGCTGCTCCTGCTGGTGCCCGCGCACCAGGCGGTCACCGACGGCGTGTTCTTCGGCGCCGTCCTCGTCGTCATGGGGCTGGTCCTGGCCCGCGCCGGGCGGACGCAGGACCGGCTCGTGGCCGCGCTGCGGGAGCAGGCGACGGTCGACTCCCTGACCGGGCTGGCCAACCGGCGCTCGTTCGAGAGCGCCGTGGAGACGGCGCTGACCTCGCGCACGAGCCACGGCACCGGCCTGGTCCTCATCGACGTCGACGCGTTCAAGACGATCAACGACACCTACGGGCACCCGGTCGGCGACGACGTGCTGGTCCACCTCGCCGGGGTGCTGCGCCGGCAGGTGCGCTCCGGCGACGCTGTCCTCTCCCGGCTCGGTGGTGATGAGCTCGCCGTGCTGCTGCCGGGCTGCACCGCTGAGGCGGCCGCGCGGCGCGGCGACCAGTTGCTGGCCGCCGTGCACGCCGGGTCGATCGCCCTCGCCGACGGCACGGAGCTGCCCCTGTCGATCAGCGTCGGGGTGGCCCACGTGGCGCACGCGACCGGGGACCTGAAGGAGCTCTACGCCGCGGCGGACACCGCCCTCTACCGGGCCAAGCGCGCCGGCCGCGGTCAGGTGGCCGTCGGCAGCCGCTGACCGTCCTCCGCGGGGCCCGGGCTCACGTGCCGCAGAAGGTCACGTAGCGGCCGGCGTCCCCCGGAGCGGGTGCCGCGTAGCGCTCCAGGCCGGGGCGCTCGTCGAACGGGCGGGCCAGCACCTCCAGCAGCCGCTCCAGCGGGCCCAGGTCGTCGTCGTGCGCCGCGGTCAGCGCCTCCTCGACCAGGTGGTTGCGGGGGGTGTAGACGGGGTTGGTCCGGTCCATCAGGTCGGCGTCCGGCCCGAGGGCCCGCCACCGCTGCGCCCAGGCGTCGAACGCGGCGAGGTCGAGGACGAGGCGGCGCGCGGGCTCGGCGTCCCCCCGGGCGGCGGCGCCGAGGGCGCGGAAGAACGACGTGTAGTCGACGTTGTTGTCCCGGAGCAGGGTGAGCAGGTCGTCGACGAGGGCGGCGGCGACCGCGTCGTCCAGCCCCTCGGGCAGGCCGAGCTTGGCCCGCATGCCCGCCGACCACACGGCGCCGTACTCCCGGCGGAACCCGCCGAGCGACTCGACGGCGAGGGCGACCGCCTGCTCCTGGTCCTCGTGCAGCAGCGGCAGCAGCGCCTCGGCGAAGCGGGCCAGGTTCCACTCGGCGACCACCGGCTGGTTGCCGTAGGCGTAGCGGCCGCTCTCGTCGATCGAGCTGAACACCGTGGCCGGGTCGAAGACGTCGAGGAAGGCGCACGGCCCGTAGTCGATGGTCTCGCCGGAGACCGTCACGTTGTCGGTGTTCATGACCCCGTGCACGAAGCCGACGAGCATCCACCGGGCCACCAGCGACGCCTGCGCGGCGACCACCGCCTCGAACAGCGCGAGGTGGGGCTGCTCGGCCTCCGCCGCGGCGGGGTGGTGCCGGGCGATCGCGGCATCGGCGAGGCGGCGCAGGAGGTCGACGTCGTCGGTGGCGCGGGCGTACTGGAAGCTGCCGACGCGCAGGTGGCTGCTCGCGACACGGGCCAGGACCGCGCCCGGCAGCAGGGTCTCCCGGCGCACCGGGCGGCCGGTGGCCACGACGGCGAGCGAGCGGGTCGTCGGGACGCCGAGGGCGTGCATCCCCTCGCTCACGACGTACTCGCGCAGCATCGGTCCGAGCGCGGCCAGCCCGTCCCCGCCGCGGGAGAACGGCGTGCGCCCCGAGCCCTTGAGGTGCAGGTCGCGCAGCCGGCCGTCGGCGTCGGTCAGCTCACCGAGCAGCAGGGCGCGGCCGTCGCCGAGCCGCGGGGAGTACCAGCCGAACTGGTGGCCGGCGTAGGCCTGGGCGACCGGGTGGGCGTCGGCGGGGAGGGAGGTGCCCACCAGCAGGCCGACGCCGTCCTCGCTGCGCAGCGCGGCCGGGTCGAGCCCGAGCTCCGCCGCCAGCCGGTCGTTCAGGACGAGCAGCCGCGGGGACGGCGCCTCCTCCGCGCGCCACGGGACCGCCAGCTCCGGCAGCTCACGGGCGAAGCGGTCGTGCAGGACGACGGTCGGGGCCGGTGCGACGCTCACCCTCCCCACGGTACGTACGCGGCCGAGGAGCGGCTCCCGGCGATGTCGATCCGGGGGCCGCTCGTTCGTCGTCCTGGTGAGGCCCGGGCAACCCCGCCCGGGCGGCACCCGGGAGGACTCCCCGATGACCACCACCGACCGCACCCAGCTCGTCCGCGACACCGCCCTGACCCGGACCACCCGCGACCTCGTCCTGCTCGTCGCCCGGATCGGCCTCGGCGTGCTGATGGTCGGCCACGCCAAGGTCGAGTACGACTTCGGCGGCAGCCTCGCCGGGGTCGGGCAGCTGTTCGCCCAGAGCGGCGTCCCCCTCGGCACGGTCACCGGCCCGGCCAACGTGCTCTTCGAGCTGGTCGGCGGGATCGCGATGGTCGTCGGCGCCGCGGTGCCGGTCGTCGGCGTGCTGATGGCGCTGAACATGGCCGGGGCCTGGCTGTTCGTGCACACCAGCGGCCTGTACGCCATGGACCACAACGGCCCCGAGCTGGTCATCGCCATCGGGCTGCTCAGCCTCGTCCTCGCCGTGACCGGCTCGGGCCGCTTCGGGATCGACCACCTCGTCGTCCGGCGCCTGCGTCACCGGTCCCGGTCCGCGGCCTGACCGCGCCGGCCGGGAGTGCCAGACTCGGCCGGTGCAGCACCGACTCGTGCTCGTCCGCCACGCCGAGGCCGCGCACGCCGCCGTGGACGCCGACCGCCCGCTCACCGAGCACGGCGCCCGGGCGGCGGCGGCCATCGGCGCCTGGCTCCGGCAGACCGGCCTGGTCCCCGACCGGGTGCTGGTCTCCCCCGCACGCCGGGCGGCGCAGACCTGGCAGCAGGCCGGCGCGGCCGCGCCGACGCCCGTCGTGGACCTGCGCATCTACGGCAACTCCGTCGACGCGCTGCTGGCCGCCGTCCGCGAGACCCCGGACGACGTCGCGACCCTGGCCCTGGTCGGCCACAACCCGTCCATCCAGGGGCTCGCCGCTCTCCTGGACGACGGGAACGGCAGCCCGCCGGCGCGCCGCGGCCTCGAGGCGGGCTTCCGCGCCGGCGGTGTGGCCGTCCTCGACCTCGACGTGCCCTGGGCCGACGTCGCGCCGGGCGCCGCGTCGCTGACCGCCTACGAGGTCCCCGGCGCCTGAGGGCGAGGACCCGCCGGAGCGTCGCCGTCCCGCGTCGGGAGACGGTGTCGACGCGCGACCGTCCGCGCTAGCGTCCGGCCCCGCGGAACGACCCCGCATCGCAGACGGTGCAGAGCCCGACGGAGCAGTCCCCCGCGGTCGCGGGGATCCCGCCGGGCCGACGGTTCCGTCCACCGGTGCGGGGTGCACGCCGGCGGACCGCCGGCCGAGGCGACCGGCAGCGCACCGGGAACGCTGCCGGACGGCCTCCCCCATCTCCCTGGCGCGCTCTCCTCCGAGGACGAGGAGGAGTCGAACGGGCGGGCGCACCGCCCGGGTCGCGCCGTTCCCCACGGAAGCGGAGGACGAGATGATGCACTCCGGACGCACTCGCACCCTCGGAGCACTGGGCCTGATCGCCGGGTTGGCCGTTCCCGTGTGTGTGGCGACGACGGCGACCGCGGCCGTCCCGACGCTGGTCGACCCGGCCCAGATCCTCGAGGCGCACAACGCCGCACGGGCGGAGGTGGGAACGGCGCCGCTGGAGTGGTCGTCCACCCTGGAGGCCAGCGCACAGCAGTGGGCGGACCACCTGGCGGAGATCCACGGCCTGGAGCACAGCGGTCCCGGGGGCTCCGGTCACGGGGAGAACCTCTGGATGGGCACCCGGGACGTCTTCTCCGACGCCCAGAAGATCACCTTCTGGACCGCGGAGGAGACGTTCTTCGTCCCGGGACAGACGTTCCCCGACGTCTCCAACACCGGGAACTGGGAGGACGTCGGCCACTACACCCAGATGGTCTGGTACGACACGACCGCGATCGGGTGCGGCGTGGCCAGCGACGACGAGAACGACTACCTGGTCTGCCACTACGACCCGCCGGGCAACGTCGAGGGCGAGTACCCCCTGGGCCACCCGTGAGCGGGCGACACCCGTGACCGGCTCGCTGCGGGTTCCCGGCACCAGCCGGCCCCCCGACGGCAGATGGTGGTGGACATGAGCAGCACTCCCCCTCCCCTCCGGCCCGGCGTCGCCGCCGGCGGCTGGCTGGCCATCTCAGGCCAGGTGGGACTCGAGGACGGCGTCCTCGTCGAGGGGCCTCGTGCCCAGACGGCACAGGCACTGGCCAACCTGCGCCGGGTCGTGGAGTCACACGGCGCCGGTTTGGCCGACGTGGTCAAGACCAACGTCTTCCTCGTCACCATGGACCACTACGCGGTCATGAACGAGGAGTACGCGAAGGTCTTCGCCGGCGCGCCACCGGCGCGGTCGGCGGTCGCCGTCCACCAGTTGCCACTCGGCGCGCTGGTCGAGATCGAGGCATGGGTCCACCTGCCCGGACACCGGCCCCCTGACGCGGGCCCTCAGCAGCGGCCCTCTCCGGCTCGCTGACGATCCGCCTGCCCGTGACCCGAACTCGTCCAGCCACGCGGGTCACCGCGAGAAGTGGCTCACGCGCGGTCTTCTCCGTTGCCGAGGGGCTCGTCGTACAAGTACAGCAGGCGCTGCAGCGCTTCGCGGGTCTGGTCGAGTTCGGCGGTGAGCCGCAGCACGTCGAGGCGAAGGCCGAGTACCTGTTCCACGTGAGCAGAGATGTGGGGGTCGGAGGCGCCGGGCTCGGTCGCCACCAGGGCGGAACTCGTCGCCGCGTGCCGCTCCCGCGCAGGCTCCCGGACACCCGGCAGAGCGGTGACGGACGTGCGGGCGGAGCGCTCCTCCACCCGTTTGCGCAGCGCCTCGGCCAGTGGTCGGTACGAGCCTCGGAACTCGGCACCCGGTCGTGCCGGAGCAACCGGCACACCATCCGCATCGATGAACGTCGTCAGGTTGGCCGAGATGGTCCGACCGGCCCCATCCCACGGCGTGGAGAAACTCCACGACCACATGTACTGGCCGACGTACCACATCGGTTGCCCCGGCACGTCGTCCCACGGCTCGGATGACGCCGAGTGCGCGCCGAGCCCGACGACGTCGACCCAGCGCTCGAGCCTGGGCAGGATGCGGTCCCCGTCGGGGCAGGACGCGGCCAGCAGCGTCGCGAGCCGCGCGACCTCGGCCACGTCCCGTCGCTCGGCCGGCGCCTCGCGCTCGTACTGCTCGGACGGCGAGGCTGCTGCGACCGGCTGGACGCCGTAGCCCTCGATCGGGCGGTCCGTGCTCCCGGCCCCCCGGAGGTCGTGGTGATGCCACGAACCGCCCCGCGGCCGCGGGAGGCAGGCGCCGGGGGTCGTTCCCGCCGCGGATCCCGCGCCCGGATCGGAGACCGGGCGTGGGACGGCGACGTGAGAGCCGCCGTGGAACCACCGCTCGGTCCAGGGGTGGTGCTCGGTGTCCGGACGGAGGCCGTGGGGAGGCGAGGAGGCGGCCCACTGCACGCCTGGAGGGCAACCAGGACCCGGCTGCACGACCACCGGACGGTCGTCCACGAGCTGCAGAGGCTGCGCCACACTCCTGCGCGGATCGGCTCGGTGGGCGCCGTGGGCGCCGCGCCGCGGCCGGAGGAGCCGCAGCCAGAGGTCCCGGCCGGCGAGCAGCCAGGACGCCCCGAAGGCCCAGGTGGCGGCGGTCTCCGACGCGAAGAGCAGCGGAAGCGGCCCGAGGTCGAGCTCCAGGTGGTTGCCGAGTGCTGCCGCGGCGATGCCCAGCAGGACCACCCCGCCACACAGGCCGTGGAGGCACGTCGCCGTGAGGCTGCCGCCGTGGATCCGCTCCCGGCGGGCGAAGAGGAACGAGAGAGCAGCCAGCAGCAGGAAGCACCCGCCCGCAGCGATCAGGTGCACGTGTTCCGTCCGGACCTCGCCGAGCAACTGCTCCATCGGCGAGCAGCCCGACGGGGTCGGCGTGCTGCCGCACCTGGGCGCTCCCGCAGGGGAGCCCGGCTGCCCGATCGGGAAGAACACCACGCCGAGCAGGGCCAGCCCCGCGAGCAGGCTCAGCCAGAAGTCCCACGTCCACGGTCGTCCCGCGAGATAGGTCGCCAGCAGGACGGCGATGATGCACAGAGCCCCGACGAACACGTCCTGCATCGACGTGTGGTAGTAGGAGCTCAGCGAGCTGCCGACGTGCAGCCCGTCGCCCCGGACCCAGCTCTCCCCGGCGATCAGGACGAGGGGGAGCAGGATGCCGATCAGCCCGACCGCTGTCCGGATGAGCAGGTAGGAGCGGACGTAGAGCACCGCCGGATCGCTGCGGTCGGACAGGTCACGCGGGCGTGGAAGGGTGTCCGGGCTCGGCTGACGCATCGCACCTCCGCATCGGCTGCCCCACCGATGGCCACGGGGCAGCGCCAGTTGGGAGACGACCGCGCCTCGCCGCGCCACCCCGGGCCCTCGGGAAGGCGCGAGGAGCCGTCGATGTCGCGGCCATCACACTGCGGTCAACGTCGGGGACCGGCGCCGGGGTGCGCCCGCGGACACCACCTGCCTCAGGCGCCACAGCTCTCCCGGAGGCCACAGCAGTCCCGGCCCCGGCGCCCGGTGGAGGCGCAGGCGACGGACGAGCCGGCCCGTTCGCCGGGGAACGTGGTGGTTCGTCTGCCCTGATCGACGCCTAGGGCCGTCGGACGGCGTAGCGCAGCAGGACGACACCGTTGCCGAACCGCCGGTTCTCCACCAGGTCGAGGTCGGTCCGGGTGTCGGCGGTCTCGAACAACCGTCGACCGCGGCCGACGACGACCGGGTTGACGTAGAGCCGGTACTCGTCGACCAGGTCCAGCCGGCGGAAGGTCTCGACCAGGTCGGCCCCGCCGAGCGTCATGTCCCCGCCGGGCTGCTGCTTCAGCGCGCGGATCTCGTCGGGGTCCACCTCTGCCCGCAGGGAGGCGTTCGGGCCGACCTCGTGCAGCGTGCGGGAGAACACGATCTTCGGCACCGCCCGCCAGATGCCGGCGAACTCACGCATGACCGGCGGGTTGTCCGGGTCCTGGTCGGCGGTCGGCCAGACCGCCTCCATGAGCTCGTAGCTGACCCGGCCCTCGATGAACGCGCTCATGGTCGCGAGCTGCTCGTTGAAGTGCGCGTGCAGCTCTTCGTCGACGAGGTGCCAGCTCAGGTCGTGGTCGGGCCCCTCGAAGTAGCCGTCCAGCGACAGCATCATCTGCACGACGATCTCCCGCATGCGTCCTCCTGGTCCACGACTCGGTCCGGGAGCTGGGACCGGCGGACGCGGCGGAGCTCATCGGTCCCGCCGGCCTCCCCTGGGCACGGCCGGTCGGGGAAGCGCGTCAGAGGGGTGCCGATCCGGGGCGGGCACTCAGCGCCTGGTCTCGTACCTGGTCAGCACCACGCCCTCGGGGAACGTCCGGGTCTCCACCAGGGTCAGGTCCACCCAGTTGTCCAGGGCCGTGAAGAAGGGCGTGCCGCTGCCCACCAGGACCGGTGCGGTGGCCAGCACGTACTCGTCGATCAGCCCGGCCCGCATCGCCGCTGCGGCGAGGGTGGCGCCGCCGATGTCCATGGGGCCGCCGTCCTCGGCCTTGAGCCGGGTGATCTCGGCGACCGCGTCGCCGGTGACCAGGCGGGTGTTCCCGTCGACCGAGCTGATCGTGGAGGAGAACACCACCTTCGGCATGTCCTGCCAGCGGCGGGCGTACTCGATCTCCGCCGGTGTGGCGCCGGGCTGCTGGTCGGCGGTGGGCCAGTGGGAACTCATCGCCTCCCACAGCTTGCGCCCGTACAGCGCCAGGCCGGTCGCCCCCACCCGGTCGGACCACCACTGGAACAGCTCGTCGCTCGGCACGCTCCACCCGAGGTCGTCGCCGGGCGCGGCGATGTAGCCGTCCAGGGACAGGTTCATGGCGAAGGTCAGTTTCCGCACGGCGTGCGCCTCCCGTGAGTCGGTGTTCGGCGTACAGACCGGCACGGCGGGGAGAAGTCATCGGCTCGGGCCACAGCGCCCCGCTGACGCACACGTCCAGGTCAGCGGCGGGCGACGGACGAGTCGGCCTGTACGCCGGGTTCTGTCCACGGGGGCCTCGCGGCCTCCCGATGGGCGGTCATCCATCTAGGCCTGCCGTTGCCGGCAGGCTCGAGCGGTCCACCCGCAGGCATCGGGCGGGCAGCCCTCGAACGCCTGCGCAGGACGACGTCGCCGCCGTCCCTCTCGACCTTGCTCCGGGTGGGGTTTACCGAGCCACACCGGTCACCCGGTGTGCGGTGGTCTCTTACACCGCCGTTTCACCCTTACCAGCGGCGAACCGCTGGCGGTCTGTTCTCTGTGGCACTGTCCCGCGGGTCACCCCGGGTCGCTGTTAACGACCACCCTGCCCTGTGGAGCCCGGACGTTCCTCGGCGACGGGGTTGCCCCCGCCGACGCGACCGCCCAGCCGACTCGTCCGTCGTCCGCCCAGTCTAGGCGACCTCGTGCTCAGCCCCAGTAGAGCCGGAACCCGACCCGCCGCTCGCCCTCCTCGGTGAGGGTCGCCATGTCGATCTGTCGACGTGCCTGCTCGTCGACCGGCTCGTCCGACAGCACCTCCAGGTAGCGGCGGTGCTCGCTGAGCGAGGCCACCGCCTTCTCCACCCCGGTGCTCACGTCGACCACGTGCGGCGGCTCCTCCCCCACCGTCTGGACGGCGATGTACTGGACGCCGGTCCACCGTGGCTCGGTCAGGTCGGGGAAGATCCACTCGTTGGCGGCGTCGGCCACCGCGTCCAGCACGCTGCGGGACAGCGCCCGGTGGTCCGGCGAGTTCAGGGCGCCCGGCGTGACCCCCGGCGGGGTCCAGGTGTCCCCGCCGTGCATGGTCACCACGAGCTCGGGCCGGTGCCGGCGGATCGCCGCGGCCAGGTCGCGGCGCAGCGGCAGCCCCGTCTCCAGCACGCCGTCCCGGTGCCCGAGGAACTCCACCTCGGACACCCCGACGACCGCCGCCGACCGGCGCTCCTCCTCCTCGCGCAGCGGCCCGGCCTCGGCCGGTGTCATCCCGGCGATGCCGGCCTCCCCGCGGGTGGCCAGGAGGTAGTGCACCTCCTTGCCGGCCGCGGTCCAGACCGCGACCGCGGCCGCCACGCCGTACTCGATGTCGTCGGGGTGGGCGGCCACGACGAGGGCGCGCTGCCAGTCGTCGGGCATCGGCAGGGAGGCCATGGCGGGCAGTGTGCTCCGGGATGACGGCGTCCGGGGAGGGTCAGCCGCGCACCGGCCGGTAGGTGAGCAGGGTGGTCCCGGAGCGGAACTCCCGGGCTGCGACCCGCTGCAGCCGCACGTCCACCCCGTCGGGGAACAGCCGGCGGCCGCGCCCGAGCACCCGCGGGAAGACGAACAGCCGGTACTCGTCGACCAGGTCGGCGGCGATGATCGCGTGGCAGAGCGTGATGCTGCCGGTCACGCCGATCTCGCCGTCCGCCGTCGCGCGCAGCGCCCGCACCTCCTCGACCGGGTCGCCGGCCAACACCTGGCTGTTCGCCCAGCCCGGGTCACCCAGCGTGCGGGAGACGACGAACTTGCGGACCTCGTCCAGGTGCCGGGTGATCCCGGTCCGGTCGTCGGTCTGCGCCGGCCAGAAGGCGCGCATGACCTCGAAGGTCCGCCGCCCGACGAGGAACCCGGTCTGACGCGCCATGTGCTCCCGCACCACGGCCAGGACGTCGGAGGTGTCCTCGGTCTCGCCCTGCGGGTCGAACCACCCGTCGAGGGCCTCGACGACGCCGTCGAGCGTGGTGTTCTGGGTGACGACGATGCGTGCCATGACAGGGCAGACCCGCCCGGCACGGGGAAGTCATCGCCCGGGGGTCATCGCCCGGGAGTCATCGCCCGGCGACGTCCAGCAGCACCGCGGCCAGGTCGTCGGGGGCGCTCACCATCGGGTCGTGCCCGGTGGCCAGCTCGACCACCTCCCAGCCCGGCTGCGTGCGCGCCCGCACCCGGGAGGGCTCGATGCTCGGCAGCGCCGGGACGCTGCAGTCGACGTACGTGCGCGGCCGGGCCGCCCAGCGCCCGCCGTCGAAGGGCAGCGGGTCGTCGTAGACGCCGCCGGGCTGCGGGGTCTGCCGCCGCTCCACCCACGCGGCGTCGGCACCGGTCAGCCCGAACGCCGACGCGGGCGGCGGCGGGATCACCCCGGTCTCCCGGATGACCGCCCGCCGCTCCTCCCGCACCTCCGGCGGGTTGGGCGTCGACCAGCACTCCCCGGGGGTCGGGACGACGCCGTCGACGTAGACCAGCCGGTCGACCTCCTCCCCCAGCCGGTCGGCCGCGCCGGTGACCACCATCCCGCCGTAGCTGTGCCCGACCAGCACCGCCCCCCGGCACTCGGCGGCCCGCACGGCGGTGACCACGTCCTCGACGTGCGTCCCGAGGGTGATCGACGGCGACAGCTGGTGCGCCCGCTCGCCCAGCCCCGACAGCGTCACCGGGACGACGTGGTGCCCAGCGGCGTGCAGCGCGGGCAGCACCCGGCGCCAGCACCAGGCGCCGTGCCAGGCTCCGTGGACGAGGACGAGGTCGGTCATCGCCTCATCGTGCCGGGGCCGCGTCCCGGGCCGCCTCCGGGGCCGGCCGCCGAGGCGCGCCGGGCGCCTCCGCGCGGACCAGCCAGAGCACCAGCGCCCCGCCGAGGAGCCCGGCCACGCCGCAGGCGAGGAACGCGCCCCGCAGCCCGTCGGTGTAGGCGGCCGACAGCAGGTCGGCCAGCGCCGGCCGGGCGGCCGGGTCGGCACCCTGGAGGACCGCCGGCGCCTGGCCCGCGGACAGCGCCGACGCCGTCCCGGCCGGGTCGGGCGCGCCGCCGTCCCGCAGCACGCCGGAGGCGCCTGCCGTGAACACCAGCCCGAGGACCGACACCCCGAGGGCCAGGCCCAGCTGCCGGGCGGTGTTGACCGCGCCGGAGGCCATGCCGCTGCGGTCGCGGGGCACCGCGGCCAGCGCCGCGGAGGCCAGCGTCGGGTTGGCCATCCCCACGCCGGTGCCCATGACGGCCAGGCCCGCGACCAGCACCGTCCAGGTGGACCCCGCGTCGACCAGGGCGAGCAGCAGCGCGCCGGCGCCGACCAGTGCCAGCCCCGTCCCGAGCACGAGGTGCGGGGGGCGGGTCTGCAGGACGCGGCCGGCGCCGGCGGCGACCGCGAAGCTCATGAACGACAGCGGGATGAACACCAGCCCGGCGCGCAGCGGGGTCATCCCCTCGATCGACTGCAGCCACAGCGAGGCGTAGATCAGCTCGGAGAACGCCGCCGCGTTGAGCAGCAGCCCGCCGGCCATGATCCCGGTGAACGACCGCGACCGGAACAGCCGGACGTCGAGCATCGGTGCGGGCCGACGCAGCTCCACCACCACCCAGACCGCCAGGACGACGAGCCCCGCGGCGACCGGCGCCCACGCCGCCGGCCGGCCCCAGCCGTCCGCCGCGGCCTCCACCAGGCCGTAGACCACCCCGCCGGCGCCGACGGTGAACAGGGCGATCCCGGCGACGTCCGGCCGCGGCGCCGACGCCTGCCGGGACTCCTCCACCGCCGTCAGCGTGAGGACCACCGCCAGCACGCACACCGGCAGGTTCACGTAGAAGATCCACCGCCACGACAGCTCGGTGAGCGCACCGCCGAGGATCGGCCCCAGCGCCGCCGCCGCCCCGACGACGGCGCCCCACACGCCGAACGCCGTGCCCCGGTCCCGGCCCTCGTAGCTGGTGTTGATCAGCGCGATCGTGGTCGCGAACATCGCCGCCCCGCCGATCCCCTGCACGCCCCGCGCCGCGATCAGCCAGCCCGCGCTCGGCGCCAGCCCGCAGGCCAGCGAGGCCAGCGCGAAGACGACCAGCCCGGCCAGGAACACCCGCCGCCGCCCGTAGAGGTCGGCCACCGAGCCGGCCCCCAGCACCAGCGACGCCAGTGCCAGCGCGTAGACGTCGACCACCCACTGGAGCTGGTCGAACGACGTCGACAGGTCCCGGGCCATCTCGGGGAGCGCGACGTTCACGATGGTCACGTCGATCAGCAGGATGAAGGTGCCGGTGCAGATCGCGACCAGCGGCAGCCACTTGCGCACCGGCCCAGGGTGCCCGTGTGGTGCGCAGCGCAACCAACCGGGGCGCCGTAGGCTCGCCGTCCGTGTCCGCCGTCGACCTGGCCATCGCCGCGGGGGTCGCGTTCCTCGCAGGTGCGGTCAACTCGATCGCCGGCGGCGGTTCGCTGATCCTCTTCCCCACCCTCGTCGCGCTCGGCCTGGGGACGGTCGCCGCCAACGTCACCAACTCCATCGCCCAGTGGCCCGGCTACCTCGGCGGCGTGCTCGGCTTCCGCCGGGAGTACGCCGGTCAGCGCGGCCGGCTGCTCCGCTTCGGCACCGTGGCCCTGCTCGGCGGCACCGCCGGCAGCGTGCTGCTGCTCACCACGCCGACCGCGGCTTTCGACGTCGTCGTCCCGGTGCTGGTGCTCCTGGCCAGCCTGCTGCTGGCGGTCCAGCCGCTGCTGACCCGGCGGCTGCGCAAGGCCGAGGAAGAGGGTCCGCGCCGGGACCCGGTCTGGCTCTACGTCGCGCTGTTCCTGGCCACCGTCTACGGCGGCTACTTCGGCGGCGCGCTCGGCGTGATCCTCGTCGGCGTCCTCGGCGTCGGGCTGCACCGGCTGAAGCTGGCCAACGCGCTGAAGTCGGCGCTGTCGGCGGTCACCGCCACCGTCACCCTCGCGGTGTTCGGCCTGTTCGGGCCGGTCGCCTGGCTCGTGGTCGCCGTCGCCGCCCCCGCGAGCCTGCTCGGGGGCTTCCTGGGCGCCCGCATCGCCACGCGGATCCCCGCCACGCCGTTGCGCGTGTTCATCGTGCTCTTCGGCGTCGCCGTCTCCGCCTACCTCTTCACCCGCCTCTGAGCACCTGCCCCCGAGGGGTGAACGTCGTCCACCCTGCACCGTTGTCGTCCGATGACGAAGGCATGCCCGTTCCCGTGTCGCCTCAGCTGCTGCCGGGCACGCCGCGCTGGGCCCTGGCCGTCGTGGTCCTGCTCGCAGGGGCCGGGGCCGCCAGCGTGGTGCTCCTCCCAGCAGCGGACCCGTTCGCCCCGGCCACCCTCCTGCCGGCGCTCGCGCTGCACGCCGGGCTGTGCGCGCTCCTGGTCCAGCGGGCTCGGAGGACGCTCCAGGAGCGAGCGGTCTGGGACCGGGTGGCGCTGTCGGCGCTGGTCTTCACCACGGCCGTGGCCGTCACAGCGCTCCTGGCCATGGTCCCGGCGACCCGCGGAGCCGCCGCCCTCCCGGTCTCCTGGGCGCCGCTGGTGGCCTTCCCGTTCGTCTACGGCGGTCTGGCCCGCTGGAACCGCTCCCCCACCGGCTTCGCCGACTCCAACGACGTCATCAACGGCACCTGTGCGGTGCTCGCGACCATGGCACTGGCGAACACCGTCGCCGTCGCCACCGACAGCCCCCTGCTCCAGCTGCCGTGGTGGCAGACCCAGGCTCTGCTGGCGCAGATGGCGACCGCCGTCGTCCTGCTCGTGAAGACGCTGTCGGTCGTCGGCCTCGCCGCCATGGGCAGGGACCCGCGCACCTGGCTGGTCGCGGGTTCCTTCGCGGTCCCGCTCGCGAGCAGCTTGGCCACCGTGGTCGCCGCCGGGACGCCCGTGACCTGGCTCACCGCGGTACAGCCGCTGGGTGCGGTGTTGCTGGGCGCGGCCGCCGTCCTGCGTCCCCGTCGCGCCGAGCCGCAGCCCCCCGACCCGACCGCATCGACGATCAGTGCGTTCGTGGTCATCGTGGTCTCGACGGGGGTGCTCGTCGCCGGGACGATCACGGGCACCCACGGGGCAGCCACCTCTTACGCCGCGCTGGCCGCCATCGGGTCGAGCCTGCGGCTGATCACCAACGTGCGCGAGCTCGCCCAGCTGGCGGCCAGCCGCCGGGAGGCCCTGACCGACGAGCTCACCGGCCTCGCCAACCGGCGGGGGGTGATCCGACGGGTGGACGAGGTGTGCCACGAGGGCCTCCCACTCACCTTCGCGCTGCTGGACCTGGACAAGTTCAAGGAGGTCAACGACTGCCTCGGGCACTCGGCCGGGGACGCGTTGCTCCGCCTCGTCGCCGCCCGGCTGGAGCCACTGCTGCGGGCCGGCGACCTGCTGGGTCGGCTCGGCGGCGACGAGTTCGCCGTCGTCGCCGTCGTGGACCCTGGCGCCGACCCGGAGGAGGCCGCCGCAGCCCTGGGCCGGCGACTGGCCGACCGGTTCGCGCAGCCGTTCGACCTCGGCGGCATGGCCGTGCACGTCGCAGCCAGCATCGGCCTGGCCGTCCGCCCCGGCCGGGTCGACGACGCGGACGCCGCCACCGAGCTCCTGCTCAGGCAGGCCGACGCGGCGATGTACTCGGCGAAGCGCTCCGGGGGTGCGTCGGCGGTCTTCGACGACGCTCGGCACGGCGCCGCCAGCGGTCACCTGGCCCTGGTCGAGGAGCTGCGCGCCGGCCTGGCAGCCGGCCAGCTGGTGCTGCACCACCAGCCGCAGGTCGACGTCGCGACCGGCACGACGCTCGGCGTCGAGGCCCTGGTGCGCTGGGCGCACCCGGTCCGCGGCCTGCTCGGCCCGGCGGAGTTCCTCCCGCAGGCCGAGGTCCACGGCCTCATGCGGTCGGTCACCGACGAGGTGCTGCGGCTGGCGGTCGACCAGGCGGCGGCGTGGCGGCGCAGCGGGCGGGACCTGCGGGTGTCGGTCAACCTGTCGGCCAGCAACCTGCTCGACACCGACCTGCCCCAGCGGGTCGCCTGCCTCCTGGACGGCGCGGACCTGCGGCCCGACCAGCTGGTCCTCGAGGTCACCGAGACGGTGCTGCTCAGCGACCCCGAGCGCAGCCTGGCCGTCGTCGGCCGGCTCGCCGACCTCGGCGTCACCGTCAGCATCGACGACTTCGGCACCGGCTACTCGTCGCTGTCCTACCTGCGCGACCTGCCCGTCGCCGAGCTCAAGCTCGACCGCTCCTTCACCGCCGACCTGCTCACCGACGCCCGCACCGAGGCCATCGTGGCCAGCACGGTCGCCCTCGCCCACCGGCTGGGCCTGCGGGTGGTCGCCGAGGGCGTGGAGCACCCCGCCACGCTGGCCCACCTGGCCGCGCTGGGCTGCGACGAGAGCCAGGGCTACCTGCACTCCGCCCCGCTGCCGGCCGCCGAGCTCGAGCGCTGGCTGGACCGGGCGGGCGCCGCTGCGCGGGAGACGGCGCTGCTGCCGTCGTAGGCTCGCCGCTCGTGGCCGCCGCCGTCCTCGACCCGCCGGCCTGACCCCGCGTGGACCCGCTCGCCCTCACCGTCTCCGGCGTCGTCCTCGTCGCCACCCTGGTGGCCGCCGTGACCGGGGGCCGTCGGCTGCCGCCCGCGGCGGTGGCGGTCCCGGGGGCGGGCTTCCTGCTCGGGGTGGGCGCCGTGGGCCTGCCCGACGCCGCGCGGGCCGTGCGCGAGGTCGCGCCGACCGTCGGGTTCCTCGTGCTGATCCTGGTGCTGGCGCACCTCGCCGACCGGGAGGGCCTGTTCACCTGGGCCGGCGCGGTCACGGCCCGCCGCTCCGGGACCTCGCCCGAGCGGCTCCTGACCCGGGTGGTGCTGCTGGCGGCGGCGGTGACCGCGGTGCTCAGCCTGGACGCCACGGCCGTGCTGCTCGTCCCCGTGGTGCTGGCCACCGCCGCTCGGCTGGGCGTCCGGGCCCGGCCGCACGCGTACGCGACCGGCCACCTGGCCAACTCCGCGTCGCTGCTGCTGCCGGTGTCCAACCTGACCAACCTGCTGGCGTTCGCCGCGACCGGGCTGACCTTCCTGCACTTCACCGGGCTGATGCTGGCCCCGTGGCTGGCCGCCGTGGCCGTGGAGTACCTGCTGCTGCGCCGGCTGTTCCGGGCCGACCTGGCCACCGCCGGGGACGCCGTCCCGGCCGCGGTGCCCCCCGTCCCGGTCGTGGCGCTCGCCGGGGTGGCGCTGACCGTCGCCGGGTTCGCCGCGGTCTCCCCGCTCGGCCTCTCCCCCGCCTGGCCGGCCGCCGCCGGGGTCGCCGTCCTGGCCGCCCGGCGGCTGGCCGCGCGCACCAGCACCGTCGCGGAGCTGGTGCGCGCGGCCGACCTGCCGTTCGCGCTGTTCGTGGTGGGCCTGACGGTGGTCGTCCTCGCCGTGCGGCGCAGCGGCCTGGAGGACGTCGTGGCGGCGGTGCTGCCCCGCGGCGAGGGCCTGCCCGCGCTGCTGGCGGTAGCCGGGGTGGCCGCGGTCGGCGCCAACCTGCTCAACAACCTGCCGGCGACCCTGGCCCTGCTGCCGGTGGCCGCGGCGGCCGGGCCGGGGACCGCCCTGGCGGTGCTCATCGGGGTGAACGTCGGCCCCAACCTGACCTACGCCGGGTCGCTGGCCAACCTGCTGTGGCGGCGGGCGCTGGGCGGTGCGGCGCCGTCGGGCGCCCGGTTCAGCCTGGTGGGGCTGGCGACGGTGCCGCTCACCCTGCTGGCCGCCACCACCGCCCTGTGGGCTGCGTTACAGGTCTGACGCCCTGGACGGGTGTGACGGACGGGTCCACCCGGTGCGGGACACGCGTCCGCGCTGCCCGGCCCGGCGGCCGCGGCTGCCTACCGTCGGCCCATGCGCGAGAACCGACTTCCCCCGGTCCCGAACGCCGCCGCCCGGGCGCAGCAGCTGCACCTGGTCGCCGCCGCCCGCGTGGCCGCCGTCCGGCCCACCTCCGAGCAGCAGGTCTCCGACATCGTGCGCGTCACCGTCGACGACGAGGTGGACACCCGCACCTTCAAGGCGATCGTCGCCGACCTCTCCACCGCCGTCCGGAACTGAACGCCGTCGGTTTCCGCGGAAACCGACGGCGGTCCTCCTACTCGCCGCCGCGGCCGGGCTCGCCGATCGAGATCATCGCCTCGACCGCGCGGCGGGCGCGGGCGGCGGTCTCGGGGTCGACGTCGACGGCCCCCTCGCCGGTGCGCAGCGTCTGCAGCAGCTTCCCCGGCGTGATCATCTTCATGTAGCGGCAGGCGGCGCGGGCGTTCATCGGGATGAACTGCGTGCCGGCGTTGAGCGCCCGGAGCTGGTGCAGGATGCCGACCTCGGTCGCGACCAGCACCTCGCGGGACTGCGTCCGCGCCGCCTCCTCGACCATGCCCCCGGTGGACAGCACCCGGGTGCGGTCGGCGGGCAGGTCGCCGTGGCTGACCAGGTCGAGCACCGACGTCGTGCAGCCGCACTCGGGGTGCACGAGGATCTCGGCGTCCGGGTGGGCGGCGACCTGCGCGCGGACGTCGGACGGGCTGATCCCGGCGTGCACGTGGCACTCCCCCGCCCAGATCGAGATGTTCTCGCGGCCGGTCACCCGCTTGACGTGCGCGCCGAGGAACTGGTCGGGGCAGAACAGGATCTCCCGGTCCGCCGGGATGGACCGGACCACGTCGGCGGCGTTGGACGACGTGCAGCAGATGTCGGTCTCGGCCTTCACCGCGGCGGTGGTGTTGACGTAGCTGACGACGACGGCGCCCGGGTGCTGGGCCTTCCAGTCGCGCAGCTGCTCGGCGGTGATCGAGTCGGCCAGGGAGCAGCCCGCGGCGTGGTCGGGCAGCAGCACCGTCTTGTCCGGCGAGAGGATCTTCGCCGTCTCGGCCATGAAGTGGACGCCGCAGAAGACGATCTCGCGGGCGTCGGTCTGCGCCGCGACCCGGGAGAGGTACAGCGAGTCGCCGGTGAAGTGCGCGACGTCCTGGATCTCGGGCACCTGGTAGTTGTGCGCCAGGATGACCGCGCCGCGCTCCTCGGCCAGCTGCCGCACCTCGGCGGCCCAGGCCTCGTACTCGGCGGGCGACAGGGTGCGCTCGTCGCCAGTGACGGCAGCGGTGGCGGGCGCGATGGTCGCGGTCACGGATCTCCTCGGGTCGGGCGGGCGGCCCACATGATCCCCTGCGGCGCGGGCCGGCTGTGGCGCGGGGCACCCCGTGCAACGCCCTCCCCGCAACCTGCCTTCCCGACCCGCTAGCGCAGGTGGCCGGTGTCGTTGACCAGCCGCACCGAGGAGCGCCCGTCCGAGCTCCACGCCACCGTGCAGAACGACGCCGCCTCGAGGAACACCCGGTGGACGACGTCGTCGGGCACGTCGAGCCCGGCGGCCAGCATCAGCTTGATCGGCGTCACGTGGCTGACGACCAGCACCGTCCGCCCGGCGTGCTCGCGCAGGATGCGCGCCCGGGCGCGGCCCACCCGCTGGGCGACGTCGGCGACCGACTCCCCGCCGGGCGCGGCGACGGTGACGCCCTCGGCGAAGCGGCGGGTGGCCAGCGGGTGCGCCCGGCGGGCCTCGTCGGCGGTCAGCCCCTCGAGCCGGCCGAAGTCCAGCTCCACCAGGTCGTCGTCGTACTGCACGTCCAGCCCGAGGACGCCGGCGACGACCTCGGCGGTCTCCCGGGCGCGGCGCAGCGGCGAGGACACGACGACCTCGATGCCCAGCTCCTCGGCCCGCTTGGCGGCCGCCTGCGCCTCCGCCCGGCCGGTCGCCGACAGCGGCAGGTCGTTGCGGCCGCTGTACCGACGTTCCGGGGTGTGCTCGGTGCGCCCGTGCCGCAACAGGTGGGTCACCGTCGTGGTGACCGGCGCCGGCTCGGCGACCGGCTGGACGTCGTCCTCGGCCGTGGTCGGCTCGGCGGCGAGGTCGCGGCGGACCGGCCGGCCGTCCATGGCGCTGTTGGCCAGCGCGTCGGCCGCGGCGTTCTGCGCCCGCGGCACCCACGTGTAGCGGACCCCGCCCAGCTGGCGGGCGATCTGCTGGGCCTGCAGGGCGAGCTTCTGCATGTCGGGGTGCTTGACCTTCCAGCGACCCGACATCTGCTCGACGACCAGCTTGGAGTCCATGCGGACCTCGACCTCGGCGCCCGGGTCGAGGTCCAGGGCGGCCTGCAGCCCGGCGACCAGGCCGCCGTACTCGGCGACGTTGTTGGTCGCCCGGCCGACGGACTCGGCCCGCTCGGCGAGCACCTTGCCGGTACCCGCGTCGCGCACCAGGGCGCCGTAGCCGGCCGGGCCGGGGTTCCCCCGCGATCCGCCGTCGGCCTCGACGACGAACCGGCGTCTCGTCGTCACAGCCCGCTCTCCGCCGTCCGCACGAGGATCCGGCCGCAGTTCTCGCAGCGCACGACCTCGTGGGGGTCGGCGTTGCGGACGGCGGCGAGTTCCTTGCCGAAGAGCTCGATCCGGCAGCCCTGGCACTGGCGGGCCTTGAGCATCGCCGCACCGGTCCCGCCGGTCTGCCTGCGGATCCGCTCGTAGAGCGCGAGCAGGTCGCCCGGGACTGCGGCGGCGGCCTCCTGGCGGGCCTTCTCGTGCTGCGCCGTCGCGTCGGCGATGTCGGCCAGGGCATCGTCGCGCAGCTGCTCGGCACGTTCCCGCTCGGCCTGCGCCTGGTCCTTGCCCTCCTGAGCCTCCCGCAGGGTGCCCTCGGCGGTCTCGAGCTGCTCCATGAGCTCCAGCTCGGTGTCCTCCAGGTCGGACTGGCGCCGCGCCAGCGACTGCAGCTCGTGCTGGAGATCGGTCATCTGCTTGGCCGCGACCGAGCCCGAGTCCAGCATCTTCTGGTCCCTGGCCGCCCGGTTCCGCACGGTCTCGACGTCGTCCTCGAGCCGCTTGACCTGCCGCTGCAGGTCGCGCACCTCGGTCTCGGCGCGCACGACCGCCTCGGCGTACCCGCGCTCGGCCTCGGCCGCGGACTCCACCGTGGCCAGCTCGGGCAGCGTGCGCTTGCGGTGGGCCAGCTGGGACAGCGCGACGTCCTCGGCGGCCAGGGCCAGCAGCTTCTGCTGGTCGAAGTGGTCGGCCTTCACCCGGCCAAACTACCGGCTGCGCGCGGGCCGCTCCCCCGGCGCCGCGGGCGGGGCCGACGCCAGCGGGTCGGGCAGGTCCCGGAAGGTCGGGTCCTCCCGCTCGGCGGTGTAGTCGGTCTCCGCCGTCCCGTCGACGCCGTCGTCCACCTTCGCCGCCCGCAGCGCCAGGGTGACCGCCACGGCCACGACGAGGTTGGCCAGCAGCGCGAGGATGCCGGCGTAGACGCTCCAGGTGGTGTCCAGGCCCAGCTTCGCCAGCGGGAACGACGAGCCGCCGAAGTGCTCCCGGACGACGGAGCCGTCGGGGCCCAGCCGCGGGATGTTGTAGAGCATCAGCAGGCCCGCGGCCATGCCGGCCGTCCAGCCGGCGACCAGCCCGCCGCGGTGCAGCCAGCGCGTGTACAGCCCCAGCGCCACCGCGGGCAGCGTCTGCAGGATGATCACGCCGCCGATGAGCTGCAGGTCGATGGAGAACTGCGGGTCGATGAAGAGGATCGCCGCCACCGCGCCGACCTTGACCACCAGCGAGGCCACCTTGGCGACCTGGGCCTCCTGGCGCGGGGTGGCGTCCTTCTTCAGGTACTCCTTGTAGATGTTGCGGGTGAACAGGTTCGCCGCGGCGATCGACATGATCGCGGCCGGGACCAGCGCGCCGACGCCGACCGCGGCGAAGGCGATGCCGGCGAACCAGCTGGGGAACATCTGCTGGAACAGCACCGGGACGACGGTGTTGCCGTCCCCGCCGATCGGCTGCACCCCCGCGGCGATGGCCATGTAGCCCAGCAGCGCGATCAGGCCCAGCGCCAGGCTGTAGGCGGGCAGCGCGCTCATGTTCCGCTTGAGCACGTCGCGGCTGCTGGCGGCGAGCACGCCGGTGATGCAGTGCGGGTAGAGGAACAGCGCGAGCGCCGAGCCCAGCGCCAGGGTGGCGTACCCGAGCTGGCCGGACGCCGGCAGCAGCACGCCGGACGTGCCGGCGAACTTCTCCTCGGCAGCGCCGAAGATCGCCTCCCAGCCGCCGAGCCGCACGGGGATGACGATCACCGCGACGATGATCGTCAGGTAGATCAGCGTGTCCTTGACGAACGCGATCAGGGCCGGGGCCCGCAGCCCGGAGTTGTACGTGTAGAGCGCCAGGATGACGAAGGCGACGATCAGCGGCAGCTCGCCCTCCACGCCCATCGCCTTGAGCACGGCCTCGATACCGACCAGCTGCAGCGCGATGTAGGGCATCGTCGCGACGATCCCGGTGATGGCCACGAGCAGCGCCATCGTCGGGGAGTCGAACCGGCTGCGGACGAAGTCGGCCGGCGTCACGAAGCCGCGCACGTGGCTGACCGACCACAGCCTGATGATCACCAGGAAGACCAGCGGGTAGATCACGACCGTGTAGGGGACGGCGAAGAAGCCGGCCGCGCCCGCGCCGAACATCAGCGCCGGGACCGCGACGAAGGTGTAGGCGGTGTAGAGGTCACCGCCGAGCAGGAACCAGGTGACCCAGGTGCCGAAGCTGCGACCGCCCAGCCCCCACTCGTCGAGGTGCATGAGGCTCTCGGCGCGCCGCCACCGGGCGGCGACGAACCCCATCACCGTGACGACGAGGAAGACGACGATGACGATGACCAGCTCGACGACGTTGACCCCGTCCACGGCTCAGCGCTCCCGGTCCCGGGCGAGGGCCTCGCGGGCGGCGTCCCGCTCGGTCCTGCTCCGCCGGGTCGCCCGGTAGACGGCGACGGTGGTCAGGACGCCCACGGCGACGAACGCCAGCTGGGCCCAGTAGAAGAAGGGCCAGCCGAAGAGGGTCGGATCGACGCGGTTGTAGAGCGGCACGATCAGCGGCAGCACGATCGGGACGAGCAGCAACCAGTTCCACGGGCTGCGGTCGCTGCGACGCGGGATGCCTCCCGGTCCCCCGGCGTCCGGGGGCGGTGTGGGTGTGCTGGTCATCGCGACCCCCTCCCCCGAGGGCTCGCAGCGCCCCTCGGGCCTCAGCCGGCCGCGGCCGCGGCCGCGGCCGGGTCCCCGTCGCCCGCGGCGTGCCACGTCCAGGGGTCGGTGCGGCGCCGGGAGACGGCCACCTCCACCCGCCCGGACAGGTCGCGGTTCAGCACGTCCGCCGCGACCGGCAGCCAGGGCCACTCGGAGGCGAAGTGTGCCACGTCACACAGGGCCGGGCCGCTGTTCTCGAGCGCCTCGGAGACCGGGTGGTGCCGCAGGTCGCTGGTCAGGAGGACGTCGGCGCCGGCGGCCGCCGCGGCGGGGAGCAGCGAGCCCCCGCTGCCGCCGCAGACCGCGACGGTCTCGATGCGCCGGTCGGGGTCGCCGGCGGCGCGGACACCCCCCGCGGTGCCCGGCAGGACGGCGGCGACGCGGGCGGCGAACGCGCGCAGGGTCGTCGGCTCGCGGAGCCGCCCGACGCGGCCGAGGCCGGCGCGCGGGTCGGCCGCCGTCGGCTCCAGCGGGACGGCGCCGGTGAGCCCGACGACGTCGGCCAGCGCGTCGTTGACGCCGTGGTCGGGTGCCCGGTCGGCGTTGGTGTGGGCCGCGAAGAGGCCGGCGCCGGCCCGGATCAGCCGGTGCACGAGCCGGCCCTTGGGGTCGCTCGCCGGCACCCCGTGGACGGCGCCCAGGAACAGCGGGTGGTGGGTGACCAGCAGCTGGGCGCCGGTCTGCACCACCTCGTCGACGACGGCCGCCACCGGGTCGACGGCGAACAGGACTCGTTCCACGGGCTCGTCCGGATCACCGCAGACCAGCCCGACGGCGTCCCAGTCCTCGGCCAGCGCGGGGTCGTACCGCGCCTCGAGCGCGGCGACGACCTCCCCCAGGGTCACGGTCACCCGCCGCAGCCTAGGTCGGCGCGGTCGGGGCCCGCGGTGGGGCGACGACGTGGGGCGACGGCGTGGGGCGACGGCGTGGGGCGACGGCCCTGCCGGTCATTGGCACGGGCGTAGGGGGAACGGCGCCGTCCCGGCCATCCTGTGCGGGCCGTGCCCACGCCCCCACGCCGCAGGAGGACGCCGATGGCCCACGGAGGACAGCTGCGGCTGGCCGAGCAGTGCAGGGTCGTCGTCGACAACGACTGGGCCGGCGATCCCGACGGGCTCGTGGCGCTGGCCCACCACCTGCTGTCGCCGACCAACCGGGTCGTCGCGATCACCAGTTCCTTCCTCAACCCCGTGTTCGGTGAGCTGGAGGCGACCGCACGGCGCGGTGCAGGACTGGCGCAGGAGCTGATCGACCTCATCGACGGTCGGGCGAGGCCGCCGGTGCACGTCGGTGCGGAAGCGGCGTTCGAGGTCGGTGGCTCGGCCTCGGCTGCGTCTGCGGCAATCATCGCCGAGGCGCGGCGCGACCACGACCTGCCCCTCTTCCTGGTCTGCGCCGGCCCGTTGACCAACGTCGCCGCGGCGCTGGAGCAGGCGCCCGACATCGCCTCACGGCTGACCCTGGTGTGGGTCGGCGGTGCGCTGGCGCCCGAGGCGTTCGAGTACAACCGGGACACCGACCCGAAGGCCGCCGACCTGGTGTTCGGCCGGCCGGAGCTGCCCATCTGGCAGTTCCCGCTGGAGACCTACCGCCGGTGCGCCTACTCGGTCGCCGAGCTGGAACACGACCTCGCCGGTAGCGGCCGGGTCGGCCGGTGGCTGTGGGATCGGTTCGTCCAGCTGCCGCTGCCGGAGTGGGTGCAGCTCGGCGGCGTCTGGCCTCTCGGGGACAGCCCGCCGGTGCTCGTCACGGCCTTGAGCGACGAGTCCAGCACCCACACGGACACCTCGGCCGGACAGGGCGGAGCCGAGCGCCGCGTCTACACCGACGTCGACGTCCGGCTGCTCTTCGGCGACATGCTCGCCAAGCTGCGCCGGCACGAGGCCCAGCAGGTACGTACCGCGGGGCCGACCGCGTGAAGCGGTCAGCCGACCCGCGGCTTCCCACGGTGAGCAGTCAGGGCACGCGGGGGCCGGAGGGCAGGCCCTAGAAGGGTGGTGGGTCCTCGGCGGGGTCGGACGCCGGTGGCTGGGGTGGGGGTTGGGCGAGGACGCGGGGTCCGGTGAGGGGTAGTGCTGGCCGGTCGGTGCCCGGTGGCCGGCTGGTGCGGGTGACGGCGCTGGGGGTGGTGACGGTGAGGGCGCCGTCGGGGGTCAGGGCGTAGGTCCAGCCGCAGGCGAAGGTCTTGAGCCGGTGGTGGCGCCGGCACAGGCAGCACAGGTTCTCGCAGGCGGTGCGTCCGCCGCAGCCGTACGGGGTGACGTGGTCCAGATCCGCCCAGCCGGCCTTGTTGGCACAACCGGGGTGGCGGCAGGTGCGGTCGCGGGCCTGCAGCCAGCGGCGCTGGGCGGCGGTGGGCGCGTAGCCGTCGGTCGCCGGGGGCCGGCCCAGCAGCGGGCACGCGCAGTCGCCGGTGGGGTGGGTGGGGCAGCCGCGGCGGGCCAACCGTTCGATCTCGGCGCGGGTGGTGGTGGCCAGCAGCCCGCCGGCGGCGTCGGTGAGCGCCACGGTCAGCGTGCCGCCGGCCGGCGCCTGCAGCCCGCCGGGGCAGACCGCGTCCAACTGGGCGAGCAGTGCGCGCAGGTGAGCGGCGGTGATCGGCTGCCCGTCGACCTCACCGGTCGGCGCCGCCACCGCGCCCGGCCGCGCCCACGCCGCCGGCACCGGGCCGCCGTCGGCGAGGAAGCGGGCGGGGGTGAGGGCGTCGAGGGGGGCGGTGACGGTCAGCTGCGCGGTCACCGGCTCCCGCCCGGCCTCCCACGGGCGCAGCACCAGATCGGCCAGCGCACCCACCCGCAGCATCCCGAGTGGCCGCTCCTCGCCGGCGGTCTTGGCCGCCCGCGCCAGGCCGTCGACGGCGGCGCGGCAGGCGGTGGCCAGCTCGTGCGGCATCTTGGCCACCAGCTCCGACATGCCATCCCCGACCGGGCGCACCACCACGTTCGCCCCCCGCTGCGCGTCCGTGCGGCGCCGGTCGGCGGCCGCGGCGTCGCGGGCGGTCAGCTCGGCGGCCACCAGCGCCTTGAGCCGGCGGATCGACAGCTCCCCGGCCCGGGGCAGCACCGCGGCCTCCACCTCTTCGAGGATGCGCGGATCGGTGGCCCGCGCCTTCCACCCCAGCTCGGCGGCGATCGCCCGGGCCCGCGGCCAGTCCAGCCGCCCCTCCGCCAGCGCCGCCCGCGTCCCCGGCAACGTTCCGCTCAACGCCGCCGCCTGGTCGATCAGGCCGGTGGCCGCCGCGCGGGAGGTGTTGAGCACCAACGCCAACTCGTCGGCGAAGAACTCCGACACACCCGCCGGCTGCCCCGGCCCCCGCTGCGCGTCCGCGGCAGCACCGGGCCGGCCGGGCCGCCGGTCGTGCGTGTCGGGCCGGTCGGCGGCCAATCCGGCGATCAGGTCCAGCTCGTAGGCGGCCAGCATCGCCTTGAGCTGCTGGAGGCGCTGCAGCTCGGCGGCCTTCTCCTCCGGGCTGCGGGCGTGCACCGGCAACGCGTCGGACAACTGCACCGGCACCGGGTCCACCGGCACGCCGGCCGGCAGCTCCAGCGGGGCCACCGTCAGCCCCACCCCGAACCCGCTGCCACCGAACACGCCCTCAACCTAGGCCGGGGGTACGACAGTTTCGGGCCCCTGAGCAGGGAAAACGGGGAAGAACTCGGAACCGCGAGCCAGCGGACCCGAGCTCGACCGATCTCCAGGATGCCGCCGGCGCACCCGCCCCTGCTGCGCTCGCCCGTGGAGACAACGCGCGTCGCCGGCTCGGGAGCCGGCGGACGCGGAGCTCGACCAGTCTCCAGAGCGCGGGCGGAGAACCGATCACCCAGCCCGGCCAACGGTGGAGGGACCGCAGCGCGAGGAGTCGCCGAGGCGACACGTCGACCTGCCGACGTGTCGCCTCGGCGGCACCGCCCTCACGCGGGGAGCTCGAGCTCCTCCCTCACGCGGGGAGCCCGAGCTCCTCTAAGCCCGACACGGCGCGCCGCGACCCGCGCAGCACGTGCGCCATCACCCCCGGTGTCATCAGGCTCGACGGCGGCGCCTCCATCTGGGCCACCCGCATGAACGCCGTCCCCACCACGGGGTCGGACGAGGCCGCACGGTGCACCTTCGCCAGGTAGGCGTTGACCACCCGGGTCCGCCGGTCGACCGGGCCGCGGTAACCGGGCAGCCGCATGTCCCCGCCGACGGCGATGTGCCACGGGTTGTCGATCGTCGTGGCCGCCACCTGCCAGAACTGCGCCGCGAGGCCGGGCCGGTCCAGGCCTCCGGCGAGCAGCTCCCGGAGCGCGAGCGCCTCCACGGCGGCCACGGTCATCCCCTGGCCGTACACGGGGTCGAAGCTGCAGATCGCGTCCCCGACGACCAGCAGGCCCAGCGGCACGCGCGTCAGCCGCTCGTACCGCCGCCGCACCGAGGCGGGGAACCGGAAGCGCCGAGGGTCGTCCAGCGGCACCGCGGACCTGACGACCTCGTGCAGCAGCGGTGAGAGCAGCGTCCCGGCGTAGGCCTCGAAGCCCTCGGGGTCGACCGGCGGCCGGTCCCCGAAGAAGCCGGCGACGGTGCAGATCCACCGGTCGCCCTCCTGCGCGAGCAGCCCGCCGCCCCGCGGGCAGTCCGGCGAGGCGGACACGAGCGCCCCGACGGCGCCGTCCAGGTGCCCGGGCTCGCGCCGGTAGTGCCGGGTCGAGTACGCGAGGTCGACCTCCACCCGCTCCTCCGCGGGGGGCTCGAAGCCGAGCGCGGCCAGCCACTCCGGCGTCCGCGACGTGCGTCCGCTGGCGTCGACGACGAGGTCGGCCTCCCAGTGCCGGATCCGCTGCCCGGCGCCGTCCCAGTCGACCGCCGCGACCCCGAGCACCCGGCCGTCGGCGTCGTGGAGCAGCGTCCGGACGTCGACCCGCTGGTACAGCTGGATGCGGGGGTCGGCGAGGGTCCGGCGGCGCACCTCCCGCTCCAGGAGCGGCCGGCTGAGCAGGATCCCGATCAGCCCGGAGGGGCCGGACGCCATCGTGTAGCCGTCGTTGACCCACCGGGAGTCCGCCTGCGGGTCCCCGACGACGGCTCCCCGCGCCACCAGGTCGGCGGTCAGCCCGGGGTACAGGTCCTCCAGGGCCGCCCGGCCACGGGACAGCAGTGCGTGCGCGTGCGCCGACTGCGGCGCCCCACCCCGCGGGACGGCCTCCTCGGGCAGCGTGTCGTGGTCGAGGACCACCACCCGGTCGACGTGCTCGGACAGGACCCGGGCCGTCAGCAGTCCCGCCAGCCCGGCCCCGATGACGACGGCGGTGTCCAGCCGGCCCGGGTGAGGAAGGGACATGACCACCTCCGGTCGGGCCGCCTCCCCTCGGGCGGCCGCTCGCGCACCAGCGTCGTGACGGGAGCGGCCGGGCAGATGCGTAGGACTACCCGACCGACTACCCGTCCGCCGCCAGCCCGAGCTCGGCGAGCCGCCGGACGGCCGCCGTCCGCGACCGGACACCGAGCTTGCGGTAGGCCGAGCCGAGGTGGCCGCCCACGGTGCGCACGCTGAGGAACAGCGCCCGGGCCACCTCCGCGTCGGTGCGGCCCTGCGCGACCAGCCGGAGCACCTCCAGCTCGCGGGCGGACAGCGGCTCGGTCAGGACCTCCGGTGGCGCGCGCGTCGCGGCCAGCTCGGCGACCTGGTCGGCCAGCCGGGCACCGCCCGAGCCGGGGCGCGCCGCGGCGGCGTCAGCGGTCGCCCGCAGCTGGAGGGCCTCGGCGGCGCGGCCCTGCGCGGTGAGCGCGTCGGCGCAGACCCGGGCGACCTCGACGACGCGCAGCCCGTCGCCGAGCTCGGCGAAGCCGGCCGCCGACCGCGCGCACGCGCGGGCCGCCTCCCGCGGGTCGCCGTCCCGCAGGTGCCACTCGGCGTCGTGCAGCGCCCAGCGCGCCAGCCCCCAGCGATCGCGCACCTCGGCGCCGGTCCGCTCGGCCTCGCGCAGCACCGTGGCGGCGTCCCGGAGGCGTCCGGCCCGGATCAGGGCCAGCGCCGACATCCCCGTCGTCCGCCCGACGGCCCACTGGTCGCCGCCGACCACGAACGCCCCGCGCGCCTCCACGAGCAGCCGGGTGGCGGTGTCGACGTCCCCCTCGGTCAGCGCGAACAACCCGTGCCAGTACCTCGCCGCGCCCAGCGCCCAGACGTCACCGGCGGCCCGGGCCCGCGCCTCGCTGGCCTCGACCAGCGCCCGGCCGTCCGCCAGCGCCTGCGGCCCGGCGAGCACGGCGGCGTCGAGCCGCAGCGCGGCCAGCCGGTGCAGCACGAAGGAGGCGCCGGTGTCGTTGCCGAGCTTGTCGTAGAGCCGCAGCGCCTCGGTGAGCGCGGCCCGGGCCTCCTCCGGCGCGTCCTGGTGGCGGGCCAGCCACCCCAGGCCGTGCAGCAGCTCGGCGCGCTCGACCGGCCGGCCGGCGCCGGTGTCGAGCGCCGCCCGGAGCCAGGTGAGCCCCTCGGCGAAACGGCCCAGGCGCCACCAGACCCACCACTGCGGCACCACCAGGTCCACCAGCAGCTCGGCCTGACCGGGGGTGTGCCGCGCCCAGGTCAGGGCGGCGCGCAGGTCGGGGCTGCGCGAGTCGAAGTGGTCGAGGGTCCGCTGCTGCACCCCGGCGCCGTTGGGCCCGGGCAGCGCCGCGGCCACCCGCCGGACGAGGGTCAGGTGGTGCCGGGCGTGCCGCCAGGCCACCTCCTCGGCCTCGCCGGACTCGGCCAGCCGCGCGGCGGCGAACTGGCGCACCGGCTCGAGCAGCCGGTGGCTGCGCCGTCCCGCGTCGGGCTGCACCCGGACCAGGTGCCGGCGCACCAGCCGCTCCAGCACGGCGGGGACGCCGTCGTCCGGACCGGCCCCCAGGTCGCCGGCGACGGCGGTGGCGGCCTCCCGGTCGAACGGGCCGGCGAAGACCGCCAGCCGCCGGAACAGCGTGCGCTCGGCCGGCCCCAGCAGGTCGTGGCTCCAGGCCAGGGTCGCGTGCAGGGTCCGCTGCCGCGGCGGGACGCCGAGCCGGACGTCGACGAGCAGGCGGAACGCGTCGTCGAGCTGCTCGTCGAGCTCGGCCGGCGCCATGACCGCGGTGCGGGCCGCGGCCAGCTCCACGGCCAGCGGCATCCCGTCGAGGCGGCGGACCAGCCGCCCGACGACCGGGAGGTCCTCGGCGGACAGCGCCGCGCCGGACGCGGCCGCCCGCTCCTGGAACAGCTGCACCGCCGGGGCGGCACGGACCGCGTCGCTGTCCGTGGAGGCCGGCAGGCCCAGCGGCGGGACCTCCCACACGTGCTCCCCCGCGACCTCCAGGGCCTGGCGGCTGGTCGCCAGCACCCGCACACCCGGGCAGGCCGGCAGCAGGGCCAGCACCAGGTCGGCGACCGCAGCGGCCAGGTGCTCGCAGTTGTCGGCCACCACCAGGACCTCCCGGTCGCCGAGCGCACCGGCCAGCGCGGCGGTGTCGGCCCGGCTGTGCGCCAGGCCCAGGGCCGTGGCCAGGGACGGCGCGACCAGGGCCGGTTCCCGCAGCGGGTCCAGCGGCCACCAGGCCACCGCCGTCCCCCGCTGCCGCTCCCGCTGCGCGGCGGCGATCGCCAGGCGGGTCTTGCCGCACCCGCCGGCCCCGACGAGGGTGACCAGCCGGGCGCGGCGCAGCAGCCCGGCCACGGTCTCCAGGTCGGCGGCGCGACCGACCAGGGAGGCCAGGGGAACGGGCAGCGCGGTGGTGCCGCCGTGCTCCGCGGCCCTCCCCCGCGCCGCCGCGACCAGCGGCGCCTCCCCAGGCACACCACCAGCCTGCCCCTGTCGGCGGGCGCGGCCAAGCCGTAACGGAACGGCGGAGTCGAGCGCACCGTGGCGGAGCGGGGCCGAGTGCCGGCGGGCGCGGGTGAACTGGCGGGATGGAAAGCTCGGGAGCCGTGGCGGAGAGGGGGCTGCGGGCGCCGGCCTGGCTCGAGGAGCTGGTGCGGACCACGCCTCCCCCGGTCCCCTGGCGCGACGTCGTCCGCTTCGCCGTCACCATCCCCGCTCCGCTGGCGGTGGCCGTCGCCGTCGAGGGCGGGATCGAGCCGGGACCGGTCCTCGGCGCCGGCGTCTTCGCGACCACCGGCGCGCTGGCGGGCAGCCTCGCCCCGCAGGCGGGGCCGCTGCGCGACCGGCTCCGCCGCACCGCCGCGGCCACCGTCTTCGGCGGCGTCGGGCTGGTCGTCGGGCAGTACGCCTCCGGCGGCGGCTGGCTGCCGGTCCTGGTCATCGCCGTCATGTCCGCACTGGCCGCGCTGATCAGCGCGGTCAACGCGGCGCTCTCCCTCGGCGCACTCCAGCTGCTGGTCTACACGGCCCTGGGCTCGGGCCTGACCACGCCGCTGCCGGCGGCCGCGGAGGTCGGCTTCTTCGTCGCCGGCGCGGCCTGGGCGACGCTGACCACGCTGGTGCAGTACGCCACCGAGACCGCCGACCCCGACCGGACGGCGGTCGCCACCGTCTTCACCCGCATCGGCGAGCTGCTCTCCGCCGTCGGGACGCCGGGCACCGAGGAGGCCCGCCGCGACCTCACCACCGCGCTCAACGCCGCCTACGACCGGGTGATCCGCAGCCGCAGCCACACCGCCGGGCGGAGCAAGGAGCTCTCCGAGCTGGCGGGGGTGCTCAACGCGGCGGCACCGCTGGTGGAGGGCACGGTCGCCGCCGTCCGCGCCGGGGTGCCGGCGGACCCGCACGACATCACCGCGGTCCACGCCCTCGCCGCCGCCGTCGACCCCGGACGCGAGCTCCCCGAGCAGCGCCCGGAGCCCCTCGAGTCCGGCGAGCCCACCCGGCGCGCGGTGCGCCACGGGATCCGGCTGGCGTGGAACGTCGTCGGCGACCCCGAGGAGCGGGCCGGTGCCGCGGTGCCCCCGCTCCGTCCGGACCTGCGGACGCGGCTGCGCGACCTCGTCGACCGCACCGTGGGCAGCCCCGACAGCCGGGCGTTCGCCGTCCGCCTGGCGCTGTGCATGACGATCGCCGAGGTCGCCCGCCAGTACCTGCCCATCCAGCGCCCCTACTGGGTGCTGCTGACCGTCGCGATCGTGCTCAAGCCCGACTTCGGCTCGGTCTTCACCCGGGCCGTGCAGCGCGGCGCGGGCACGCTGCTCGGCGTCCTCATCGGCTCGCTGCTGCTGGCGGTGCTGCCCCGCAACGCCTGGGTGCTGGTCGCCATGGCCGCCGCGGCGGCGCTGCTGCCGTGGGCGCGCAACGCCAACTTCGGCCTGTTCTCCGTCTTCCAGACGCCGGTGATCATCCTGCTGCTCGACCTCGCCCTGCCCGGCGGGCCGGGCCTGGTCGGCGCGCGCCTGCTCGACACCCTGATCGGCTGCGCCATCGTGCTGGTCTTCGGCTACCTGCTGTGGCCGCAGACCTGGCGGGCGCCGCTCGACGAGGCGCTGCGCGCCGCCGCCCTCGCCCTCGACGCCTTCGTGGAGGCGGCCTTCACCGGCAGCCCCGCCGAGCGCCGCCGGGCCCGGCGGCGGAGCTACCGCGCGCTCACCGAGCTGCACACCCAGCTGCAGCGCCGGCTGGCCGAGCCGCCGCCGGTCAGCACCCGCGCGGCGGCGTTCTGGCCGGTCATCGTGCAGCTGGAGCGGACGTCGGACGCGGTCACCGAGGCCGTCATCGCCACCCGGCACGGCGAGCCCGCGCCCGACCTCGCGCAGGTCGCCGTCCTGCGCCGGGCGATCCGCGAGCTGGAGGCCGACATCCGCGCGCACCGGCCCCCGGACGACGCCGAGATCCACGCCGACGGGGTGCTCGCCCCGGTCGCCCGCGAGGTGGACGCCGCCCGCCGGCTGGTCCGCGACGCCGCCCCCGGCCGCCCGCGGGCCGACGAGGACTGACCAGCGGACGATGACCCGGTGACCGCCACCCCTCAGCCACCCGGCCCGCCTCCGCCCGGGTCGCGCACCGTCCGCACCGACGACGGCGTCGACCTGCACGTCGAGGTGGACGGGGAGGCGGCGAGCCCGCTGACCGTCGTCCTCAGCCACGGGTTCACCGCCCGGCTGGCCGAGTGGGCCCTGCAGCGGGCGACCCTGCGCTCCCGGGCCCGCCTGGTGCTGTGGGACCAGCGCGGCCACGGCCGGTCCGGGTGGACGCCGCTGACCCGGGCGACGATCGACCGCACCGGCCGCGACCTCGGCCAGGTGCTCGACGCCGTCGTCCCCGCCGGTCCGGTGGTGCTGGCCGGGCACTCGATGGGCGGGATGAGCATCCTGGCCCTGGCACGGCAGCGCCCGGAGCTGTTCGGCGACCGGGTGGTGGGCGTCTTCCTGCTCGCCACCTCCGCCGGCGGGCTGGTGCGCACCGGCCTGGTGGGCCTCGGCGTCCGCCTCCTGCGCCGGCTCGGCCTGCTGCCCGCCTACCTGCGCCTGCTGCAGGCGCTCGCGCCGCTGCTGGAGCGGTTCCGCCGGCGCGGGACGGCGATCGGCCGCTGGTACACCCGCCGCTACCTGTTCGGCCGGGACGACGCCGACCCGACGCAGGTGCGGATGGTCCAGGAGCTGCTGGAGGAGACGCCGCTGCCGGTCACGATGGCCTTCTACGCGACCTTCCTCGAGCACGACGAGTCCGCGGCGCTGCCCGTGCTGGGCCGGGTCCCGGTCACCGTCGTCGCGGCGACCCACGACCGGCTCACCCCCGTCGACCACGGGCACCGGCTGGCCGCCGGCATCGGCGCCTCGGCCGAGCTGGTCGTCGTCCCCGGCGCGGGCCACAGCGTGAACCTCACCCGCCGAGAGGTCGTCGACGCGGCGTTCCTGCAGCTGCTCGAGCGGGTGGAGTCCGGCCTGGAGCACCGCCGGGCAGGGTGAGGTCCGGTGGACGCGCTCGCGACCGCGTGGTCGGCTGTCGCCGTCCGTCTCGCACCGAGGAGCTGACCGTGGACCGCTTGAGCCCGACCGACGCCGGTTTCTACTTCGCGGAGAGCGAGAACACCCCGCTGCACGTGGGGGCGGTCGCGGTGTTCGAGGGGCCGGCGCCGTCCTACGGGGACGTCGTCCGGCTGCTGCTGGCCAAGCTGCCGCTGGTGCCGCGCTACCGGCAGCGGGTCCGCCGGGTGCCGATGGACCTGGGTCGCCCGCTGTGGGTCGACGACCCGCACTTCCAGATCCTCTACCACGTGCGGCACACCGCCGTGCCGCAGCCGGGCGGCGACGAGCAGCTGCGCAACCTGGCCGGCCGGGTCCTCGGCCAGCGGCTCGACCTGGCCAAGCCGCTGTGGGAGCTCTACCTCGTCGAGGGGCTGGCCGAGGGCCGCTGGGCCCTGATCTCCAAGGTGCACCACTGCATGGTCGACGGCATCGCCGGCACCGACCTGATGCAGCTGGTCTTCGACCTGTCCCCGGACGCCGCCCACCCGGAGCCGGCGGACTGGACGCCGCAGCGCTCCCCGTCGACCGTCGAGGTGGTGGCCGGCGCCGTCCAGGACGCCGTCACCCACCCGCTGCGCGAGCTCTCCCGGCTGCCCCGGCTCGGCGGGGTCCGCACGGCGACCAAGGGGGCGCTGAGGTCCGGCCGCTCGCTGGCCGCCAACGTGCCGACCGTCGCCCGGCAGGTCACCACCCGCACCGCGCGCTCGCTCAACGGCCCCATCGGCCCGCACCGCCGCTGGGCCTGGACCCAGGCGCAGCTCGAGGAGCTCAAGGGCGCGCGCCGGGCGCTGGGCGGCACGGTCAACGACCTCGTCCTGACCGCGATCACCCGCGGCTTCCGCGACCTGCTGGAGCGGCGCGGGGCCCTCGCCGAGGGGCTGGTCGTCCGCTCGATGGTGCCGGTGTCGGTCCGCCAGGCCGGTGAGCGGGGCACGCTGGGCAACCGGGTGGCCCCGGTGTTCGTCGACCTGCCCGTGGCCGAGCCCGACCCGATGGCGCGGCTGGCGTCGGTCCGGCGGCAGATGGACGAGCACAAGCGGCTCATGTCGGCCGTCGACGCCCGCTCGATCATCGCGATGGGCGACTTCGTGGCCCCCACGCTCCTGGCCCTGGGCGTGCGCGCCGGCGTGGCGGCGTCCTCGACGTGGTACCAGGCGGTGACCACCAACGTGCCCGGGCCGCGGATCCCGCTCTACGTGCTCGGCCGGCGGATGTGCTCCGCGCACGCTTACGTGCCGATCGCCGGCGGCACCCGCGTCTCGATCGGCATCTTCAGCTACCTGGACACGATGACCTTCGGCATCAACGCCGACTTCGACGCCTTCCCCGACGTCGACGTCCTGGCCGGGGGCATCCGGCGCGGCGTGGACGAGCTCGTCGCCGCCGGGAGGAGCGCCGCCGCGGGCTGAGCGGGTTGGCGCGTCGGCGGGTCGGGTAGCCGGTCGGCGTGGCCGCCCGCGAGACAGACCTGACCGTCGCCGTCACCGGTCCCACCGGCACCTTCGGCGCGGGTCTGGTGCCGCTGCTGGAGGCCGACGACCGGATCGGCCGGGTGGTCGGCATCGCGCGCCGTCCGTTCGACCCGGCCGAGCGCGGCTGGACGAAGCTGACCTACCGGCGCGGCGACGTCCGGGACCTCGGCGCGCTGCGCGAGGCCCTCGACGGCGCCGACGTCGTCGTCCACCTGGCCTTCCTCGTCACGGGCAACGCCTCCCGGCGGACCACCCGGGCGATCAACGTCGACGGCACCCTCAACGCCTTCCGCGCCGCGGCGGCCGTTGGCGCGCGCCGGTTCGTGTACGCCTCGTCGGTCGCCGCCTACGGGTGGCACCGGGACAACCCCGAGCGGATCCCCGAGGACTGGCCGGTGCGCCCAGCGGCCCGGCTGTTCTACGCCCAGGAGAAGGCCGAGCTCGAGCACCTGCTCACCGCCGAGGCCGCCGCCACGCCGGACCTCGGGCTGTACCTGCTGCGCCCGTCGGTGGTGCTGGGGCCCAACGCCGTGGGCGCCAAGGACGTGCTCCCCGGCCCGCTCGCGCCGCTGGGCCGCCGACTGTTCGCCCGGCCGCGGCGGCTGCCGGTCCCGGTGCCGGTGCTCGCGCCCGAGTTCCCCCTGCAGGTCGTCCACGAGGACGACGTCGGCAGCGCCCTGCTGCAGTGCGTCGTCGCGGCCGGCCCGCCCGGGGCCTACAACGTCGCCGGGGACGGCGTCCTGACCACCGTCGACGTCGTCCGGGAGTTCGGCGGGCTGCCCATCCCGGTGCCGGCCGGTCCCGCCGAGCTGGCCGCCCGGGCGGTGACCCGGCTGCCGTTCCTGCCGCCGGCCGCCGAGTGGGTGGAGGCGGCCAGCCGCCCGGCGATCATGGACACCTCCCGCGCCAAGGAGCTGCTGGACTGGCGGCCCCGCTACACCGGGCTGGAGGCGCTGCGGGCCACGCTGGCCTGAGTCACCGGCTGCGGACGACGGCCGGCAGCCAGTCGAGGACGTGCTCGGCCAGCTGCTCGGGGCACTGCAGCTGCGGCACGTGCCCGACGTCGGCCATCTCCAGGTACTGCCACCGCGGGTGCCGGCGGGCGACGTCCCGCGCCGCGCTGACCGGCACCAGCCGGTCGCGGTCCCCGTGCACGAGCAGCACCGGCACCTCGATGCCCGCCATCGCCCGGCGCAGCAGGCGCGGGTCGGCCAGCAGCAGGAGCAGCGACCGGGCCGCGGTGAGGAAGGCCCGGTCCATGCCGGCGACGTCCTGCCGCTGGTCGACCAGCTCCACCGAGCGCTCGATCAGCTGCGGCGGCACGGCGGCCGGGTCGACGCCGCAGAGCTCCAGCATGTCCAGGACCGACCCCCGCGCCCCGCGCTGGCGGCGCTGGGCGGCCAGGTACCGCTCCCCCACGCCGGGCAGCGCGTAGGCGAGGAACGTGCGCACGGTCCGCGGGTCGGGGCGGCCGCGCGGCCCGGGGACCGCGGGGTCGACCAGCACCAGCCCGGAGACCTTCGCCGGCGACCGCGCCGCCTCGAGGATCGAGATCATCCCGCCCATCGAGTTGCCGACGAGCACCACCGGGCCACCCACGACCTCGCGGACGAACCGGTCGAGGACGGCCACGTTGGCCCGCACCGAGGCCACCCGGTGCCCGGGCTCGCTGCGCCCGAAGCCGGGCAGGTCCAGCGCGTGCACCCGGGCGTGCGGGGTGAGCAGCGGGGCGAACAGGTCCCAGTTCAGGTGCGAGCCGCCCAGGCCGTGCACCAGGACGACGGTCGGGCCGGCGTCGTTCCCGGCGTAGTCGACGCAGTGCACCGGACCGTCGAGGTCCACGGTGCGGCTGCGCCCGCGCAGTCCGTCGTCCTCGGTTCCCACGACACCCCTCCCGCCGGCTCGGACCGCGCTCCACGCTCTCCCGAGCACGCCCGGGCCGCCACGCGACCCGCGGGCACGACGCGTGGGGCCTGTGCGTTTCCTGTGACGAGGGCCACAGCCACCGGCCGCTCGTCCAGCGCGTCGCAACAGTCAGGTGTGACCGCCCTCGCAGAGTGGTACCGAGCAGCAGGGCCCAGGAGGGCCACGACGGCGAGGAGGACGACGTGTCGCGACCGCAGGGGGAACGGTTCCGGGGTGACGGCCCGGCTCTGCCGCTCTACCTCACCGAGCCGGCACGCGGTGCGGCCGACTTCGGGCTGTTCCTCGCCGCCCGCCCGCTGATGCAGCGGCTGCCGAAGGGGGACGGGCACCCGGTGCTGGTCCTGCCGGGCCTGCTCGCCGACGACACCTCGACCCGCGCCCTGCGCTCGGTGCTGCGCCACCTCGGCTACCGCGTGCACGGCTGGCGGCTGGGGCGCAACATCGGCCCCACCGCGGCCTGCGTCGAGGGGATGCGCGACCGGCTCGACGACCTCAGCGACCGCCACGGCCGCCCGGTGAGCCTCGTGGGCTGGAGCCTGGGCGGCATCTTCGCCCGCGACCTGGCCCGCCGGACGCCGGACTCGGTCCGGCAGGTGATTACCCTGGGCACCCCGTTCCGTCTCGCCCGGCACAGCCAGAGCCGGGCGTCGCGGGCCTTCGACCGGTACTCGCACCTGCACGTCGAGCACCGGACCCTGCCGCTGGAGTCCGACGACAGCCCGCTGACGGTGCCGGCCACGTCGATCTACTCGCACTTCGACGGGATCGTGCACTGGCAGACCTGCCTGGACACCCCCGGCGAGCGCTGCGAGAACATCGCCGTCCTGGCCAGCCATCTCGGTCTGGGCCACCACCCGGCGGCGATCTGGGCGATCGCCGACCGGTTGGCGCAGCCGGAGGGCGGCTGGCGGCCGTTCCGGGCACCGCTGTTCCTGCGCCCGGCCTTCCCGCGCCCCGACGTCCCCTCGTCCCCGCGGCGCGCCGCGGCCGCCTGACCCCCCGGCCGGTCAGGGGTCGAAGTCCACCAGCACCCGCTCGAACGGCTCGGGGGCGATCTTGACGCCGCCGGAGAACGGGTGGTCCATCTCGACCGCCACGAACAGCAGGACGCCGACGAGGGCCGACAGGCTGGCGAGCATCAGGGCGTGCAGCGCCGCCCGCCGGAGGCCGAAGAGCAGGGCGAAGCCGATGGTCACGACCGCGCCGACGATCAGCGCGATCCACAGCACCGCGGGGATGGTGCGGTCCACGTAGTCGAGCCGCTGGCTGCGCAGGCTCACCAGCTCGGCCAGCCGCTCGGCCTCGGCCCCGACGAACTCCTGCTGGGCCGGCGTGGCCGCGGGCGCCGCGGCGATCGCGCTCGTCATCCCGTCCAGGACGTCACCCAGCCGCGGGTCCCCCGGTTCCCCCTCGCCCATCTGCGGCCACTCCAGCTCGATGACCCCGTCCGCGTACTGCCGGACCAGGGCGCCGAGTTCCTCCTGCGTCCCCGGGGGGAAGGCGAGGCTCTGCCGGTAGATGCCGCGCAGGGCGCTGGCCTCCTGCCCCACGATCCGCTCCGCCGAGGTGAAGTTCTCCCAGGCGACGATCACCACGAACGCGAGCAGCACGGCGTAGATGACGCCGACGACCGCGATGATGAACCCGACCACCTCGTTGTGGTCGCCCTCCGCCAGAGCCGGCCACCGGCGGCGGATCCCCCACTGCATGAGCAGCACGACGGCGGGCAGGACGACCACCAGCAGGACGAAGACCACCCAGGTGGGCATGTTGAGCAACTCGTCGGCCACGGGGACCTCCCCGGGTGGGCGACCGCGGGCGCGTCCAGCGACACTAGGGAGTACCCGAAGGAGCGGCCCAGGGACCATCGACCCTGAGCCGGGCACGGGGGTGGGCGCGGCAGGGATCGAACCTGCGACCGCTCGCTTGTAAGGCGAGAGCTCTCCCGCTGAGCTACGCGCCCCGCTCACCCAGGGTATGTGGCCCCGGGCGCCGGGACGGGGCGGAGCAGCCGGCGCGTCCGGCCACCCCACCCCGTCGGACTAGGCGGCGAGCTCCGCCACCGCGTCCTTCCACCCCTGCTGCGCGCGGGCGTCGCCGGGCTGGTTGACCTCGGCGAAGGCGATCGTGCCCTCGGCGTCGACGAGGAACGTGCCGCGCACCGCCATGCCGGCCTTCTCGTTGAAGACGCCGTAGGCCTGCGCCACCGCACCGTGCGGCCAGAAGTCCGACAGCAGCGGGAAGTCGAAGCCCTCCTGCGCCTTGAACGCCTTGAGGCTGAAGACCGGGTCGGTGCTGATCGCCAGCACCCGCACGCCGGCGTCGGTGTAGGTGGCCAGCTCGTCGCGAAGCTGGCACAGCTCGCCGGTGCAGATGCCGGAGAAGGCGAAGGGGTAGAAGACCAGCAGGACGGGGGTGCCCCGCAGCTCGGCGAGGGAGACGACCTGCTTGTCCTGGTCGGGGAGGCTGAACTCGGGCGCGACGTCGCCGACGGTGAGGCTCATGGACCCGATCGTGCCCCACGTGGTGACGGGCTGGAACGGCCCCCTCGCAGGGCCCCGGCGCGAGCCTGCGAGTGGTGGGGGGGCGAGGGGTCCTCCTTCAGCGGCGGGAGCGGGCGGTCTTCGGGGTGACCAGGCGGATCCCCGACCAGTCCTTGGCCGCGGAGACGCTGCTGGTCTGGGTCAGCCCGGCGGTGGGCGCGACCTCGGTGACGTCGCTGGGCTCCACGTGCCCTGGCCGCCCCGACTTGGGGACCAGCAGCCACACCACGCCGTCGTCGGCGAGGGAGGCCAGCGCGTCGGTGAGGGCGTCGAACAGGTCGCCGTCGTCCTCGCGCCACCACAGCAGGACGACGTCGGCCACCTCGTCGGTGTCCTCGTCGACCATCTCGCCGCCGGACACCTCGACGATGGAGTCCCGCAGGTCCTCGTCGGCGTCCTCGTCCCAGCCGAGCTCCTGCACGACCATGCCCGGCTTGATGCCCAGCCGGGCCGCCATGCTGGCGCTGCCCGAGTCGACGCTCATCCCTGCTGTTCCTCCATCGGTTTCGGGGCTGGTGGCCGGTGCGCACGATCGTGCCCTGTCCGGCGGTGGGTTCCTGGGGAAGTCCTGGTGCGCACGGGGAGACGGCGGGCGGCGGACACGACCGGCGGGAACGGTCCCCGCAGCCTGGTCATGTCACCCCTTCCGTCCGTTCCGGTCTCCCTGCCCCTGGTGCTTGGGGCGCTCGACCGCCCGGTGTACCCGGCCGGCGATGGCGGAAGCGTAGGGCATGCCTGGTCAGGTGCAAGCGCTCGAAGGACGGCGTCGTTCCGACCCGCCGTCCCGACATGTGAGCCTCCGCGTGACGTGGAGGGAAGCGAAGAGAGACGATGTGCGCATGAGCGCACCGCAGCAGCCGGACGGCGACCCCGCCCGCGATGCCAGCCAGGCCCGAGCGGTCATCACCAACGGGCTGCCCAGCCAGCTGGTCGACATCGATCCCGACGAGACCCAGGAGTGGCTGGAGTCGCTGGACG
The DNA here is from genome assembly GCF_054050075.1 of Geodermatophilus sp. SYSU D00965. Taxonomy (NCBI): domain Bacteria; kingdom Bacillati; phylum Actinomycetota; class Actinomycetes; order Geodermatophilales; family Geodermatophilaceae; genus Geodermatophilus; species Geodermatophilus sp. SYSU D00965. Next base: position 78,727 of record NZ_JBJGYQ010000015.1, on the reverse strand, counting down.
CGGCCATCGAGAACGGCGGCCGAGGGCGAGCCCGCTACCTGATGCTCCGCATGCTCGAGCGCAGCCGCGAGCAGCAGGTCGGCGTCCCGTCCCTCCGCAGCACCGACTACATCAACACGATCCCGCCCGAGCGCGAGCCGTGGTTCCCCGGCGACGAGCACGTGGAGCGGCGCATCCGCGCGTACATCCGCTGGAACGCCGCGATCATGGTGCACCGCGCCCAGCGGCCGGGGATCGCCGTCGGCGGCCACATCTCCTCCTACGCGTCGTCGGCCTCCCTGTACGAGGTCGGCTTCAACCACTTCTTCCGCGGCAAGGACCACCCCGGCGGCGGCGACCAGATCTGGTTCCAGGGGCACGCCTCCCCCGGCATCTACGCCCGCGCCTTCCTCGAGGGCCGGCTGTCCGAGCAGCAGATGGACGGGTTCCGCCAGGAGGTCAGCCACCCCGGCGGCGGGCTGTCGAGCTACCCGCACCCGCGGCTGATGTCGGACTTCTGGGAGTTCCCCACCGTCTCGATGGGCCTGGGCCCGATCAACGCGATCTACCAGGCGCGGTTCAACCGCTACCTGCACTCGCGGGGCGTCAAGGACACCTCAGACCAGCACGTGTGGGCCTTCCTCGGCGACGGCGAGATGGACGAGCCGGAGTCGCTGGGCGCCATCGGCCTGGCCGCCCGCGAGGAGCTGGACAACCTCACCTTCGTCATCAACTGCAACCTGCAGCGGCTCGACGGTCCGGTGCGCGGCAACGGCAAGGTCATCCAGGAGCTCGAGTCGTTCTTCCGGGGCGCCGGCTGGAACGTCATCAAGGTGATCTGGGGCCGGGAGTGGGACCCGCTGCTGGCCGCCGACCGCGACGGCGCGCTGGTCAACCTCATGAACGTCACCCCGGACGGGGACTACCAGACGTACAAGGCCGAGGACGGCGCCTTCGTGCGCGAGCACTTCTTCGGCCGTGACCCGCGCACCCGCAAGCTCGTCGAGAGCATGAGCGACAAGGAGATCTGGGCGCTCTCCCGCGGCGGGCACGACTACCGCAAGCTCTACGCCGCCTACAAGGCCGCGGTGGAGCACAAGGGGCAGCCGACGGTCATCCTCGCCAAGACCATCAAGGGCTGGACGCTGGGCAGCCACTTCGAGGGCCGCAACTCCACCCACCAGATGAAGAAGCTGACCGCGGAGGACCTCGCCGCCTTCCGCGACCGGCTCTACCTGCCCATCCCCGACGAGGCGCTCGACAAGACCCTGCCGCCGTACTACAAGCCCGCGCCGGACTCCGACGAGATGCAGTACATGCTCGAGCGGCGCCGGACCCTGGGCGGGGCGGTCCCGCGGCGCCGGTCGGAGTTCAAGACGCTCAAGGCGCCGGAGGAGAAGGCGTTCGAGGTCCTGCGCCGCGGCTCGGGCAAGCAGGAGGTGGCGACGACGATGGCGTTCGTCCGCCTGCTCAAGGAGCTGCTCAAGGACAAGGAGCTGGGCCCGCGGTTCGTGCCGGTCATCCCCGACGAGGCGCGCACCTTCGGCATGGACTCGCTGTTCCCGACGCAGAAGATCTACTCGCCGCACGGGCAGCGCTACACCGCGGTCGACCGCGAGCTGATGCTGGCGTACAAGGAGTCCGAGCAGGGCCAGATCCTGCACGAGGGCATCAACGAGGCCGGCTCCGCGGCGTCGTTCACCGCCGTCGGGACGTCCTACGCCACCCACGGCGAGCCGATGATCCCGATCTACATCTTCTACTCGATGTTCGGGTTCCAGCGGACCGGCGACGCCTTCTGGGCCGCCGCCGACCAGATGACCCGCGGGTTCCTGCTCGGCGCCACCGCCGGCCGGACGACGCTCAACGGCGAGGGCCTCCAGCACGAGGACGGCCACTCGATCCTGCTGGCGCACACCAACCCCGCCGTCGTCACCTACGACCCGGCGTTCGGCTACGAGGTCGGGCACATCACCAAGGACGCCCTGGCCCGGATGTACGGCGAGGACCCGGGCGCCCCGCTGGGTGGCTCGCGCAGCCCCGACGTCATCTACTACCTGACCGTCTACAACGAGCCCTACAGCCAGCCGGCCGAGCCGGAGGGCCTGGACGTGGCGGGCCTGCTCGCGGGCATGTACCGGTACGCCCCCGGGCAGGGCGACGGCCCCAAGGCGCAGGTGCTCGCCTCCGGCGTCGCGGTGCCGTGGGCGCTGCGGGCGCAGGAGCTGCTGGCGAACGACTGGGGTGTCTCGGCCGACGTGTGGTCGGTGACCTCCTGGACCGAGCTGCGCCGGCAGGCCGACGAGGCCGACGAGCACAACCTCCTGCACCCGGAGGAGGAGCCGCAGGTCCCCTACGTCACGCAGCAGCTGCAGGACGCCCCGGGGCCGGTCGTGGCGGTGTCGGACTGGATGCGGGCGGTGCCCGACCTGATCGCGCCGTACGTGCCCGGCGGGATGGCGACGCTGGGCACCGACGGGTTCGGCCTGTCCGACACCCGCCCGGCGCTGCGGCGGCACTTCCACGTGGACGCCGAGTCGATCGTCGTCCGCACCCTCGGCGAGCTGGCCAAGCGCGGCGAGGTCGACCGCGACGTCGTCCGGCAGGCGGTGGAGAAGTACCAGGTCCGGGACGTGCAGGCCGCGCCGGAGGAGGAGCGGTCCGACCCCAGCCCGGCCACGTGAGGAAGGACCTCCTTGCCCCCCGCCACTCGCACGCTCGCGGCGGGACCCTGCAAGGGGGTCCAGGTCCTGCCCCTCGCTGACGACGGCCCGTCCGTGGCCGTCGTCGGCGGCGGGGTGGTGGGGTTGACCTGCGCCCTGGAGCTGGCCCGCGCCGGCTCCCGGGTGCGGGTGCACACCGCGGACCCGCCGGAGGCGACCACCTCGGCGCTGGCCGCGGCCCTGTGGTTCCCCTACCGGGCCGCCCCGGCGGACGCCGTGCTGCGCTGGGGCGCGGCGACGCTGGCGGTCCTCACCCGGCTCGCCGAAGACCCGGCGACCGGTGTCGCGGTGCGGCCCGGGACGGTGGTGCACCGCACCCCGGAGCCGGACCTGTGGTGGGCACCGGCCGTGCCGGGGCACCGGCCGGCCCGCCCCGAGGAGCTGCCGCCGGGAGCGACCGGCGGCACCCGCTGCACCCTGCCGGTGGCCGACATGGGCCGCTACCTGCCCTGGCTGGTCGGCGCCTGCCGGGCGGCGGGGGTAAACGTCGTCCCGGGCCGGGTGCAGCGGCTGGCCGACGTCCCCGGGGAGGTCGTCGTCCTGGCCGCCGGCCTGGCCTCCGGCGAGCTGGTCGGCGACGACACCCTGACGCCGGTGCAGGGGCAGGTGGTCCGGCTGGCCGACCCGGGGCTGCCCGGCTGGGTGCTGGACGAGGACGACCCCGCCGGCCTCACCTACGTGATCCCGCGCGGGTCGGACGTCGTGTGCGGCGGCACCGCGGTGGAGGGGGCCACCGGCACCGACCCGGACCCCGACGTCGAGGCGGCGCTGCTGGCGCGGGCGCGGGCGCTGGTCCCCGCGCTGGCCGACGCGCCGGTGCTCTCCCGCGCCGTCGGGCTGCGGCCGGGCCGGCCCACCGTGCGGCTCGAGCGGATCGAGGTGGAGGGCCGCCCGGTGGTCGCCTGCTACGGGCACGGCGGCTCGGGGGTCACCCTCTCCTGGGGCTGCGCCGCCGACGTGGCCGCCCTGGTCGCAGCGGAGTAGCAGGGGCGCGTTCTCCGCGCCGTGGCACTCCGATCAGGCGGGGAGGGCCTCCAGCGCCATCGCGGCGTAGAGGGCGGCGCCGTCGGGCAGCACGTCCTCGTCGAACACGACGAGGTTGGAGTGGTTGCCCGCGACCGTGGCCGGGTCCTCCCCCGGCGGGCAGGCGCCGAGGAAGGCCATCGCGCCGGGCACCCGCTCCAGCACGTAGGCGAAGTCCTCCGCGCCCATGAGCGGCTCCCGGGCGAGCACGCTGCGGTCGGCGCCGAGCAGCGCCGCCGACGTCGCCCCCACCCGCTCGGCCACCGCGGCGTCGTTCACCGTCACCGGGTAACCGCGGCGGTGCTCGAAGTCCACGGTCATCTCGTGCGCGGCGGCCACGTGCTCGGCCACCCGGCGCACCGACGCCACCATGTCCGCCCGCCGCTCCCCCGACAGCGTGCGGATGGTCCCCTCCAGGAACGCCGTGTCGGGGATGACGTTGTCGGTCGACCCGGCCGACAGGTGGGCCACGGTCAGCACCGCCGGGTCGAAGACCGGCGCCCGCCGGGTCACCGCCGCCTGCAGCGCCAGCACGATCTCCGCCGCGACCGGCACCGGGTCGGCCGCCGCGTGCGGCATCGACGCGTGGCCGCCGCGGCCGCGGACGGTCACCAGCCAGTGGTCGGCGGCGGCCATCATCGGCCCCGGGCGCACACTGACGACGCCGCTGGGCTGGGTGGCGAACACGTGCAGCGCGAACGCGCCGGACACCGGGGCCTCGGGGACGGCGTCCAGCAGCCCCTCCTCGAGCATGTACCGCGCCCCGTGGAAGCCCTCCTCCCCCGGCTGCAGCATGAGCACGACCTGGCCGGCCAGCTCGTCGCGGCGCTCGGCCAGCAGCCGGGCGGCGCCCAGGAGCATCGCGACGTGCAGGTCGTGGCCGCAGGCGTGCATCGCCCCGGGCACCTCGGAGGCGAACGGCAGGCCGGTGTCCTCGTGGACGGGGAGGGCGTCCATGTCGGCGCGCAGCAGGTACGACGGCCCCGGGCGTGCCCCCCGCAGGACGGCGACCGCCGAGCTCGTCGTCTTCCCGACCGTCACCTCCACGGGCAGCTCCGCGAGCTCGGCCAGCACGGCGGCCTGCGTGGTCGGCAGGTGCAGCCCGATCTCGGGGTGGCGGTGCAGCCGACGGCGCAGGTCGACGGTGCGGTCGGCGTCGGCACGGGCCGCGGCGAGCAACTCGGGCGCGGAGGACGGCATGCCCCCACTCTGCCCGAGGCGGTGCTCCTACGAGGCCCAGGCCGGGCGGGAGGCGTCCAGCTGCCACACCAGGGCGGTGCCCGGCCCGTCGACCGCTCCCCCGTCCTGCCCTTCCGCACGCACGCCGTCGGGGGTGACGACGACGAGCAGCCCGGCCGGCACCTCGTTCGGGGCGCGGCCCACCCACAGCCGGGCGTCGGTGCGGGCGAGGTCCACCCACCCGTCGGCTGCCGGGTGGACGACGTGGGCGGGGGCGGACGACGGGGCGGCGCTGCGCAGGTAGGTCTGCAGCACCCGGGCCCCGGCGTCCCCCGCCACCTCGTCGTGCTCCAGGCCGGTCCCCGCCCGCAGCACCGCCACGTCGCCGGTGGCCATGTCCGCGCCGTCCCCCCAGCCGTGCCGCAGCGAGCCCTCGAGCACCACGGCGACGACGTCGACCGCCCGGTGCGGGTGCCGGCCGTAGCCCGCACCGGCGGTCAGCCGGTCGTGCGCCATCCGCAGCAGCGGCCCCAGCGAGCCGTCGTCGGGCTCCAGCAGCACCTGCGACTCCAGGCTCACGCCCCCTCCCGGGGCGGCAGGGCGGCGCGGCCGCCGGGCAGCGCGCCGAAGGCCAGGGCGAGCGCGAGGGTCCAGGCCACCCCCAGCGCCCAGCCGCCGACGACGTCGGAGAGGAAGTGCACCCCGAGCCACATGCGGGTCAGCCCGACGAGCACGACGAGGGCCGCCCCGCCGGCGACCGCCCACCGGCGCCCGCGGGCCGCCAGCCGCGGCCAGGCCAGCAGCACGGCGACCGTCACGAGCGTGGCGATGCCCGAGGAGTGCCCGCTGGGGAAGCTCAGGCCGCCGTAGTGCAGCCCGCCGTTCTCGAACGCCGGCCGCACCCGGCCGACGAGGTCCTTGAGCAGCACGGTGAGCGGGCTGACGGTCACGTTCGCGACGACCACGAAGGCCGCCGTCCACCAGGCGCGACGGGCCCCCAGCCAGAAGAGCAGCGGCAGGGAGACCAGCACCCGGAACCAGACCACGCCGGGCGTGGTGAGCACCTCGAGCAGCAGGTCGGTGGCCGCCGAGCGGTCGTCGCCGGCGTAGAGCGCCCGGCTGACCGCCTCGTCCAGGCGGACCTGCGGCGCGAAGCCCACCAGCACGCCGGCACCGAGCGCGCCCACCACGGCGACGCACCCGCCGACGGCGGCCAGCGCCCACCGGCGGGCGGTCCCCGCCCTGTCCGCCCGGAGCACCGCCACGTCCCCACTGTCCCCGACCGGGGGACGACGTGACCACCGGCCCCTCCGGGGTGTCCGACCCCCGTGACAAGGTGGGTCCGTGCTCGACCGGGACGACCGTCGCCCGCCGTCCGCCGCGACCCTGCGGCGGCTGGAGCGTGCCTCCGGCTCCCTGGCCACCCGCGCCGTGGCGCGGATGGACGAGGTCCTCCCCTGGTTCCGCACCATGCCGGCCGACCAGCGCTCGTGGGTGATGCTCGTGGCGCAGGCCGGCATCGCCTCGCTCGTCGAGTGGTGCCGCACCCCGACGCGGCCGCCGCGGCTGACCGGCGAGGTCTTCGGCGCCGCGCCGCGCGAGCTGGCCCGCGTCGTCCCCCTCAAGCACACGGTGGACCTGATCAAGGTGACCGTGGAGGTGATGGACGACTTCGTGGAGTCCGTCGCCGAGCCGGGGGACGCCGACGCGCTGCGCCTGGCCGTGCTGCAGTTCAGCCGGGAGGTCGCCTTCGCGACGGCGCACGTCTACGCGACCTTCGCCGAGAGCCGGGGCGCCTGGGATGCGCGGCTCGAGGCGCTCGTGGTGGACGCGCTGGTCCGCGGCGAGCGCACCGAGGAGCTGTCCGGGCGGGCCTCGGCCCTGGGCTGGGCGGCGATGAGCCCGGTCACCGTCGTCGTGGGAGCCGCCCCGCCGGACGGGGACGCGCACGCCGCCACCCGCCGGGCCGCACGGCAGATGCGCAGCGAGGTCCTCGTCGGGGTGCACGCCGACCAGCTGGTCGTCGTCCTCGGCGGGACCGAGGACCTGGAGGCGGTCGCCGAGCGGGTCAGCGACGAGTTCGGCCCCGGACCGGTGGTCACCGGGCCGGTCGTCGACGCGCTCGGCCGGGCCGGGGACTCCGCCGCCGCCGCCCTCGCCGGCCTGCGCGCCGCGCGCGCCTGGCCCGGGGCGCCCCGCCCGGTCCCCGCGGACGCGCTGCTCCCCGAGCGCGCCCTGGACGGCGACCCCACGGCGCGGGCCACCCTGCGGGAGCGGGTCGCGCTGCCGCTGCAGACCGCCGGCGGCGAGGTGCTGGAGACGGTCCGGGCGGTGCTGGCCAGCGGCGGCAACCTCGAGGCCAGCGCGCGGGCTCTCTTCGTCCACCCGAACACCGTCCGGTACCGGCTGCGGCGGGCCACCGAGCTCACTGGCATGTCGGCCACCGACCCCCGCGGGGGCTGGACGCTGCAGGTCGCCCTCGCCCTCGCCGCCCTCGACGAGGACCGTTCCCTCTGGCACTGAGCCGTCCGGATCAGTGTGGTTCCCACCACGGGCTCTCGCAGAACGCGCCCGGGATCCGGCTTCCGTTGTAGGAACCCTCCAAAGAGGAGCCCGGTGGTTTCGTGCCGTTCACCACCGCGTCACCCGGCCTCGTCTGCAACGGTGAGGGACGTGCTGGCCGTCCTCGCCCCCGGACAGGGTGCCCAGAAGCCCGGGATGCTCACCGACTGGCTCGAGCTGCCCGGCGCCGAGTCCTTCTTCCGATGGGCCGGCGCCATCGCCGACGCCGACCTCCTCACGCTGGGCACGACCGGCGACGCGGAGGCGATCAAGGACACCGCGGTGACCCAGCCGCTCGTGGTGGCGATGAGCCTGTTCATCGCCCAGGAGCTCGGCGGCCTGCCGGGCCCCGTGGCGCACACGCCGCAGGCCGGCCGGGACGTCGTCATCACCGGCCACAGCGTCGGGGAGCTGACCGCCGCGGCCCTGGCCGGGGTGCTCAGCGTCGAGGCGGCGATCGCGCTGACCGCCGTCCGCGGCCGGGCCATGGCCGCCGCCTGCGCGCAGACGCCCACCGGGATGTCCGCCGTCCTCGGCGGGGACCCCGACGAGGTCGCCAAGGCGCTGGACGTGCACGGCCTGGTCCCGGCCAACGTGAACGGCGGCGGCCAGGTCGTCGCCGCCGGCCCGGTCGACGGGCTGGCCGCCCTCAAGGCCGACCCGCCGGCCAAGGCGCGGATCGTCCCGCTGTCGGTCGCCGGCGCCTTCCACACCGAGTACATGGCCTCCGCCCGCGCCGAGCTCGAGGGCCTGGTCGGCGGGCTGCGGCCGGCCGACCCCAGCCGGCTGCTGCTGTCCAACGCCGACGGCGCGGCGGTGACCTCCGGCAGCGAGGCGCTGTCCCGGCTGGTCAGCCAGGTCACCAGCCCGGTGCGGTTCGACGCCTGCCTGGCGACCCTGCGCGACCTCGGCGTCACCGCCGCGATCGAGCTGCCGCCGGCCGGGGCGCTGGCCGGGCTGGCCAAGCGGGAGTGGAAGGGCGCGGGCATCGACGTCCTGGCGGTCAGCGGCCCGGCCGACCTCGACCGCGCCCGCGAGCTGATCGAGGCCGAGCGCGGCCGGGCCGAGGCCGTGCACCTGCCGGACTGGCGGGTCGTCGTCTCCCCGGTGCGCGGCACGGTCAGCCCCGCCGACGTCGCGGAGGGCACCCGGCTGCCGGCCGGCACCCCGCTGGGCCGCATCCGCAGCCGCCGCGAAGAGGTCAACGTCTCAGCCGGGTACGACGGGGTACTCGCCGAGTGGCTCGTGCACGAGGGAGACCTGGTCGACGCAGGCGACCCGATCGCCCGTCTCTACCCGGAGGTGTCGGAGTGACCATCACGCTTCGCGAGGGCGCGCCCGGCGCCCGGCTGCTGGGCCTGGGTGCCTACCGCCCGCGCCGGCGGGTGACCAACGACGAGCTCGCCCAGGTGATGGACACCAACGACGAGTGGATCCGCACCCGCGTCGGCATCGCCGAGCGCCGCTGGGCCTCGGAGGACGAGTCGCTCGTCGAGATGGCCGTCGCGGCCGGGGGCAAGGCGCTGGCCGCCAGCGGGCTGTCCCCCGACCAGGTCGACCTGGTGATCGTCGCCAGCGCCAGCCTGCGCGCGCCGATCCCGGGCATCGGCCCGCAGGTCGCCTACCGGCTGGGCATCCCGCGGCCGGGGTCGTTCGACCTCAACGCCGGGTGCGCCGGCTTCTGCTACGCGCTCGGGGTCGCCTCCGACGCCATCCGCACCGGGTCGGCGCGGCACGCGCTCGTCGTCGGGGCCGAGCGCCTCACCGACGTCACCGACCTCACCGACCGGTCGACCGCGGTGATCTTCGCCGACGGCGCCGGCGCGGCGGTGCTCGGCCCGTCGGACGAGCCGGCGGTCGGCCCGGTGGTCTGGGGCAGCGACGGCGACCAGCACAACGCCATCGAGATCGCCGCCGGCAGCTCCACGATGACCATGGCCGGCCAGGCCGTGTACCGGTGGGCGACCACCCGCCTGACCGAGACGCTGGTCGAGGCGATGGCCGCCGCCGGCGTCGGCCCGGAGGACATCGACGTCTTCGCCCCGCACCAGGCCAACCTGCGCATCGTCGAGTCGATGACCAAGCGGCTCGGGTTCGGCGAGCGCACCGTCGTCGCCCGCGACATCGTGCAGGCCGGCAACACCTCCGCCGCCTCCATCCCGCTGGCGCTGACCGCGCTGCTGGAGTCCGGTGAGGCCAAGAGCGGGGACCTGACCCTGGTGCTCGGCTACGGCGCCGGGCTCACCTTCGCCGGTCAGGTGTTCCGCCTGCCCTGACGGGCACTACAGACCCTCGGGCCACAGGGGCCCGACGGCGGGACCCCCCGCCCACCCGAGAGAGAGGACCTTGCGAGTGAGCGAGGACATCCAGACCGGTCTGGCCGAGATCCTGGAGGAGGTCGCCGGGGTCGCACCGGCCGACGCCACGCCGGAGAAGTCCTTCACCGAGGACCTCGACGTCGACTCCTTGTCGATGGTCGAGATCGCCACCGCGGTCGAGGACAAGTTCGGCGTCGCCATCCCCGACGACGAGCTCGGCAACATCAAGACCGTCGGCGACGCCATGAGCTACATCCAGAAGAACCGGGGCTGACAGAAGTACCCCCGCCCCCACCGCTTGCCCGCTCCCAGCGGGCAGCTGCAGGGGGGCCGCCCCCGACCCCCGGCCGCACGTCCCAGGAGGAACCCGTCATGAGCACGTCTGTCGGCGACGTCGTCGTCACCGGTCTCGGCGCCACCACGCCGCTCGGAGGCGACGTCGCGACCACCTGGGAGGCACTGCTGGCCGGGCGGTCGGGGGTTCGTCGCCTCGACGACGACTGGGTCAAGCAGTTCCCGGCCCAGCTGGCCGCGACCCTGGCCACCGATCCCGCCGAGCAGATCGACCGGGTGCGCGCCCGCCGGCTGGACCGCAGCCAGCAGGTCGCGGTGGTCGCCGCCGAGGAGGCCTGGCGCGAATCGGGTGCCGCCGACGCCGGCGTCGCCCCCGAGCGGGTCGCCGTCGTGTTCGGCACCGGCATCGGCGGTGCGCTCACCCTGCTCGGCCAGGACGACGTCCTGGAGGAGAAGGGGCCCAAGCGGGTCTCGCCCTTCACCATCCCGATGCTCATGCCCAACGGCCCGGCGGCGGCGGTCGGCCTGGCCGTGGGCGCCAAGGGCGGCGTGCACGCCCCGGTCAGCGCCTGCGCCTCGGGCGCCGAGGCGATCCGCTGGGGCCTGGACCTCATCCGCTTCGACCGCGCCGACGTCGTCCTCGTCGGCGGCGCCGAGGCCGTCGTCCACCCGCTGCCGATGGCCGGGTTCGCCGCGATGCGGGCCATGAGCACTCGCAACGACGAGCCCGAGCGCGCCTCCCGGCCCTTCGACAAGGCCCGCGACGGCTTCGTCCTCGGCGAGGGCGCGGCCGCGCTGGTGCTGGAACGGGCCGACAACGCCGAGGCGCGGGGCGCCCGCGTCCACGCCCGGCTGGCCGGCGCCGGCGCGACGGCGGACGGGTACGACCTGGTCGCCCCGCACCCCGAGGGCGAGGGCGCCGGCCGCGCGATCGCCGCCGCCATCCGGGACGCCGGGCTCACCCCCGCCGACATCGGCCACGTCAACGCGCACGCCACCTCCACGCCGGTGGGCGACACCGCCGAGGCCGCCGCGATCCGCAGCGCGATCGGCGAGCACGTGCTGGTCACCGCCACCAAGAGCCAGACCGGGCACCTGCTCGGCGCGGCCGGGGCGCTGGAGTCGGTCTTCACGATCCTCGCCCTGCGCGAGCAGGTCGTGCCGGCGACGGCCAACCTCGACGACCCGGACGACGACGCCGCCGTCCAGGCCCTCGACATCGTGCGCCGCGAGCCGCGGCGCGCCCAGCTGTCCGCCGCCGTCAACGACTCCTTCGGCTTCGGCGGGCACAACATCGCCGTGGTGTTCACCACCGCCTGACGAAGGACCCCCTCGCCTGACGGGGCCGGCACCGCCTGTGTGCCGGTCCCGCGATGACGCCTGCCCAGGCACGCCCGACCCGGAGAGGCCCGGAGATCCCGTGACCACCCTGTCCCCCGCCCCCGCCCCGACCGCCGTGGACCCCCGCGACCCGGAGGACCGGCTCCAGCGGTTCTTCGACGCCGGCTCGATGACCCTGCTGCTGCCCCGCGACACCTCCGGCGTCGTGGCCGCCCGCGGCACGGTGTCGGGCACCCCGGCGGTCGCCTACTGCACCGACGCCACGGTCATGGGCGGCGCGATGGGGCTCGACGGCTGCCGGCACATCGTCGACGCCATCGACACCGCCCTGCGGGAGCGGGTGCCGGTCGTGGGGATCTGGCACTCCGGCGGCGCCCGGCTGGCCGAGGGCGTGACGGCGCTGCACGCGGTCGGCGAGGTCTTCGAGGCGATGGTGCGGGCCTCCGGGCGGGTCCCGCAGATCTCGGTGGTGCTCGGCCCCGCGGCCGGTGGCGCCGCCTACGGGCCGGCGCTGACCGACCTGGTGATCATGGCGCCCGCCGGCCGGGTGTTCGTCACCGGGCCCGACGTCGTCCGCTCGGTGACCGGCGAGGAGGTCGACCAGGAGCAGCTGGGCGGCCCGGACACCCACGGCCGGCGCAGCGGCGTCGTCCACGTGGTGACCGGGTCCGAGCAGGCGGCGCTGGACACCGCCCGCGAGGCGGTCGACCTGCTGGCCGCGCAAGGCTCCTTCGCCCCGGCCGCCGGGGAGCCCGAGGTCGACCTGCGGGCGCTGCTGCCCGAGCAGCCGCAGCGCGCCTACGACGTCAAGCCGCTGGTCGCCGCGGTGCTCGACGGCCCCGGCCTCGAGCTGCACCCGCGGTGGGCGCCGAACATCGTGACCACCCTGGGCCGGCTGGCCGGGCGGACGGTCGGGGTCGTCGCCAACAACCCGCTGCGCCTGGGCGGCTGCCTGGACTCCGCGTCGGCCGAGAAGGCGGCCCGCTTCGTGCGGATGTGCGACGCCTTCGGCGTCCCCCTGGTGGTCCTCGTGGACGTCCCGGGCTACCTGCCCGGCGTCGGCCAGGAGTGGGACGGCGTGGTGCGGCGCGGCGCCAAGCTGCTGCACGCCTTCGCCGAGGCGGTGGTGCCCCGGGTGACGCTGGTGACCCGCAAGTCCTACGGCGGCGCCTACATCGCGATGAACGCCCGCTCGCTGGGCGCGACGGCGGTGCTCGCCTGGCCCGGGGCCGAGGTCGCCGTGATGGGCGCCAAGGCGGCCGTGGGCATCCTGCACCGGAAGAAGCTGGCGGCCGTCCCGCCGGCCGAGCGGGAGGCGCTGCACGCGCAGCTGGCGGCCGAGCACGAGCGGATCGCCGGCGGGGTGAACCGGGCGCTGCAGATCGGCGTCGTCGACGAGGTGGTCGAGCCGTCGCGGACCAGGGGCCGGCTGATCGAGGCGCTGGCGTCGGCGCCGGCCGGGCGCGGCGCGCACGGCAACATCCCGCTGTAGCAGGAGGACCCGGTCGCAGACGCAGATCGTCCGGACGCCGCTTCCCCGACGACGTCCGGACGACCGGTCCCGAGCCTACGACGGCAGGGCCGGAGCCCTCAGCTCGTCGTAGTCGGATCGTGATGTGGCCCCGCTGCAGGGTCCCGCCGCGAGCTTGCGAGCGGCGGGGGGCAGCGGGGTCCTTTCAGACGACCTGGTGGAGCCAGGTGATGGGGCTGCCGTCGCCGGCGTGCCGGTAGACCTCGAGGTCGGCGTCCCAGGCCGCACCGAGGAGCTCGTCGACACCGTGCCGGAACGCCTCGATGGACGTCGCCGTGGCGGCCAGGTGGCGCAGCTGCTGCTCGGTGACGATGAGGTCACCGTTGGCGCTCGTGGGTGCCCGGAAGACGCCGTGCCCGGGCACGTACGACATGCGCTCGCCGTCGTTGCCGTGGCTGGCTTCCTCGGTCACCTCGAAGCGCAGCATGGGCCACGCGCGCAGCGCAGCCACCAGCTTCGCCCCCGTCCCGGGGGCGCCGGTCCAGGCGACCTCGGCACGGTAGGAACCGTGTGCCGCGGGCTGGTCGGCCCACGACAGGGAGACCGGCGCGCCGACGACGCGTTCGAGCGCCCACTCGACGTGCTGGCAGAGCGCCTTCGGGCACGCGTGCACGAAGACGACACCCTGGGTAGACCGTCGCTGCACGGGGCACCTCCATCGACTCGATCGGTCTCGTCTTCCCCAACGGACGATCGATTCGGTGACAGGCTGTGTTCGACGGTTGTGGACCAGGGGTCCCGGGAACAGTTTGCACGATGGTCACCCGATCGCGCCAGTGCGGGCGGGACCAATGAGTCACATGTGACGGATGGTCACCGCCTGAGCCTCTATGTGCTGGTCAGCGGGCCATACCACGCCGGTGGGACCGGCGTCCAGCACCGCCCCTCCACCCACACGCCATCCACAGGATCTCCCCCGCAGACCCACAAGTGGATCCCCAACCAGCCTCCGCTCGGGGAACGTTGATCACCCAGCGTAGCGATCAGGGGCCTGCGGACACGGGGAGCGACGCTGCCGTCAAGCACCGAGCGTGGCCTGGAGGTCCTCCCGCGGGACCACCCGCGTGGCGCGGAACGGCAGGCCCTCGGCGCCCGGCTCTGTCCAGTCCACGTCGACCACCTGGCCCGCCCGCAGGGTCCCCTCCGAGGGGCCCTCGACGACCGCGGCGTCCACCCAGCACCCGCCCGGCAGGTCGGGCGCCTCGACGAGGCCGGCCCGGCGGGCGTCGTCCCAGCGGATGACGGTCCCCCGCGTCGTGCCGCTGCGTGTCATGGGTCCAGGCTGCGCGGCCGGCGTCCGCCGGACAAGCCCACCGTCCACGCCTCGCCGGCGCCCGGCCGGGGTAGGGGCGCCGCATGGTGCGACAGCAGAGCAGCGGACGACACCGGGGCATGGCCGACGCCGGGCGGGACGAGGTCGCCGCGATGGTGCTCGGCGCGTGGGACGCCTTCCTCGACCAGGCCTCGGCCGTCGACCTCCACCGGCCGACCCGGCTGCCCGGGTGGCGGGTGCACGAGGTGTGCGTGCACCTCGGCTGCTGGGACGACCACGCCGCGCTGGCCGACCTGGTCGCCTCGGCGCGGGCCGGCGGGGCCGGGACGCCGCCGGACGTCGACGCCACCAACGCCCGGGTGACCGCCGCGCACCGCGACGCTCCCCGCGCGGAGGTGCTCGAGGCCCTGCGCCGCAACCGGGACGCCACCGCCCGCTACCTGTCCGACGAGCCGGTCGAGCTCGACACCGCCCCGGCGGTCGCTGTCGTCGGCCGGCTGCCGCTGCTCAGCGTCGTCCTGGGCCAGGCCTACGAGCTCGCCGTGCACGGCCTCGACCTGGCCGACGCGGGGGCGCCACCGGTCCCCGCGCCGGTGCTGCAGGCGGGCCTCGCCGCGCTCGCCGACGTGACCGGCGCGCTGGCGGCGGCGAGCGGGATCACCGGGGGCGCCGGCCTGGCCACCCCGGACGGCGGCTGGCGGTTCGCCGCCGACGAGGACGGCTGGACCGTCCGGCGGCTGCCGCCCGGCCGGCCGACGGGGACGGCGGTGGAGGCGCCGGCCGATCTGCTGCTCGAGGCGGCGTCCGGCCGGGTCAACCCCGTCGTCGCGGTGGCCCGCCGCCGCCTGCGCGTGCACGAGATCAGCGGGCTGCTGGCGCTGGCGCCCATCGTGCAGTCCGCTCCGGGCATCCCCGGCGGGCCGATCCTGCAGCTGGCCGCGCAGACCCTCGGCGGCGTGGGCGGGCTCCTCGGCCGGTTGCGGGGCCGCCGCTAGCCGGACCGGGGCCCGGCGGTCAGCAGCCGCCGGTCAGCAGCCGCCGGTGGCGATGCCGTGCTCGTGCAGCCACGGCACCGGGTTGACCCGGCTGGCGTAGAGCCCGCCCTGGTGCACCTCGAAGTGCAGGTGCGGGCCGGTGGACTGGCCCTTGTTGCCGACCTCGGCGATCTGCTGGCCTGCGGTCACCACCTGGCCGGCGCTGACGAAGAAGCGGTTCACGTGGCCGTAGAGGGTGATCTGGCCGTCCCCGTGCTGCACGTACACCGCCTGCCCGAACCCGCTGGCCGGGCCGGCCTGGAGCACGACGCCGTCCTCCGGCACGTGGATCGGGGTGCCGATGGGCGCGGCGATGTCGATGCCCTGGTGCTGGGTGCCCCAGCGCGCGCCGTAGCAGGAGGTGACCCGGCCGGCGGTGGGCATGGCGGTGGCGCTCTGCGCGGCGGACACCGCCTGCGCCTGCGTCTGGCGCTGGTCCCAGGCCGCGCCGGGGTCCGCGGCACCCTGGGCGGCGAGCAGCCGCTCCCCCGCCTGCCGCAGCTGCTCCTCCAGGGAGGCCTTCTCCGCGGTGCGGGCGTCGAACTCCGCCTGGGCCGCGGCCAGGTGGGCGTCGGCGGCGGCCTGCGCCTCGTCGGCGGCCCGGGCGGCCCCGTCGAGCCGGGTGACGGCCTCGCCCGCGGCGCGGTCGGCCTCCGCGACCCGCTGCTGGACGGCGAGGAACTCCTGGAGCTGGGCGGCGCGGTGGTCGCCGATGACCTCCATCGTGGCGGCCTGCTGCAGCAGCTCGGTCGGGTTCTGCGCGTCGAGCAGGAGCTCCATGTCGCCGTACCGGGTGTCGCCGCCCATGTAGGCCCGGCGGCCCAGGTCACCGATGGCCTGCTCGGCGCCGACGACGTCGGCCTGGGCGTCGGCGAGCTCGGCGGCGGTCCGCTCGGCCTCGGCCTGCGCCTGGGTGAGCTGGGCGCGCGCGACCAGCGCGGCGTCCGCCGCGGCCTCGGCCTCCACGGTCATCCGCTGCAGCTGCTCCTCGGCGGCGCGCACCTGCTCCCCGATGCGGGCCACCTGTGCGGTCAGCTCCTCCTGCTCGGAGGAGGCGGGGGTGGCGGGCGCGGCGAGCGCGGCCGGAGTGCCGGCCAGCAGACCCGCTGCAGCGGCGGCGACGAGCAGGGCCCGGCGGCCTCGGCGGGGGGCGGTTGCACGGTCGAGCAGGCTGGTGCGGTGGTGCAGGGTCGCCAAGGCGACGGTTCTCCCATCCTCGCGGCCGCCTACCGGGTTAGCTGACGGGTTCGGGCCGGACGGCGCCCTACCCGCCCGCGCGCAGCGCAGGCAGGACTCACCCCAGTGGATCGGTGGGTCCCCGGTCCGCCTCGACCCCGAGGGGCCTGCGGCGGTTCGGCGGGGCCTGGCCGAGGCCCTCGGTTCCCGAGGAGCTGAGCCCGGCGAGGCCGTCGGGAAAGCTACTACGGATGCGACAGGGGGTCACGATCGGGTAACACCCCCGGCGCGCCTCCTTGCCCGGGAGGGTGACCCCCGGCTACGGCCCGTGCCCGGACGACCCCGCTCCGCTGAGCCCGGACGCTACCGGCCGGCCGGAGCGGGCACCCCGTCGCCCACCTGCACCGACTCCGGTAGACGTGGTGCGTGCCCCCGACCGCGAGCGCGCGCCGTGCCCGCGCCCGAGGACGCGGCGGACCGTCGGCGTGAGATCCCGCACACGATCCTCCGACACGCCGCCGACACGCCGGGCCCGGCGGCGCGGCCTGGTGGTGCTGTGCGCGACCGAGATCACCAGCTGGGGCGTCCTCTACTACGCCTTCCCGGTCGCCCTGCACGACATCACCGCCGACACCGGCTGGTCGGCGCCGACGGCGTCGGCGGCGTTCTCGGGGGGACTCGTGGTCTCCGCGCTGGCCGGGATCCCGGTGGGCCACTGGCTCGACCGGCACGGGCCCCGCCGGGTGATGACGGCCGGCTCGCTGCTCGCGGTGCCCGCGACGGTCGGCATCGCCCTGGCGCCGAGCTACGGCTGGTTCCTGGCGGCGTGGCTGGTCGCCGGCGTCGCGATGGCCGCAGTGTTCTACCAGGCCGCGTTCACCGCGCTGGCCCGCTGGTACGGGGAGGACCGGGTGCGGGCGCTCACCGCCCTGACCCTGGCGGCCGGGCTGTCCAGCACGGTGTTCGCGCCGCTGACCGACGCGCTGCTCGCCGGCCTCTCCTGGCGGCAGACCTACCTGGTCCTGGCCGCGGTGCTGGCCGTCGTCACCGTCCCGCTGCACGCCGTCGTCCTGCCCGCGGCGTGGGCCCGACCGCGGTCGGGCACCCCGGAGGGCCACCGCGGGGTCCCGCCCGAGGTCCGGACGGCGGGGTTCCTGCTGCTGGCCGCGGCGCTGACGCTCACCGCGTTCGGCCTCTACGCGGCCAGCCTCACCCTCATCCCCCTCCTGACCGGCCGCGGGTTCTCCAGCACCCTGGCGGCCACCACCCTCGGCCTGCTGGGCGCCGGACAGCTCCTCGGCCGGCTCGGGTACGCGCCGCTGGCGCGCCGGACCTCCCCGGCCGGCCGCGCCGTGGTCATCGTGCTGGCCTCGGCCGGGACGATCGCCCTGCTCGCCGGGCTGCCCGGACCCGCGGCCCTGCTGGTCACGGCCTCCGTGCTCGCCGGTGCCGCGCGCGGCGCGGGAACGCTGCTGCAGGCCACCGTCGTCGCCGAGCGCTGGGGCGCGGCCCGCTACGGCACGGTCGGGGGGTACCTGGCCGCGCCGATCACCCTCGCCACCGCCGTGGCGCCGTGGGCGGGGACGGCCCTGGCCGAGGTCCTGGGCGGCTACCCCGCCGCGTTCTGGGTGCTGGCCGCGCTCGTCCTCGGGGCCGCCGGCGCCGCCGTCCTCAGCTACCGCGGGGAGGGCGGCCACGGGGGCACGCCCGGGACGGCGTCTGGCAGGCTGGAGGCTCCGGGGCGGTAGCTCAGCCGGTCAGAGCATGGGACTCATAATCCCTGGGTCGTGGGTTCGAGCCCCACCCGCCCCACCCTTGTTCTGTGCTATCTCGGCTGGCGCTCGAGGCGTCTCGGTCGATCCTCGACACCCTCGTCCCATCGAGGCCTCGGCTGACCCGTTCCTGGCCCGGACGCGGATCTCTCAGTGTCAGGCCACGTCCGCCGACCTTCCAGCGCCGTCGGCCTCCTCGGAGAGACAGAGCGCGCGGTACTCGGCCTCCAGTTGCCGGTCGCGCTCGGCCCGCTCACGGTGCGCCCGCCGGACGGAGATCCCTCCCCACACCGACGTCCCGATGACACCGAGCGCCAGGAGGATGCTGAGCAACCCGCCGACGAGGGTCGAGGACCACGGATCCAGCACGTCGATGAGGACGACGAGCAGAACGAGCAACACCGCCCACGCTGCGCCGACCTTCCACGGAGAAGGCATCGGCTCGACCTCCAGGCCCGCGTCCTGCCAGGCCCGCACTCGACGATGCTCCTCCACCTCCCGCATCCCCAGCGCGGCGAGCATGACCGCGCCGGCGAGCAGCATCCCGCCACCCACGACGACCGCGATCAGCGGCTGCACGGCGCTGGCGCCCTGTGCCGACGGCCGGACCAGCGTCCAGGCCACGATGACCATGCCCAGCGCGAAGCCGGCCGCCCCGATTGCGAGGGCGAGGAGATCGAGACGCTGGGACGCCGGGAGGACCGGTGCGGCCGCCAGGCGTCCGGCGCGGTACGCGCGAAGGAGCACGCCAGCGGCCAGGGCCACCGAGGCCACCGTCGCCACCAGCGTCGGCGGCAGCTGCCCGTCCGGCAGTTCGGGGAGGTGCTCCCCCAGCCACGCCGACCCCTGGCCCAGGAGGTCGAGGTGCTGCGCGATCCCGTTCGCCGGGAAGAGCAGCAGGCCCAGCCCCAGCGCCCAGCGCACGCCCCGCCGTCGGTCCGCGGGCAGGCCGCGCTCGAACGTCCGCCAGAAGCGCCGGAAGACCGTGACGGTCGCGGCAACCAACCCGACGAGCAGGCCCACATCGGCCCCCGCGCCGGCGAACTGGAGCAACGGCTGCCCCGACCAGCCGATCCCGGGAACCAGCAGCCAGAGGAAGAGGCTGCCCAGCACGGCGACCAGACCAGCCGTCGCCGTCGCCGTGAGGGCGACACCGACGACGTTTCGAGCGATCTGCGGACCGACGTGCGCGAGCCCGAGCCATGCCAGGCGGAGCCGACCCGCGAGGAGCCACATCCGCCACTCCGCGATGACCAGGTCCAGGGTGCCGACCGTGCGTGCCGTGGCGGTGAGCGAGGTCAGGAACGCCTCCTGATGCCGATGGCGCTCGCCGGCGAGTCGTTCGAGGTACGCGTCGGTGTCCCGGGAGCCGGTGAAGACGGCGAGAGCGGAATCGAGCTGGTCACGCAGGGCGGGGTCGAACTCGCGGTTCTGCTCCTCGAGCCGGACCAGCCGCGCCCTGCTCGCCAGACTCAGGGGCGTGATCCCGGGCCGGTCCCCCACGGCGAGCTCGTCCTCGAGCACCTGGGCCAGGCGTCTGGCCGGGAGCCCGTAGGCGTAAGCCGTCCCGGCGCAGGCCACCAGCCCGGCCAGGAGGAGGCACACCGGCCAAGCGAGAACCAGGCTGGCGATGAGGATGGCAGTGTCCACGGGGAGCTCCTCGGTCTCGCGGCGGGGAGCGCAACCGTAGGTGGGGCTACCGACAGTTCCGGAACAGCCGCATCTCGCGCCCGATCCTGAGGCCTCGGCGACGCTGTGAGGCCTACGGGCGGCCGGCCGTGGTCAGCCCCGCGCTCGGGGGATCTCGGGTCCGCGCAGCGACCGGAAGCCCGCGCGGAGCTCCTCGGCGAAGAGCTGCGGCTGTTCCCAGGCCGCGAAGTGCCCGCCCCGGTCGACCCGGTTGTAGTGGATCAGCCCGGGATAGGCGCGCTCGGCCCAGCTGCGCGGAGCCTCGTACTGCTCGCCCGGGAAGACGCTCACGGCCACCGGGATCCGCACGCCCTTGGCGTTGAAGAAGCCGCCCCGGTACTCCCAGTACAGCCGGGACGCCGAGACCCCGGTGTTGGTCAGCCAGTAGAGCGTGGTGTTGTCGAGGACCTCGTCCCTCGTGAGCTCGCCCGTGGTGCTCGTCGTCCGGTCCAGGGCCGCGACCACCGCCGCGGCCGGCTGACCGTCGGCGTCGTTGTGGTCGAGGAGCCACGCGGCCAGGCCGACCGGTGAGTCCGCGATGCCGTACAGCGTCTGCGGCCGTGCCGCCATGTACCGGGCGTACTCGACCTGCGTGAAGGTGCGGGCCAGTTGTTCGTAGGCGCGCCGCTCCTCGGCGGAGAGCCCGGATGGCGGCGGAGCGCCGGCCTGGAGCGCCGCATCGACGTCGGCCGGGACGGTGGCCGGCATGTTGGTGTGGATGCCGAGCAGCCCCTCCGGCGCCTGCAGCCCCATCTGGTCGACGACGAACGCACCCCAGTCGCCGCCCTGGGCGACGTAACGCTCGTAGCCGAGGCGCTGCATCAGCTCCGCCCAGGCACGCCCCATGCGCTCGGGACCCCACCCGGTGCTCGTCGGCTTGCCCGAGAAGCCGTAGCCCGGCATCGACGGGACCACCACGGAGAAGGCGTCCGATGCGCTCGCGCCGTGCGCCGTGGGATCCACGAGCAGGTCGATGATCTTGAGCTGCTCGATGACCGAGCCCGGCCAGCCGTGGTTGACCACGAGCGGCAGCGCGTCGTCGTGCTGCGACCGCACGTGGATGAAGTGGATGTCCAGGCCGTCGATCTCGGTGATGAACTGCGGGAGGGCGTTGAGGCGCGCCTCGCACCGGCGCCAGTCGTAGTCGGTCGCCCAGTGGCGTGCGAGCTCCTGCATCGTCGCGAGCGGCACACCCTGCGACGAGTCGGGCACCGTCTCCCGATCGGGCCAGACCGTCGCGGCGACGCGCCTGCGCAGTTCGGTGAGGGCCTCGTCCGGCACGTCCACCCGGAACGGGCGGATCGCCCGGCCGGTCTCCTGTGCGACTGCGGTCATGGCTGTCTCCCGTTCCTCTCCGTAGGCGGATCCGAGTCCGGCCGGCCTAGCCGAACGTGAACGCGAAGGCCCGCACGCCGGGGTCGGAGAACGCGATCTCGAACGTGCGCGGGACGACCGGGCCGCGCTGGCGCACCAGCTGGTACAGCCGCGGCTCGGTCACCGTGCCGGCCCCGTCGGCGTCGACGTCCTCCCCCGCGTCGGGTCCCGGTGGCCGCCCGTCCAGGCGCACCTCGAACCGCGCCCCGCCGTCCGGCGGGGCGAGGACCAGGTGCAGGTCCCGGGCGGAGAACCGGGCCACGAGCCGGCCCCCGGCCTCGTCCAGCAGGACGGCGTCCGGCTGCACCGTCCACCCGCCGGCCAGGGCCCAGGAACCGGTGGCCAGCCGCGCGGGGGCGGTGTACCGACGGGGGACGCCGGCCACCGCGGGCTCCGGGGAGGCGAAGCCCTCGGTGCGCTCGGCACCGAGGTAGTTCTCCGCCGAGCCCAGGTCGGCCCAGTCGGCGGCGGCCTCGATGCCCCCGGCCGCCTCGACGGTGACCGGTGCGGGGAGCCGGTCGCCGGCGCCGGCCTCGCCCAGCAGCTGCCGGATGGCTTCCTCCGACTCCTCGTAGGCGCCCTCGCCGAAGTGGGTGAAGCGGATGCGCCCCTGCGCGTCGACGACGTAGAGCGCGGGCCAGTACATGTTGGCGAACGCCGTCCAGACCGCGTAGTCGTCGTCGATCGCGACCGGGTAGGTGATGCCCCGGTCCCGCACCGCCCGGCGGACGTTGCCCTCGTCGTGCTCGAACCCGAACTCGGGGGTGTGGACCCCGAGCACCACCAGGCCGGCGTCCCGGTAGGCCTCGGCCCAGGCGCGCACGTACGGCGCGGTGCGCAGCCAGTTGATGCAGGTGTAGGTCCAGAAGTCGACGGCCACCACGCGGCCGCGCAGGCCCTCGGTGGTCAGCGGCGGCGAGTTCAGCCACCCGGTGGCGCCGTCCAGGGGCGGCATCGACCCCTCGGCGGGACGCCGCCCGGGCGCCCAGCCGGGGCCGCGGATCGCCTCGCGGACGGCGGCGAGGAGGGACCTGTCGGACGCCATGACGCGCTCCTCGATGCGGGTGCGGAGCCGGGGAACCAGCCTCGTCCGGTTCTCCCCGGGCGGGAGCAGAGACGAAGGGCCTGCCGTGGTGTGTCGGGACGGCCGGTGACCGTTCGGGCCCCCGGTGCAGCAGGCGCAGCACCGCCGGCCCGCGATGCCCGAGGATGCGCGGATGGACGACTGGGACGAGTCGGTCTCGATGCGGCTGGCCTGCCTGGCGCTGGACCGGGGGCGGCTGACCGACGACCTGGTGACGGCGCTGGCGGTGCGCGGGACCCTGCTGGTGGACCTCGCGCTGCGCGGCCGCGTGCGGGAGACCGAGGACGCCGTGGAGTTCGACGACGGACCCACCGGGTTCCCGCCGGCCGACCGGCTGCTGGCCGACGGCGCCCCCTCGCTCACCGAGCTGCTGCGCCGGGGCCCGGTCGACCAGGAGGACCTCGCGGCCGAGCACCTGCGCCGGGGGTCGTGGACGCTGCGCCGGCGGTGGCCCGGGACGCGCTACACCGACACCCGCGCCGACCGGACGACGGCCGACGAGCGAGCCGAGGAGGCGCCCCCGGACCGCGGGTGGACGCCGGAGAACGCCGCGCTCGCCGCCGTGGCCGGCACCCTGGGCCTGCTGTCCACGCCCCGGGCGCTGCCGACCGAGGAGCTGCTGCAGCACACCGGACCGGTGCGCTGGCTGGTCGACCTGGTCGTCGAGGAGGTGGACCGGGCGATCACCCGCGGCCGGTTCATGGGCCGGGCGGTCACCTGGGTCGACGGCACCCCCGGCTGAGCCGCCGACGGCCGGCCCGGCCGCTCGACGAGCGCCGCGGCGCGGGACGGCCGAGGATTCGGCGTGCCCATCGACCACGTCGCCACCTATCCCGCCGGCCCGGACGACGTCCTCGCCGTCCTCACCGACGAGTCCTTCCTCCGCGACTACGCGCAGGCCCTGGGCGCCCGGCTCGAGGAGGTCGACACCGCGACCGAGGACGACGGACCCCGGACGACGGTGCGGCTGCTGGCCCCCACCACGGGCATCCCGGCGGTGTTCACCCGGTTCGTCGGCCGCGAGGTCCCCGTCGTCGACCGCCGGGTCTGGACCGCCGACGGCGACAGCGGCCACCGCGGCGTCCTGCACGTGAGCGCGGAGGTCTTCGGCCGGACCGCGGTCATCCGCGCCGAGCGCCGGCTGTCCCCCGTCGCGGGCGGCACCCGCTCGACGGTGACCGGGGAGGCGGAGGTCGACGCACCGCTGCTCGGCCGGCAGGCGGAGGCCGCCGTCCGGGAGCTGGCGCTGGTCGTGCTGCGGCGCGAGGACGAGGTGCTGCGGCGCTGGCTGGGCGACCCCGACCGGTAGCGCCCGGTCAGGGGAGGTCCCGCGCGTACCAGACCTCCCGGAGCCGGTGGCCGCGCCACTCGCGCTCGAGCACCTCCCCGGTGGCCCGCCAACCGCCGGACTCGTAGAAGCGGCGCGGTCCGGTGTTGCGCTCCTCGGTGCGCAGCCGCGCTCGCCGGTGGCCGGCCGACCGCAACCGGTCGAGCACGGCGGCCAGCAGCAGCCGCCCGGTCCCCCGCCCCTGCTCGTCGGGCTCGACGTACAGGTAGGCCACCTCACCGGTCCCGGCATCAGCGCGCGCGAAGCCGACGACCCGCCCGTCCCGCTCGGCGACGAGGAACCCCGGCTCGGCCACCCGTGGCCGCCAGGTGTCCACCTCGGGCTCGGCGAGCACGTCCCCGAGGAACGACGACCAGGCGGCGCGCCCCGCCCGCGCGTGCACCGCGGCGACCGCCGGGGCGTCGTCCGGCGTGGCCGCCCGGACCCGGGACCCGGTCAGGGGACCGGGTGCCGGGACGCGTGCTCGCGCCGCAGCCGCAGCCGGTGGCGGTGCGCCTCCGCCGAGTGGACGACGGTCACCGGGCAGGTCGCGTGCAGGACGCACTGCATGCCGGTCGAGCCCAGCAGCATGGTCGAGAAGCCGCCGTGCCCGCGGCTGCCCACCACGAGCAGGTCCGCGCCCGCCGACTCCCGGACCAGCACGTCGGCGGCGGTCCCCTGGACCGCCTGCACGCGCACCTCCGGCGCCGGCTGCGGCACCGTGCGGACGACGTCGGCCACGAAGACCTCGGCCTGCTCGACGGCGGCACGCTCGGCGCGGTCGGTGTGGAACTCGCCGCTGACGTAGAAGTCCATCCAGCTCTCCGGCGGCTGGTAGGCGGTCAGCACCTGGACCGGCACGCCGCGACGCCCGGCGTCCTCCAGGGCGAAGACCAGCGCCGCCCGTGCCCCGTCCGAACCGTCCACGCCGACGACGACCCGCGGCTCGCGGACCGGACTCCCCTCGGCCTGCTCGGTCATGACGTCCTCCCGGCCGCCCCGGCCGCCCCGGCCGCGGGCACCGTGCGCCGCGGTCCGCCGGCCGGCTCCGAGCATGTCCACCCCCCGCCCCAGCCGGACAGGGACCTTCGTCGCCGGGCGGGCGGCCGCCCGGCCCGTTCGCCGCGCAGCGGCGGAACCGCCGCCCCGGGCGTACCGTCCGCCCATGGCTGCGGAGCCCTCCACAGCGGATCGGGTGGTCGCGGGGCGCTATGCGCTGCGCGAGGTCCTGGGCCGTGGCGGCATGGGCGTCGTCTGGCGGGCCACCGACCTGAAGCTGGAGCGACCGGTCGCGGTCAAGGAGGTCACCTTCGCGCTGCACCTGTCCGAGGAGGAGCGGCGCGTCCTGCGGGAGCGCACCCTGCGGGAGGCCCGGACGGCGGCCCGCCTGGACCACCCCTGCGTCACCGCGGTCTACGACGTCGTGGAGGAGGACGGCCGGCCCTGGCTGGTGATGGAGCACGTCGAGTCGTGCAGCCTCCAGCAGATCGTCGACCAGCAGGGGCCCCTGCCGTGGGAGGCGGTGGCCCGCATCGGCCTCGACGTGCTCTCCGCGCTGGAGGCCGCGCACCGGGCGGAGATCATCCACCGCGACGTCAAGCCGGCCAACGTCCTCGTCGCCCCCGACGGGCACGCCTGCCTCACCGACTTCGGCATCGCCACGGCCACCGGCGACTCGGCCATCACCACGACCGGGGCGATCATCGGCTCGCCGTCCTACATGGCCCCGGAACGGGCCAACGGCGAGTACCCGCGCCCGCCGGTGGACCTGTGGTCCCTGGGCGCCACCCTCTACACCGCCGTCGAGGGCCGGCTGGCCTTCGCCAAGGGCGAGCCGATGGCCACCCTGATGGCGGTCGTCACCGAGGAGCCCGCGCCGATGGTGCGCGCCGGCCCGCTCGAGCCCCTGCTGCGCGGGCTGCTCACCAAGGACCCCACCCGGCGCGCGACCGCCGAGCAGGCGCGCCGGGACCTGGAGGCCGCGCTGACGCAGGTGGCCACGCCTGCGGGCTGGGCGCCGCCGCGGTCCACGCCGCCGCGGCCGGCCGCCGACCGGCCGCAACCCGAGGGCAGCCGGGTGGAGCGGTTCGACGCCGCGGACCTCAAGGCCCTCGCGTCGGCCTCGGCCACCGCGCTCGGTGCGGTGGCCCGGGACGCCGGCCACCGCCTCGCCGAGCGCCGGCGGGAGCGCCGGGACTCCTCGCACGGGCGGCAGGCGCCCGCACCGGCCCCGCTCCCGCCCGCCCCTCCGCCCCACCGCCGGCGGTTCAAGCGCCGGTGGGTCGTCGTCCCTGTCGTGACCCTGCTGCTGCTGACCCTCGCCGTGCTCGCCGGCCTGACCGCCCTGGCCGGGTACCTGCTCGGCTGGTTCTGAGCGCGCGGCCGCGGCCTCCCTGCGGCACGCTCGGCAGACATGACGACGCCCTCCCCCGACCGGCCCCAGCCACGCGACATCGCGCTGGAGCTGGAGACGCCCGAGCAGGCCGCCGACCTCGAGGCGCAGAGCGATCCCGAGAGCGGGGACGAGGACTGATGCGCAGCCGCGACCTCCTCCTCTACGCCTACGAGCAGATCG
Source organism: Geodermatophilus sp. SYSU D00965 (assembly GCF_054050075.1). Classification (NCBI taxonomy): domain Bacteria; kingdom Bacillati; phylum Actinomycetota; class Actinomycetes; order Geodermatophilales; family Geodermatophilaceae; genus Geodermatophilus; species Geodermatophilus sp. SYSU D00965. Next base: position 52,473 of record NZ_JBJGYQ010000015.1, on the reverse strand, counting down.
CCGAGACCTTCTCCGCCACCGTCGAGGGCCTGTCCGCCGAGGACCTCGCCGCCCGCCCAGCCCCCGGCGCCAACCCGATCGGCTGGCTGGCCTGGCACCTGCTGCGCGTGCAGGACGACCACGTCGCCGACGTGGCCGGCACCGAGCAGGTGTGGACCGAACAGGGCTGGGCCGACCGGTTCGGCCTGCCCCTCGACCGCGGCGCCACCGGCTACGGGATGAGCGCCGAGGAGGTGGACGCCGTCCGGGTGCCGTCGGCGGAGCTGCTGCTGGGCTACGGCGAGGCCGTGTCCGCGCGGACGGCGGAGTTCCTCCGCGGCGTGGACGACGACGACCTCGACCGGGTCGTGGACACCCGCTGGGACCCGCCGGTGACCCTCGGCGTCCGCCTGGTCAGCGTGATCGGCGACGACTTCCAGCACCTCGGCCAGGCCGCCTACCTGCGGGGGCTGCTGGGCCGGTGACCAGGCCGGAACGGCCCTTGCTGCCCTAGCGTCGGCGCTCGTGACGAGTCCGGACTTCTACGCCGTGGAGGAGCTCCTCGAGCCGGAGGAGGTCGAGCTGCGCGACCGGGTGCGCGCCTTCTGCGAGACGGAGGTGACGCCGCGGATCAACGACTACTGGGAGCGCGCGGAGTTCCCCTTCGAGCTGGTGCCCAAGATCGCCGCACTGGGCATCGCCGGCGGCACCATCCAGGGGTACGGCTGCCCGGGGATGAGCGCGGTCTCGGCCGGCCTGGTCGCCGCCGAGCTCGCCCGCGCCGACGGCAGCATCGGCACCTTCAACGGCGTGCACAGCTTCCTGGCCATGCAGTCGATCGCGCTGCTCGGCGACGAGGAGCAGCGCGAGCGCTGGCTGCCGGCCATGGCGCGGATGGAGAAGATCGGCGCGTTCGGCCTCACCGAGCCCCGGCACGGCTCGGACGCCGTCGGCCTGGAGACCTCCGCCCGGAAGGACGGCGACGGCTACGTCCTCAACGGCCAGAAGAAGTGGATCGGCAACGGGTCGATCGCCGACCACGTGCTGATCTGGGCGCGCGGCGAGGACGGTGCGGTGGGCGGCTACGTGGTCGACAAGGGGACGCCGGGCTACGAGGCCACCGTCATGACCGGCAAGACGGCGCTGCGGGCGGTGTGGCAGGCCGAGATCACGCTGACCGACGTCCGCGTGCCCGCGGAGAACCGGCTGGCCCACTGCGCGTCGTTCAAGGACGTCTCGAAGGTCCTCGACCGGACCCGCTACACCGTCGCCTGGCGGGCGCTGGGCCTGGCCACCGCCTCCTACGAGCTGGCCCTGGCGCACGCCCTGCGCCGCGAGCAGTTCGGCTCGCCGATCGCCGGCTACCAGCTCGTGCAGGACAAGCTGGCCCGGATGCTGGCCGAGATCACCTCGATGCAGCTGATGTGCTGGCGGCTGTCCAAGCTCGCCGACACCGGCCGGATGACCGCCGCCATGGCGTCGCTGGCGAAGATGAACCACGCCGCCAAGGCCCGCGCGATCGTCGCCGACGCCCGCGACGTCCTCGGCGGCGACGGGATCCTGCTGGACAACCACGTGGCCCGCCACCACGCCGACATGGAGGCCGTCTTCACCTTCGAGGGCACCGACTCGGTGCAGGCGCTCATCGTGGGACGCGAGATCACCGGCCTGTCGGCGATCAGCGGCCGCCGCCCCGAGCGCCGCTGACCGCGGGGCTCACCCGACGGCGGTGAGCGGCCTGGCCTCCGCCGAGGTCAGCCGGCGGCACTCGGGGCAGGCGGTGCGCCCGGCCCCGACGCGACCCCACTGCTGCGACCCCCACACCTGCACGATCGCGCCGCAGACGGCCAGCTCGACCTCGCCGTCCAGCTCGGACGGCGGCCGGTGCGCCTCCACGGCGTGCCACGGACGGCGCTGCTCGGTCGGCCGTCCCGGTGACCAGCGGTCGGGACGGGCGAAACCCACGGCGTACGACTCCACGCCATCCCTGTAACCGTGATCACACCCGCGAAACTCCCTGGCCGGGTGAATCGGACGGCGGTGTCCGGATCGGTGTGACCAGGCCCGCAGCAGGGAACCGAAGGGGCCTGTCGAAGGGAGGAGCGCGCCATGACCCAGACCCAGGACCAGCGCGACGTCGTCGAGCTGTTGAGCGCCGACCACCGGGAGTTCGACCGCGTCTTCACCGAGCTCGAGGGGTTGTTCGGACAGGCGGGACCCGACGCCCTGCGGCGCAAGCGGGAACTCGTCGACGAGGTGACCATCGGCCTGGTCAAGCACTCGGTGGCCGAGGAGACCCGGGTCTACCCGCGTGTGGAGGAGCAGGTCGACAAGGAGGAGGCCGAGCACTCCAAGCACGAGCACGCCGAGGCCGAGGAGACGATGAAGCGGCTGGAGCGGATGGACCCCGACGACCCGTCGTTCGACACCGAGGTGGCGACGCTGATCCGCGAGATCCGGCACCACGTCGAGCACGAGGAGAGCCGGATGTTCACCGAGCTGCGCGCGACCTTCAGCCGCGACGAGCTGGTGGAGATGGCGCGGGAGGTGGAACGGGTCAAGGCCATGGCCCCCACGCGGGCGCACCCGATGACCCCGAACGAGCCGGGGGTGCGCACCGTCCTCGGGCCGGTCGCCAGCCTGCTGGACCACCTGCGCGACGCGGTGAGCGGCCGGGGGAAGAAGGCCGACTGAGGGGACACCGCCGGCTCCTCCCGCGTTACCGTCGACAGGCACGACCCGGGAGGAGCGCACGCGGTGGAACCTGTCAGCCTGCTCGTCGGCGCGGCCCTGCTCGCCGTGGGCTTCCTCGGCGGGCGGCTGAGCCGGCGCTCCAAGCCCGCACCGCCGGCGCTGCCGGCCCCGCTGTGCGGGTGCGGGCACACGCTCAGCCAGCACGACACCGAGAGCAACACCTGCTACGCCGAGCTGCGCCGCGACACCTTCGACAAGCGCGGCCGCTTCTCCGGGGTCGCCTGGGTGCCCTGCACCTGCCGGCAGTACGTCGGCCCGCGGCCGATCGACGAGGTGTTCGTGCCCCGGCTGCTCCCGCCGACGACCGAGTGAGGGTCAGGCCAGCTGGTCGGCGGCGTCGAGCTCACTGAGGGCGCGGACGAGCGACTCGACCCGCGCCGACCCCAGCGTCTCGGCCAGCGCGGCCTCGTGCGCGCCCACCAGCGCGGCCAGCCGGGCCAGCCGCGTCCGCCCGCGCGCGGACAGGTGCACCCGGACGCGGCGCCCGTCGTCCGGGTCGGGCAGCCGGTAGGCCTCCGCGGCGTCGACCAGCCCGTCGACCAGCCGGGTCAGCGTCGGCGCCGGCAGCGAGAGCGCCGCGACCAGCTCGCCCATCGACCGCCCGGGCCCGGCGGCCAGGCAGCGCATCACCCGGTAGCCGTCGAGCGTGGCGCCGTCCTCGGCCAGCACGGTCGCGACCCCGCGGGCCACCCGACGCTGGGCGACCGTCAGCAGCTCCACCAGTGACGGGGTCACCGACACCGGGCTCGCCTGCTGCTCGACGGCCATGGCCGCACCATACTCAGCGGGTGCCCGAGCCGACCGGTCTGCTGGACGCGTGGGAGGCCACCCTCCTCCCCCGCCGTCCGGACGTCGTCCGGATCGGGCTGGCCGTGCCGCTGTCGGGGCCGCTGGCGCTGACCGCGCCGTCCGCCCTCGACCTGGCCGGCCTGGCCGCGGACGAGGCCAACGCCGGCGGCGGCGTGCGGGGCCGCGCGGTGGAGCTGGTGACCGTCGACTCCGGCCGCCCGCCGGCGCAGGTCGCCGCGGAGGCGGCCGCGCTGCACCAGGCCGGCGCCTTCGACGTCCTCGTCGGCTTCCACACCAGCGACGTGCACCGGGCCCTCGAGGCCGCGCTGGCCGGGCGGGTGCGCTACGTCTTCACCCCGCCGCACGAGGGCGGCCGCCGCCGTCCGGGCGTGCTGCGGATCGGCTCCTCCCCGCGCGACCAGCACGCCGCCGCGCTGGCCTGGCTGGTCACCGCGCACCGCGCCCGCCGCTGGGTGCTGGTCGGCAACGACTACGTGTGGCCGCAGGCGGTGCACCGGGCGGCGGCGGTCGTGCTGCGGGAGCTCGGCGCCGAGGTGGTCGGCGAGCGGCTGGTGCCCTTCGGCGCCGACGACCCGGGCCCGGTGCTCGACCTGGTGCGGCGCACCCGCGCCGACGCGGTGCTGCTCAGCCTCGTCGGCCGGGACCTGGTGGCCTTCAACCGGGAGTTCGCCCGCAGCGGGCTCGCCCGCCGGGTGCTGCGGCTGTCCGGGGCGCTGGAGGAGAACGGGCTGTACGCCATCGGCGGCGACCGCACCGGCGAGCTGTTCGCCTGCATGCCCTCCTTCGCCGCCTCCGACGGCGCCGCCGACGAGGGACAGCTCGCGCTCCAGGAGCGGCACGCGCGGCGGGCCGGCCCCACCGCGCCGGTCGTCTGCGCGTACGCCCGCGGCGTCTACGACGGCGTGCGCCTCGCCGTCTCCCTCGCCGGGCCCGGGACGGCGACCGGGCCGGGGACGGCGACCGGGCCGGGGACGGCGACCCGGCCGGCACCCGCGCGGCCCCGGCTGGCCCGCGCCGAGGGGCTCACCTTCGCCGAGGTGCGCACCGCCTGACCCCACTTGCTTCCACTTGGAAACAAATGGGGCCTACTCTCTCCCCGCCCGGCCCCCGAGCCGGAGGAGAGGAGGAGCCGTGAGCGACCCCCGCACCACCACCAACGCCGGCGACCCCGCCGGCCGGCTCCCGGGCGCTGCCCGGGGCCCGATCCCCGCGACCGGCGACCCCGGCGTCGAGGCCTTCGGCTACCGGCAGGAGCTCAAGCGCTCGCTGAGCTTCACCGACCTGCTGGTCTACGGCCTGATCTTCATGGTCCCGATCGCGCCGTTCGGCATCTTCGGCAGCGTCTTCCAGGCCTCCGGCGGGATGATCGCGCTCGCCTACGCCATCGGCGGCCTGGCCATGGCGTTCACCGCGGCCTCGTACTCGCAGATGTCGCGCGCCTTCCCGATGGCCGGGTCGGTGTACACCTACGCCGGGCGCGGCATCGCCCAGCCGGTCGGGTTCATCGCCGGCTGGATGATCCTGCTCGACTACGTGCTCGTCCCCGGCCTGCTGTACCTGATCGCCGCCGTGGCGATGAACTCCATCTGGGCGTCGGTGCCGGTCTGGGTCTGGCTGGTCGCGTTCGTCGTCCTCAACACCGTCGTCAACTGGTTCGGCATCGAGTTCACCGCCCGGGTGAACAAGATCATGCTGGTCGCCGAGCTGATCGTGCTGGCGATCTTCCTGGTGATCGGCATCGTCGCCCTGGCCTCGGGCGAGGGCCGCGGCTTCGACTTCTCGCCGATCTACAACAGCGACACCTTCTCCCTGGAGCTCGTCTTCGGCGCGGTGTCGATCGCGGTGCTGAGCTTCCTCGGCTTCGACGGCATCTCCACCCTCGCCGAGGAGAACCGCGAGTCGGCCCGGTCCATCGGCAAGGCGATGATCGCGGCGCTGGCGCTGGCCGGGACGCTGTTCATCGTCCAGACCTGGGTCGCCGCCCTGCTCGTCCCCGACCCCGACACCCTCATCGCGCAGGGCGACGCGGCCGGGACGGCGTTCTACGACGCGGCCGAGGTCGCCGGCGGGGCGTGGCTGTCCACGCTGACCGCGATCGCCACCGCCATCGCGTGGGGCTTCGCCAACTCCCTGGTCGCGCAGGCCGCCACGTCGCGGCTGCTGTTCGCCATGGCGCGCGACCGCCAGCTGCCCGGCTTCCTGCGCAAGGTGCACCCGACCCGCCGCGTGCCGGTCAACGCCACGCTCCTGGTCGCCGCGGTCTCCCTGGTGCTGGGCCTGTACATGAGCAGCCGGGAGGACGGCATCTCGCTGCTGTCCACGCTGGTCAACTTCGGCGCGCTGTCGGCGTTCCTGCTGCTGCACGTGTCGGTGGTCGTGCACTACGTCGTCCGGCGGAAGAGCCGGAACTGGTGGCTGCACCTGGCCGTCCCGGTGATCGGGTTCGCGATCCTCGTGTACGTCGTCATCAACGCGCAGGTGGCCGCGCAGACCCTCGGGTTCGTGTGGTTCGGCATCGGCGTCGTCCTGCTGGTCGTCCTGCTCGCCACCGGCCGCGAGGCCGAGCTGAGCGCGGAGGAGGGCCTGTGACCGCGGCCCTGGAGGTCGTCACCGTCGAGCCGTCGGCCGACCAGCTGCGCTACACCTTCGGCGGCGGCGGCGAGCCGCTGGTCACCGTCGCCCCGGGCACCGTGGTCGAGCTGACCACCGAGGACTGCTTCGGCGGCCGGGTGCGCGGGGTCGACGACCTGCCCAGCCGGGTCTGCGAGTTCCCCTACCTCAACCCGGTCACCGGGCCGATCGCGGTGGAGGGCGCCGAGCCCGGCGACACCCTCGCCGTCCACCTGGTGGAGATCGCGCCGGTGCGCGACTGGGCGGTGTCGACGACGTTCCCGCACTTCGGCGCGCTGACCACCACGCACTCGACGGCGATGCTGCACGAGGCCCTCGACGAGCTGGTCTGGGTCTACGAGGTCGACCGGGAGCGCGGTACCTGCCTGTTCCGGCCCCGCCGCGGCGGCCCGGAGGTCGAGCTCCCGCTGGACCCGATGCACGGCACCATCGGCGTCGCCCCGGCCGGCGGGGAGGTGTTCGCCAGCATCACCCCGGGCGCGCACGGCGGGAACATGGACACCCCCGAGGCCCGGGCCGGGACGACGCTGTACTTCGGCGTCAACGCCCCGGGCGGGCTGCTCTCCCTCGGCGACGGGCACTGCCGGCAGGGCGAGGGCGAGGTGTGCGGCACCGCCGTGGAGGCGGCGATGCGCACGGTCGTCGTGGTCGACCTGGTGAAGGGCGGCGCGGCACCCGCGTGGCCGCGGCTGGAGACCGACGAGTTCCTCATGTCGACCGGGTCGGTCCGGCCGCTGGAGGACGCGTTCCGGATCAGCCAGCACGACCTGGTGAGCTGGGCGTCCCAGCTGACCGGCTGGGACCCGCTGGACGCCTACCAGCTGGTCAGCCAGGCGGGGCTGGCGCCGGCCGGCAACGTCGTCGACACCAACTACACGATGGTCGCCAAGCTGCCCAAGCGGTACCTCGGCGGCGCCGTCGCCGTGGACGGCGTGCACGACCGGCTGCGGGAGACCGCGGCCGCCTACCTGGCCGAGCGCTGAGGCCCGTGGCGGGGCGCCCCGGCTCCCCGCCACGGTGCGGCCAAGGCGGCGCCGCGGCGGGACACCGCCTACGTCGCCGGCTGCCTGTTCCGGGCGGTCGGGCTGTGCGCGCACGCCCTGCACGGCGCCGCTGGCCGCTGGCTGGTCAACGAGGAGGGCGCCGTCGCCGCGGCCGGCCGGCTGCCGACAGCGCCCCCGGACTCCGCCCGCCGGGCGCACGCCGTCCTGGCCTCGCCCGGCACCACCCCCGCCGACCTGCAGGCGGCGATCGAGGCCGCCGCCGGCCTGGTCGCCGACGTGACCGCCGTCGTCAGGCCCCCGCCTCCACCGCCGCGGTGACCTCGGCGTCGGACGGGTTGCGCAGCACGCGCCCTCCCCGCCAGACCACGACCGGCAGGTCCTCCTCGGAGACCCCGAGCTCGGTCAGCAGCGCCGCGCCGTCCCCGGAGCTGTCCAGGTCGACGAAGGTCGCCGACAGCCGCCGGTCGCGGGCGTAGTCCTGGAGCCGGCGGCTGTCGGGGGACCCGGACCGCCCGACGATGCGCAGGTCCGCGGCCAGCTCGAGCAGCATGGACCGGCGGAGCAGGAACGCGCGCAGCACCATCTCCTTGAGCGCGGGGTCCGCGCTGAACGCCGCCTTCAGCCCGTCGTGGTCCAGCCGGACGGTCTCGGCGGGGCGGATCACGAGCGCGGTGAGCGACACCGGCTGGCCGCTGAACAGGTCCAGCTCGCCGAGGAAGCGCCGCGCCCCGTGCACCGAGAGCACCCGCTGGTCGGCCCGGCCGGCGTCCTCCACGATCGCGATCGCGCCGGACAGGACGACGTGGAAGTCGTAGCCGGGGTCCCCCTCGCGGAACAGCGTGTCGCCCGCCGGGCACCAGCGCCGGGTGCCGTGGCGTTCCAGCAGTGCCAGCTGGGCATCGGTGAGCTCGGGGTAGGCGCCGCCGCGGTCGGGGGTCACGGGCAGGTCGGCCGGGACGGGCTGCACGGCGTCCGGCGACGGCTCGGGCCGGTCGCTGCCCCGCCGAGGGCCCAGCACCGGCAGCGCCAGCCCGGCGACACCGTCGTCCACCGAGGGCAGGCCGTCCTCCCCCGCCGCGGCGAGCAGTTCGGCGGCGAGGGTGTCGGCGTCGTACGGGCCGGTGTGCCGCAGTCCGCCGACGAAGAAGGTGGGCGTGCCCCCGACGCCGCTGGCCTCGGCGGACTCGACGTCCTCCTCGACCCGGCGGGCGAACCGGCTGGCCCCCAGGTCGCGGGCGAAGCGCTGCACGTCCAGCCCCACGGCGGCGGCGTGCTCGAGCAGGTCCGGGGCGGTGAGCCGGTCCTGGGCGGCGAAGAGCCGGTCGTGGAACTCCCAGAACCGGCCCTGCGCCGCGGCGGCCTCGGCGGCCTCGGCGGCCAGCTCCGCGTGCGGGTGGACGTCGACCAGCGGGACGTGCCGGAAGACGTAGCGCAGCCGGTCGCCGAACCGCGCGCGCAGCTCCTCGACGGTGCCGGTGGCCCGGCCGCAGAACGGGCACTCGAAGTCGCCGTACTCGACCAGGGTCAGCGGCGCGTCGACCGGCCCGCGCACGTGGTCGCGCTCGGGGTCGACCGGGGGGTCCAGCAGCACCGGGCGGCCGGCGGCCCCGGGGGGACGGCGCCGGTCGGCGAGCCGGAACAGCGCCCACCCGAGCAGCGCAGCCAGCACCGACGCGGCCAGGACGCCGACCCGCGCCTCGTCGGCGAGCAGCTCGTCGTCGAAGGCGAGGTCGACGATGAACAGGGAGATGGTGAACCCGATGCCCGACAGCGCCGCGCCGCCGGCCAGCTGCAGGCCGGTCAGCCCCGGCGCGAGCTCGCCCAGGCGGAAGCGGACCGCCAGGCCGGTGCCCAGCAGGATGCCGGCGAGCTTGCCGAGGACCAGGCCGGCGACGACGCCGAGGGTCACCGGCGAGGTCGCGGCCGCGCGCAGGGTCTCGCCGTTGAGCGGGACGCCGGCGTTGGCGAGGGCGAACACCGGGACGATGACGAAGCTGGTCCACGGCTGCCACAGCTGCTCCAGCCGCTCGCTGGCCGACACCGACCGGTCGATGGACAGCCGGGCCAGCCGGGCGAACTCGGGGTTGGGCGACTGCTGGTAGGCGCGGGTGCGGCGGGCGGCGTCCTCCACCTCCGCCCGCCGGGCCGGGTAGGCGGGGGTGGCCAGCGCGATGACGACGCCGGCCAGGGTCGGGTGCACGCCGGAGGCGTACATCGCCACCCAGACCGCGACGCCGAGCACCAGGTAGGCCGGTCCGCGCCACACCCGCAGGTAGCGCAGCCCCGCCATCAGCGCCAGGCCGAGCACGGCCAGGAGCAGCGGGCCGACGGCGAGCTCCTCGGTGTAGAACAGCGCGATCACGCTGAGCGCACCGACGTCGTCGGCGATGGCCAGGGTCAGCAGGAACAGCCGCAGCTGGGCGGGGCAGGCCGGGCCGACCAGTGCCAGCACGCCGAGCAGGAAGGCGGTGTCGGTGGAGATGACCACGCCCCAGGCCGACGCCGCCGGGCTGCCGAGGTTGAACGCGGCGTAGACCACCGCGGGGACGGCCAGCCCGGTGACCGCGGCCAGCGCCGGCACCGCCGCCCGCCGCCGGTCGGTGAGCTCCCCCATCACCAGCTCGCGCTTGATCTCCAGCCCGACGACGAAGAAGAAGAACACCATCAGGCCGTCGTTGACCCAGTGCTGCAGGTCCAGCGCGAGCTCGGCGCCGCCCACCGAGATGGCGAGCTCGGTGTGCCAGAAGGCGTCGTAGCTGTCCCCCACCGGGGAGTTGGCCCACAGCAGCGCCACCACGGTGGCGAGCAGCAGCAGCCCCGCGCTGCCGGCCTCGGTGCGCAGCCGCCGGCGCAGCGGGGCCACGCGGGCGAGCAGGCCGCCCCCGCCGGGGCTGGTCTGGCGTTCGGCGGTGGCGGTCACCGGGTTCCCTCCTCGGTGACCGGGCACAGCTGCGGCCCGGTCACGGCACAGTGCGGACACTCCGCCAACCGCAGGTCGTCGTGTCGTTCTTCCGCACCGAGCGGACGGCGGATGGCCGCGGCCGACACCACCGCGCCGACGACGAGCAGCCCGGCGCTGACCAGCACCGCCGTCCGGAAGCCGGCCGTGAACGCGACCGGGTCGGCGTAGTCCTCGCCGCTGATCCCGGCCACCACCGGGACGACCGCCACCGCCAGCAGGCCGGCGGCCCGGGCGACGGCGTTGTTCACCCCCGAGGCGACGCCGGCGTACCGGTCGGCGGCCGAGTCCAGCACCGTGGCCGTCAGCGGCGCCACCAGGAGGGTGAGCCCGGCGCCGAACGCCACGGTGGAGGGCAGCACGTCGGTGAGGTACGAGGCGTCGGGCCCGATGCGCAGCATCAGCAGCACGCCGACGGCGGAGACCAGCGGGCCGGCCGTCATGAGCGCCCGCGGTCCGATCCGCTGGGCCAGCGCCCCGACGCGCGCGGAGAACAGCAGCATCAGCACGGTCACCGGCAGCAGCGCGGTGCCGGCCAGCAGCGGCGAGAAGCCCGCGACCACCTGCAGCTGGAGCACGAGCAGCACCCACAGCGCACCCAGCGCGGCGTAGACCAGCAGGGTGACCCCGTTGGCCGCGGTGAACTGCGCGTTGCGGAAGAGGACCGGCGGCACCAGCGGGTCCGGGGTGCGCGTCTGGACGACGGCGAAGGCGGCGAGGGCCAGGACCCCGGCGACGCACCAGGCCACCGCCGTCGCCCCGTTGCCCGGCTCCCCCGCCGCGGTCAGCCCGTAGGTGAGGCAGCCCAGGCCGAGGGCGACCAGCGCCGTCCCGGTCCAGTCCAGCCGTGGCGAGGCCTCGGGGTCGCGCGTCTCGGGCACGTGCCGGAGGGCCACGACGACGATCCCCACGGCCAGCGGGAGGTTGACGAGGAAGACCGCGCGCCAGCTCCACTCGACCAGCCAGCCGCCGACGAACGGTCCGATCGCCCCGGCGACCCCGCCCAGCCCGGACCACGCGCCGACCGCCGCGGCCCGGTCGGTGCCGTGGAAGGACGCCGAGATGATCGCCAGGCTGCCCGGGGTGAGCAGCGCGCCGCCGACCCCCTGCAGGGCGCGGGCCGCGATCAGCGTCGCCACGTTCGGCGCCAGCCCGCACAGCAGCGAGGCCGCGGCGAACCAGACGACGCCGACCAGGAACACCCGCCGCCGGCCGAACCGGTCGCCGAGGGAGCCGCCCAGCAGGATGAGCGAGGCCAGGGTCAAGGTGTAGGCGTTGACCGTCCACTGCAGGCCGGAGAAGCCGGCGCCGAGGTCGGCGCCGATGCGCTCCAGCGCGACGTTGACGACGGTCGCGTCGAGCAGCGCCAGGCCCGAGCCGAGCACCGTCGCGAGCAGGACCCACCGGCCGCGCGCGGTGCCCATGCGCAGGCCGCCCTCGGGAGCGAGCGGCGCTCGGGCCATCGTGCCGCCTCCCACCGTCGCGTGCGCCGGGCTCCCGGGAGGCCGGCCGGCGCGTGTCCCCGCAGTCTGCCCCGGCTCGCGGCCAGGGTCGATGGTCGGACGGGGCGGCGGTCAGCCGACGGCGGCGGTGTCGAGGTCGGGGTCGAGGTCGGGCTGGGCGACGGTGGCGTGCGGCAGCCGGACGGTGAACGCCGTCCGGCCCGGCACGCTGTCGACGGTGACCGTTCCGCCGTGCCCGGTGACGACGGCGCGGACGATGGCCAGGCCGAGGCCGGTGCTGCCCGCGGTCCGCGACCGCGAGGAGTCCCCGCGGGCGAACCGCTCGAAGACCGAGCCGAGCAGGTCCGGCGGGATCCCCGGGCCGTCGTCGACGACCTGCAGCACCGCGGTCCCGTCCTCGGCCCGCAGGCGGGTGACGGCGGTGGTGCCCGGCGGGGTGTGGGTGCGGACGTTGGCCAGCAGGTTCGCCAGCACCTGGTGCAGCCGGCTGTCGTCGCCCGGCACGAGGACGGCGGTGGCGGGCAGGTCGACGCGCCAGGCGTGCGCCGGACCCGCGGCGTGCGCGTCGCTGACGGTGTCCATGACCAGCGCGGTGAGGTCGACCGGCTCGCTGGCCAGCTCCCGGCCGGCGTCCAGCCGGGCCAGCAGGAGCAGGTCGTTGACCAGCCCCGACATCCGCACGGCCTCGGCCTCCACGCGGCGCAGCGCCTGGGCCACGTCGTCGGGCACCTCGCTGCTGCTGCGGCGCACCAGCTCCGCGTAGCCCCGGATGGAGGTGACCGGCGTCCGCAGCTCGTGGCTGGCGTCGGCGACGAACTGCCGGACCTGGGTCTCGGAGGCCTGCCGGGCGGCCAGCGACTCCTCGACGTGGTCCAGCAGGCGGTTGAGGGCGGTGCCCACCCGGCCGACCTCGGTGTGCGGGTCGGTGTCGGCGGCGGGCACGCGCTCGGCCAGGCGCACCTCGCCGCTGGAGAGGGGCAGCTCGGCCACCCGGCCGGCGGTGGCGGCGACGCGGTGCAGCGGCCGCAGCGTGCGGCCGATGACCACGAACCCCGCTCCCGCCGCGGCCAGCAGGCCGAGCAGCCCGACGCCGACCTCGACGGCGACCAGCCGGAGCAGCGCGCTGTGCGTCGGCCCGAGGGGCAGGCCGGTGACCAGCACGTCCCCGTCGGCGCCCGCGGTCGCGACCACGCGGTACTCCCCCAGGTCGGCACCCAGGTCGACGGTGCGCGGCCCGCCGTCGGCGGGCACGTCCGCGAGGACCTCCTGCTGCGGTCCGGTCAGCAGCCGCGCCTCGCCGCTGGCGGTGATCACCGCGGCCTCGGTCACCGCGCCGTCCTCGACCCGGGCCCCGAGCGTGCCGTCGCCCTGCCCCGGCGTGGCCAGGAAGTCCGGGCCGACGTCGTCCCAGCCCCCGGGTGGCCCGCCCGCGTCGGCGTGCGCCGAGCGGTCGACGGCGGCGGCCAGCCGGGTGTCGACCTGGTCGAGCATCTGGTCGTGCAGCACGGTCGTGGCGACGGCGCCGACGACGGCCACCACCACCGCGAGCGGCACGAGGAACACCGCCAGCAGCCGGGCCCGCAGCGACAGCCGACGGGCGGTCGCGGTTGTCATGGGCCCACGGTGAGCTGCGGGTCTGGACGTCGGCTGGACGCCGGGATGGAGATCGCTGGACCCCGGGACGACGGGGCTCACAGGCCCGTCACAGGTGGCGGGGTCAGGCTGCCCGTCTCCTGCGTCGCAGCCCCGAGAGGAGCAGGCCCATGCCACCCCTGACCGGCACGGACGGCTCGGTCCCGCCCGCACCGCCGACGTCGCCCCCGCCCGGGTCCGCGCCGGCGATGCGCGCCTCGGACGCCGACCGGTTCGCCACGGTCGGCGTCCTGCAGGACGCCGTCGCCCGCGGGCTGCTCCCCCCGGACGAGGGCAGTGAGCGGATGGCCGCCGCGTTCGGCGCCGTCCACCGGCGGGACCTCGAGCCGCTGACCGCCGACCTCCCGCCCGCGTCCTCCGCACCTGCCGCACCCGGGTGGCGACCCCTGGCGACCATGGCCGTCGAGCAGCTGCGGGCGTCCCTGACCGGCCCGGGTGCCCGGTTGTCCTCGGGTCGGGTGGTGGTGGCGGTCGCGGCCGCCGTCTGTCTGCTCTTCCTGTTCGGCTGGGTGTTGGGTGAGGTGCTGTTCGACGGCGGCGGGCGCGGCGGCTTCGGGCGCGGCTGAGGTCCCGATCCGCACTCCGGCAGGCCCATGTCAAGCCCCGGGCAGACCCTGTGGACAGCCGTCTAACCTGGAGATTCAGTCTGCGGCGGGGTCCTTGCGGCGGTAGGCTTCGAACGCCTGATCGAACCGCTGGGGAGGTGTCGTGGACGAGCTGCCGGAGGCGCTGCGGGCGCTGGCCGACGACCTCGACGCCCTGGGCGGGGAGGAGCTGGCGCCGCTGTTCGGGCCGGCGCTGCTGGTCCGGCTGCGCGGGCTGCTGGCCGCGCAGAACCGGCTGGCCGCCGAGGTGGCGCGCACGGTGGCCGAGTGCGAGGGCACCGGCGCGGCGGAGTTCGACGGGCTCAAGAGCATGGCGTCGTGGCTGCGCGGGCACGGGCACCTGTCGGTGGCCGAGGCCGGCCGGGTGGTCCGCGCCGGCCGGGCGCTGGAACACCTGCCGGCGGTGGCGGCGGCGTTCGCCGCCGGCGCGGTGACCGAGGGCCAGGTCGCACTCATCGAGCCGGTCACCCGCCCGCAGCCGCAGGCCGCCGCGGCCGCCGCCGGAGTCGACCTCGGCGAGGTCGACGCGGTGCTGGCCGACGTGGCCGCGCAGCGGCCGCACGACGAGCTGCGCCAGGTGGTGCACCACTACCTGGCCCGCCTCGACCCCGACGGACCCGAGCCCAATCCCACCGAGGAGCGGCGGCTGGCCATCGCCCGCCACGCCGACGGCAGCATCACCGGCCGGTTCGACCTCGATGCGGTGGGCGGGGAGAAGCTGGCCGCGGCGCTGGAGTCGGTGGTGCAGGCCGGCCGGTGCGCCGGCGATGACCGCTCCCGGCCGCAGCAGTTGGCCGACGCGCTGGTGCAGCTGTGCGACAACCAGTTGGCCGCCGGGTCGCTGCCGCAGCTGCGCGGACACAAGCCGCACGTGCTGGTCAAGGTCGCCCTGGCCGACCTGGTCGACCCCGGCACCGGCCGCGGCGCGGCCGACACCGGCTTCGGCGCCACCCTCTCCGCCGCCCGCGCCCGCTGGCTGGCCTGCGACGGACAGCTCACCCGCATCGTGCTCGGCCCCGACGGGCGGCCACTGGACTACGGCCGCACCCTCCGCCTGGTCCCACCGCACATCCGCCGCGCCGCGGAGGTCCGCGACGGCGGCTGCGTGTTCGCCGGCTGCGGCGCTCCCACCTGGTGGTGCGACGTGCACCACGTGCTGGAGTGGATCAACGGCGGCCACACGTCGCTGGAGAACTCCGCGCTGCTGTGCGAGCGGCACCACACCAAGGTCCACCACGGCTTCCGCGTCGAGCGACAACCCGACGGCCGATGGCGCACCTGGCGCCCCGACGGCACTCCGATCCACACCGGCCCGCTGCTCCCCGCCGCCGCCTGACCCACCCCGGGCCCGCCGCGGCCTGGCTGCAGCACGCCCCTGGTCGATGCACGGGGCCCGCACGCGACCGGCACCGCCTCCGTAGGGAGGCGGCGCCGCTCGGCGTGCGGCCGGTGGGTCGGGTGCCCGTCGCGCTGCTGCCGTCGGTCAGGCGCCCGTCGCGCTGCCGCGGTCGGTCGTGGGCAGGCAGTGCTGACGGCTCGTAGGCGCACCTGCCTGACTCCGCGCCTCAGGCCGCTCCCCGCTCGTTCCTCGCTGCGCGGCTCCCCCGGCTGTCGTCAGGCGTACCGCGCGACGAAGTTGGCCAGGATCCGGCCCGGCTCGTTCACCACCGCCAGCGAGAGGCGGGCTATGAGCTCGTCCATCTCCGACGGCGGGAAGTAGCCCGCGTGCTGGTAGACCCGCACCCGGGTGACGATGCCGGCGACGTCGAGCTCGGGGTGGAACTGGGTCGCGTAGACGTTGCTCTTCACCCGGAACATCTGCACCGGGCACGTCGCCGAGGTGGCCAGCAGCACCGCGGACGGCGGCAGCACACGGCAGGCCTCCTTGTGCCCGACGAGCGCGTCGAAGACGTCCGGCACCCCGGCCAGCAGCGGGTCGGCACG
Source organism: Geodermatophilus sp. SYSU D00965 (assembly GCF_054050075.1). NCBI lineage: Bacteria > Bacillati > Actinomycetota > Actinomycetes > Geodermatophilales > Geodermatophilaceae > Geodermatophilus > Geodermatophilus sp. SYSU D00965. The sequence continues at coordinate 36,671 of NZ_JBJGYQ010000015.1, read as the reverse complement.
TCCGGCGGGGGTCAGCTCGATCGGCACGCAGGAGATCGGCTCGCCGTAGGTCCGGTCGACCACGCCGCCCTGGTGCACGCCGAGCGTCCCGACGCCGTAGCAGGCGCCGAGGAAGGGCAGGTCCCGGGCGACGACCTGGTCGAGCAGCGCGGCGAGCTCGGCCTCGACCCGGCGCTGGACGTCGGACTTGCCCTCGACCGGGTCGCTGGAGTTGAACGGCCCGCCGCCGAGGACGATCCCGGCGTAGTCGTCGAGGTCGAGCTCCGGCAGCGGACCGGCCTCCACGCGGATGCGCCGCAGCTGCCCCTCGGAGAGCCCCGTCAGGCGCAGCACCGCCGCGTACTCCTCGTCCGCGGCGACGTCCTCGGCCCGTGAGGCCAGCAGCAGGAAGGGCCTCACGGGCAGGGATGCTATGCCGAACACCCTGCCCCAGCAGCCCGCCGTCCTTCCGCACCCCCTGCGCCGGGAGTAGAAACGGCCCCATCCCGGCGCGACGGGCACCGTCCCCGCCGGCCCCGCGGAGGGGGTGCCCCACCCATGACGACCGACTCCGACCGGCGGTCACCGCCCTGCGCACTGGTCATCTTCGGCGCCTCGGGCGACCTGACCGCGCGCAAGCTCCTGCCGGCGGTCGAGCAGCTCGCCCGGTACGGCGCCCTCCCGGCGGAGGTGTCCCTGGTCGGCGTCGCCCGGACGCCGATGGACGACGAGCAGTTCCGGGCGTACTGCCGTGAGCGGGCCCCCGGGGAGGGCAACGCCCGCTGGGCCGCGCTCACGGCCGGCGCCCGGTACGTCGCCGGCGACTACGACGACCCCGCGACCCACGCCCGGCTGGCGGAGGTGCTCGGCTCGTGCGACCGCGACAGCGGCACCGCGGGCAACCGGGTGTACTACTTCGCCACTCCCCCGCGGCTGTTCGGCCCGATCGCGACCAGCCTCGGCAAGGCGGGGCTGAGCCGGCCCGCGAACGGCGACTTCGTCCGCGCGGTGATCGAGAAGCCGTTCGGCTGGGACGAGGACAGCGCCCGGGCGCTGTACGCGGACCTGACCTCGGCGTTCGACGAGGAGCAGATCTTCCGCATCGACCACTACCTGGCCAAGGAGACGGTGCAGAACCTGCTCGCGCTGCGGTTCGCCAACTCCGTGTTCGAGCCGATCTGGAACCGGACCTGGGTGGACGACGTGCAGATCACCGTCGCCGAGACGATCGGCGTCGGCAGCCGCGGCGGCTTCTACGAGACGGCCGGGGCGATGCGCGACATCGTCCAGAACCACGTCCTGCAGGTCCTCTCCCTGTTCCTCATGGAGCCCCCGACCTCCTTCCGCGCGGAGGCGATCCGGGACGAGAAGGTGAAGCTGCTGCGCGCCATCCGGCCGCTGGAGGACCCGGCCGACATCGCCGCCAACGCGGTGCGTGGCCAGTACACCCGCGGGGGCACCCGCGAGGACCTGATGCCCGGGTACCGGGACGAGCCGGGCGTGGACCCGCTGAGCTCGACGGAGACCTTCGTCGCGCTGCGGCTGGACATCGACAACTGGCGGTGGACGGGCGTGCCGGTCTTCGTGCGCACCGGCAAGCGGCTGCCCGCACGGGTCACCGAGGTCGCCATCGAGTTCCGCCGGCCACCGCAGCTGCCGCTGTTCCCCGGGACCGCCGCGCACCTGGAGCCCGACGCGCTCGTCGTCCGCGTGCAGCCTGACGAGGGGCTCAGCCTCCGGTTCGGGGCGAAGGTGCCCGGGCACGCGTTCCGGGTGCAGAAGGCGTCCATGGACTTCTCCTACGAGAGCTTCGAGGAGCAGTCCCCGGACGCCTACGAGCGGGTCATCCTCGACGCCCTGATCGGCGACCCGACCCTGTTCACCCGGGCCGACGAGGTGGGCCGGTCGTGGCGGATCGTCGACCCGGTGCTGCGGTACTGGGAGGCCGACCCGCAGCCAATCCCGCTGTACCAAGCGGCCACGTGGGGCCCGCCCGAGGCAGCCGCGCTCATCGCCCGGCACGGTCGCACCTGGCGGCGGCTGGGCTGAGCAGCAGCACCGACGACGGACGCCGACAAAGGCCTTCCCCCGGCAGCGCGTCCGTGGTCGACTGCGCTCCACCGCCGCGCCGGCGGGCCACCAGCACCTGGAGGCAGCGATGTCCCTGGAGCAGCTCGAGGTCGGGGAGCCGATCGAGGTCGGGGAGCGCAGGCGCACCGCCGCGCGCGCGGGCGCCGGGTCGGACCGCACGGCGCCGTGACCGCCACCGCGCCCCGCGGCACCGGGTCGGTGAGCCCGGGGAACGGCAACGGCGGACCGGCTCCGCGCCGCGCGTCGATCGCGGCCCGGACGCTGCGCACCGACCGCTGGTGGGTGCAACCGGCGATCACCGTCGTCGCGCTGCTGCTGTTCGTCGTCTACTCGACGTTCCGCGCCTTCCAGAACGCGTACTACTTCAGCGAGCCCTACATCTCGCCCTTCTACTCGCCGTGCATCACCACCGGCTGCGAGGGCGACACGTTCCCCGAGCTGTTCACCGGGCCGTCGTGGATCTCGCCGGCGATCTACATCCTCGTCGTCCCGCTGGGCTTCCGGCTGACCTGCTACTACTACCGGAAGGCCTACTACCGCTCGTTCTGGCTCTCCCCGCCGGCCTGCGCGGTCGCCGAGCCGCACCGGCGCTACACCGGCGAGACCCGCTTCCCGCTGATCGGGCAGAACGTGCACCGGTACTTCTTCTACCTGGGCCTGCTGTTCAACGTCGTCCTCACCTACGACGCCGTCCTGGCCTTCCGGGACGAGACCGGCGCCTGGGGGCACATGGGCCTGGGCACGCTGGTGCTGCTGGCCAACGCCGCCCTGCTGTGGCTGTACTCGCTGTCCTGCCACTCCTGCCGGCACGTCGTGGGCGGCCGGCTCAACTCCTTCTCCCGGCACCCGCTGCGGTACCGCGCCTGGACGCTCGTCTCGCGGCTCAACGGCAACCACATGAAGTACGCGTGGATCTCGCTGTTCGGCGTCGCCTTCGCCGACTTCTACGTCTTCCTCCTGGCCACCGGCACGATCTCGGATCTGAGGTTCTTCTGATGGAGCTCGAGAGGCACGACTACGACGTCGTCGTCGTGGGCGCCGGCGGGGCCGGGCTGCGGGCCGCCATCGCCGCCCACGAGGAGGGCGCGCGGACCGCCGTGGTCTGCAAGTCCCTGCTGGGCAAGGCGCACACGGTGATGGCCGAGGGCGGGATCGCCGCGGCCATGGGCAACGCCTGGCCCGACGACAACTGGCGGGTGCACTTCCGGGACACCATGCGCGGCGGGAAGATGCTCAACCACTGGCGCATGGCCCAGTTGCACGCGCAGGAGGCGCCCGACCGGGTGCACGAGCTCGAGGACTGGGGCGCGCTGTTCGACCGCACCCCCGACGGGCTGATCAGCCAGCGCGACTTCGGCGGCCACCGGTACGCCCGCCTCGCCCACGTCGGCGACCGCACCGGGCTCGAGCTGATCCGCACGCTCCAGCAGCGCACCGTCGCGCTCGGCATCGACGTCTACATGGAGTGCACGGTCACCCGGCTGCTCACCGACCCCGACGGCGTCACCGGCGCGTTCGGCTACTGGCGGGAGTCCGGCCGCTTCGTCGCCTGGCAGGCGCCCTCGGTGGTGCTGGCCACCGGCGGGATCGGCAAGGCGTACAAGGTCACCTCGAACTCCTGGGAGTACACCGGCGACGGCCACTCCCTGGCGCTGCAGGCCGGCGCCTCGCTGGTCAACATGGAGTTCGTGCAGTTCCACCCGACCGGCATGGTCTGGCCGCCGTCGGTGCGCGGGATCCTGGTGACCGAGAGCGTCCGCGGCGACGGCGGCGTGCTGAAGAACTCGTCGGGCAACCGCTTCATGTTCGACTACATCCCGGACTTCTTCCGCAAGGAGACCGCGGAGACCGAGGACGAGGCCGACCGCTGGTACGAGGACAAGAAGAACAACCGCCGACCGCCGGAGCTGCTGCCCCGCGACGAGGTGGCCCGCGCGATCAACAGCGAGGTCAAGGCCGGCCGTGGGTCCCCGCACGGCGGCGTCTTCCTCGACATCGCCTCGCGCCGCTCGGCCGACTACATCCGCCGGCGGCTGCCGTCGATGTACCACCAGTTCAAGGAGCTGGCCGACGTCGACATCACCGCCGAGGCGATGGAGGTCGGGCCCACCTGCCACTACGTGATGGGCGGGGTGGAGGTCGACCCCGACACCGCGGCCGCCCGGGTCCCGGGCCTGTTCGCGGCCGGCGAGGTCGCCGGCGGCATGCACGGCTCGAACCGGCTGGGCGGCAACTCGCTGTCGGACCTGCTGGTGTTCGGCCGGCGCGCCGGGGTGGCCGCCGCCGAGCACGCGCACAAGCGGGCCGGCCTGGTGCAGCTGGCCGACGCGGCGCTGGCCGACGCGGCGACCGCGGCGCTCGCGCCCTTCGAGCGGGAGGGCGGGGAGAACGCCTACACGGTGCAGCAGGAGCTGCAGCAGACGATGCACGACCTGGTCGGGATCATCCGCACCGAGCCGGAGATGGAGCAGGCGCTGGAGCGGATCGCGGCGCTCAAGCAGCGGGTCGCCGCGCTCTCCGTCGAGGGCCACCGCCAGTACAACCCGGGCTGGCACATCGCCCTGGACCTGCCGCACATGCTGGTGGTCAGCGAGTGCATCGCGCGGGCGGCGCTGGCGCGCGAGGAGAGCCGCGGCGGGCACACCCGCGACGACTTCCCCGCCGCCGACGCCGAGTGGGCGCGGACCAACCTCGTCTGCACCCGGACGCCGGACGGCGGGGTGACCGTGACCCGGCAGGCGCTGCCGGAGATGCCGCCCGAGCTCGCCGAGATCTTCGAGGAGCAGACGTGACCGAGCTCGCGAGGTCACGCAGAGACGCAGCACCGCCGGACACGAGTCCGACGAGCGCCAGCGAGGAGGACACGTGACCGAGCTCGCGAGGTCACGCAGAGACGCAGCACCGCCGGACACGAGTCCGACGAGCGCCAGCGAGGAGGACTCGTGACCGAGACGGCCGAGCCGAGTGTGAGGGCGATCGACGAGGGCGGGCAGCAGAGCAGCGGCGGCTACGACGCCACCTTCCGGGTCTGGCGCGGCGACGCGTCCGGCGGGGAGCTGCAGACCTTCACCGTCCCGGTCAACGAGGGCGAGGTGGTCCTCGACGTCATCCACCGGCTGCAGGCGACCCAGGCCGGGGACCTCGCCGTCCGGTGGAACTGCAAGGCCGGCAAGTGCGGGTCCTGCAGCGCCGAGGTCAACGGCCGCCCGCGGCTGATGTGCCTGACCCGGATGAGCACCTTCGCCGAGGACGAGACGGTCACCGTCACCCCGCTGCGGACCTTCCCGGTGATCCGCGACCTGGTCACCGACGTGTCCTACAACTACGAGAAGGCCGCGCAGATCCCGGCGTTCACCCCGCGGCCCCGCGACCCCGACGGCAACCACCGCATGCAGCAGGTGGACGTCGAGCGCCCGCAGGAGTTCCGCAAGTGCATCGAGTGCTGGCTGTGCCAGGACACCTGCCACGTCATCCGCGACCACGAGGAGAACAAGCGCGCCTTCGCCGGGCCGCGGTTCCTCATCCGGCTGGCCGAGCTGGACATGCACCCGCTGGACGTGCGCGACCGCCGCAACGCCGCGCAGGAGGAGTTCGGGCTGGGCTACTGCAACATCACCAAGTGCTGCAGCGAGGTCTGCCCGGAGGGCATCCACCTCACCGACAACGGGATCATCCCGCTCAAGGAGCGCGTGGTGGACCGCAAGTACGACCCGCTGACCTGGCTCGGATCGAGGATCCGGCGGCGCCCGCGCGAGTAGGCGGCGCCCGCGCGATGAGACAGCGCCCGCGAGTAGTCAGTCCTGCCCCGCGGCCGCCCGCCGCTCGGCGCCGCTCTCACCGGCGTCCCCGGGGTCGTCGCCCCCCGCGACGCGGCCGACGAAGCCGCCGGCCGCACCCGTGCCCGTCGTGCTGCCGGCGTCCGGGGCGTCGCTGTCCCCACCGCCCTGCGCCCGCGTCAGCGCCTCGGCGTCGTCGCGGTCGACGTCCTCTTCACCGGGCCGGGGATCGGGTTCCATCACGCGTCCTCCGTCGGGTGCGTGCCTCGCTGGCCGCCCGGTGCGTACCCGGCTCCGAACCGGATGATCCCCCTGGTCACAGCCGTCACAGCCGACCTGGGCGGTTGGCGAGACCTGCCAGCGGAGCCTCACCACTTCGTGGGACCTGACGCACAGTTCCCGGGGGGCGGAAGCCGATAGTGCGGTCATGGCACGCCGCCTCTCCCTCGCGCGTACCGCACCCCAGCCCCGGGTCGCCCCCGCATCGGCCCCCGCCCCGTGGTGGCGGGACGCGGTCGTCTACCAGGTGTACCTGCGCTCCTTCGCCGACAGCGACGGCGACGGGATCGGCGACCTGCGGGGCCTGCGCCAGCGACTGCCCTACCTGGCCTGGCTCGGCGTGGACGCGGTCTGGATCAACCCGCACTACCCCTCCGGGGGTGCCGACGGCGGCTACGACGTCGTCGACTACCGGGCGGTGGACCCCGACTACGGCGACGTGTCCGACCTCGAGGCCGTGGTGGCCGACGCCCGCCGGCTGGGCCTGCGGGTCGTGCTCGACGTCGTCCCCAACCACACCTCCGACCGGCACCGGTGGTTCCAGGCGGCGCTCGCCGACCCGGACTGCCCCGAGGCCGGCCGCTACCACTTCGCGCCGCCGTCGGAGGAGCCGCCGAACAACTGGCAGTCGCTCTTCGGCGGGCCGGCCTGGTCGCGCACCCCGGACGGGCGCTGGTACCTGCACCTGTTCGCCCCCGAGCAGCCCGACCTGAACTGGCGCGACCCGGCCGTCGCCGCCGACTTCGAGGAGACACTGCGGTTCTGGCTGGACCGCGGGGTCAGCGGCTTCCGGGTGGACGTGGCCTACGGGCTGTTCAAGGACGCGCAGCTGCGGGACAACCCCGGGGCCTACTCCCCCACGCTGTTCGGTCACGGCCCCGAGCAGGCCATGACCTGGAACCAGCCCGAGGTGCACGACGTGTGGCGGCGCTGGCGGGCCATCTGCGACGAGTACCCGGAGACCATGCTGGTCGGCGAGGTCTGCCTGGCCGACCTCGAGCAGGTCGCGCTGTACTCGCGGCCCGACGAGATGCACCAGTCGCTGTCCTTCCGGCTGCTCAAGTCGCCGTGGGACACCGGGTCGTTCGCCGAGGCGATCACCTCCGCGCTCGACGCGTTCGGTGGCGTCGGCGCGCCGGTCTCCTGGGTGCTGGGCAACCACGACAAGGACCGCCAGGTCACCCGCTTCGGCGGCGGGACGATCGGCCGCACCCGCGCCCGCGCCGCGGCCCTCCTGCTGCTGGCCCTGCCCGGGTCGGCCTACCTCTACGCCGGGGACGAGCTGGGCCTGCCGCAGGCGGTCGTCCCGGACGAGGCCAAGCGCGACCCGATCTTCTTCCGCAGCGGCGGCGCCCGGGCCGGGCGGGACGGCTGCCGCGTCCCGATGCCGTGGAACACCACCCCGGGGGTCGGGTTCTCCGCCGGGGGCGCCGCCGAGCCGTGGCTGCCCATCCCCCGGGACTGGCGCCGGCACGCGGTGTCGCTGCAGGCCGGCCAGGGCGGGTCGGCGCTCACGCTGCACCGGCGGGCGCTGGCCCTGCGCAAGGCCCACCCCGCGTTCGGCTCCGGCGAGGCGACGGTCACCACGCAGGGCGACGTCCTGACCGTGCGCAGCACCGGGTCCGGCGAGACCGTGCGGTGCGTGGTCAACATGGGCGCCGAGTCGGCGCTCACGGCCTGCCCGGGCAGCGTGCTGCTGGCCTCGACCACCGGCGTCCGGCAGTCCGGCGACAGCGTCGTCCTGCCGCCGAACAGCGCCGTCTGGGTCCTGGAGGACTGATCCGGCGCCTGTGGACTCGCCCACAGGCGCGCGCGTTTTCGTGCACGGTGTGCAAAGCTGCACGGCGTGCACGATGAGGGCGGGCTGCGGGAGCGCAAGAAGGCCGACACCCGGCGCCGGCTGACCGAGGCGGCCCGGGAGCTGGTGCTCACCCACGGCCTGGACGGCGTGACGGTCGAGCAGGTCTGCGGCCGCGCCGGCGTCTCCCTGCGGACCTTCTTCAACTACTTCGAGTCCAAGGAGCAGGCCGTCCTCGGCCCGCAGCCGCAGGTCGGGACGCCGGAGGGCCGGGCCGCCTTCGTCGCCGGCGGCCCCACCGGGGACCTGCTGGCCGACCTCCTGGACCTGCTCGACCCGACGCCGCAGTTCGACGAGGTGGGCCGGGCCGGCCTGCAGACCGTCGTCGCCCTCGCCGAGCGGGAGCCGCGGCTGCTGGCCGCCCACATCGCGCGGGAGGTCTCCTCCGAGCAGGAGATCGCCGGCCTGCTGGCCCGCCGGCGCGGGCTGGCCGCGCCCGACACCGGCTGCACGGCGACGGCGGCGGCCGCGCAGGCCCTCGTGCGGACGGCGGCCCGCGCCTGGTTCGACGCCGACGACGGCACCCCGCTGCACGACGCACTCCAGGGGACGAGGACCGCCTTCCTCGCCGCCCTGCACACCGCGCCGACGGACTCGGCACCAGCACCGGAGCAGGGAGCACGTTGACCACCCCGACCACCGACTCGGCGCCGATCGTCCTGACCCGGCGCCGGATCAACCTCATCTTCTCGGCCCTCGTCGCCGGCATGCTCGTCTCGAGCCTCGACCAGACGATCGTCTCCACGGCGATGCCCACGATCGTCGGCGACCTCGGCGGCGTCTCGCACATGGCCTGGGTGACCACCGCCTACCTGCTGGCCAGCACGCTGGTCATGCCGATCTACGGCAAGTTCGGCGACCTGTGGGGCCGCCGCACCCTCTTCCTGCTCGCGATCGGCCTGTTCACCGTCGCGAGCGCGGGGGCGGCGCTGTCGCCGGACTTCACCTGGTTCGTGATCTGGCGCGGGGTCCAGGGCCTCGGCGGCGGCGGGATGATGATCCTGTCGCAGGCGATCATCGCCGACGTCGTCCCCGCCCGGGAGCGCGGCAAGTACATGGGCCCGCTGGGCGCCGTCTTCGGCCTCTCCGCCGTCGCCGGGCCGCTGGTCGGCGGCTGGCTGACCGACTCGCCGAGCCTGGGCTGGCAGTGGTGCTTCTGGATCAACGTGCCGGTCGGCGTCGCCGCGCTGCTCATCGGCTGGTTCGCGCTGAGCCTGCCGCGGAAGCGGAACACCGAGCCGGTCGACTACGCCGGCATCGTCACCCTGTCGGCCGCGACGACCTCGCTGATCTTCTTCACCGACTTCGGCGGCGACTGGGGCTGGACCGACCCGTGGACGCTGGCGCTCATGGCGGCGTTCGTCGTCTCGGCGTTCCTCTTCGTGCTGGTCGAGCACCGGGCCGCCCAGCCGATCATCCCGATGTCGCTGTTCCGCAACGGCACCTTCGTCGTCACCACGGCCCTCGGCGCCGCCGTCGGCCTGGGCATGTTCTCGGCGATCGCCTTCATGCCGACGTTCCTGCAGATGGCCTCGGGCACCTCGGCGGCCAACTCCGGCCTGCTGATGCTGCCGATGATGGGCGGTCTGTTCATCACGGTGATCGGCTCGGGCATCGCGACGACGAAGACCGGCCGGTACAAGGCCTTCCCGATCGCCGGCGTGCTCATCGTGGCCGCCGCGATGGTGTGGATGACCAGCCTCTCCGGGCAGACCTCGCTGTTCACCATCTGCGCGATGCTGTTCGTCATCGGCCTGGGGCTCGGCCTGATCATGCAGATCGTGGTGCTGGTGGCGCAGAACGCCGTCCCGCCGTCGGACCTCGGCTCGGCCACCGCCACCAACAACTACTTCCGCGAGGTCGGCGCCACCCTCGGCGTGGCGATCTTCGGGACGATCTTCACCAGCCGGCTCGCCGAGAACCTCGGCGGCGCCCTGCAGGCCAACGCCGAGCAGGCGGTGACGGCGGGCATCACCTCGCCCGACAGCCTGGTGCCGCAGGCGGTGAAGGCGGCCGGCGAGCCGCTGCGCACCGCGATCGTCGACTCCTACGCCGACGCGCTGGCGCCGGTGTTCGCCTACCTGCTGCCGGCGTTCGCGATCGCGCTGGTGCTGGCGTTCCTGCTCAAGGAGATCCCGCTGTCCGACGTCGCCGGGATGGTGGCCCGCGGGGAGGCCGTCGAGGACCCGTCGCTGCGCGGGTCCGCCCGCGCCGACGACGAGCCGGCGGCCGCCGTGCCCGCCCGGCGCGCGGCCGACGAGGAGGAGTCCTCCGCGGTCCCGAGCTGACCGCCGGCTCCGGCGCCGGGGAGTCCCCGGCGCCGGAGCCGTCCCCGGTCAGGACGGCGGCACCAGCGCGACGGCGTCCAGGGCGGTCAGCGCCCCCAGCTCGTCGGCGACCATGACGATCCCGGTGATCCGCCCGCCGTCCAGGGTGAGGACGTCGACCACCCGCAGCACGAGCTCGCGGCCGGTCGGCTCGAGCACCCCCGCGGTCGTCGTCCACGGCCCCACCTGCCGACCGGACATCCGGAAGGCGACGGCGACCTGCGCCCCGCCGTCCACCACCGCCAGCACGTCGGCGTGCAGCCGGTCGAAGGTCCCCTGGACGGCGCGGGCCCGGGTCACCAGGTCCTCGACGGCCACCGGCACGCCGTTGACCCGCACCGGGTCGGCGTAGAGCTCCCGGAACGCGGCCGCGGGGTCGTCGGGCAGCGGGTCGCTCCACAGCCGCAGCAGCCGCTGCACGTCGAAGGCCACGGGATCAGGGTGGGAGCCCGCCCGGCCGGTCACCAGGGTCCTGCGTCAGCCGGGATCGGGCTGCAGCGTCGCGGTGCGGCCGAGGACGACGGAGAGGACGAGCGCGGCCACGGTCAGCCCGCCGGCGAGCAGCACCACCGCCGGCCAGCGGCCACCGTCCCAGGCCACGCCGGCCAGCGTGCCGCCCAGCGACGAGCCGACGTAGTACCAGAACGAGTACAGCGAGGCCGCCTGACCGACCGCCCGGCCGCCCGACGCCGCCCGCAGCGCCACCCAGCCGCTGGCCACGCCGTGGGCGGCGAAGAAGCCGACGGTGAGCACGCACAGGCCGACGACGAACCAGGCCAGCGGCGCGGCCAGGGTCAACGCCACCCCGCCGGCCATCACGGCCACCGCCACCGGCACCACCGGCCGCCGCCCGAACCGCCCGGCGAGCTCGCCGCCGACCGCGGAGCTGGCCGACCCGAGCAGGTAGGCGAGGAAGACCAGGCCGGCCAGCGCGGGGGCCAGCCCGTACGGCGGGGACTCCAGCCGGAACGTGGCGGCGTTGTAGACGGCCACGAACGAGCCCATGAGCAGTGCCGCGAGGCCGTAGAGGCCCAGCAGCACCGGGTCGGTGAAGCCGGCGAGCAGCTGGCGCACCACCGGGACCGAGCGCGGCACCCGCACGAACCGGCGGGACGCCGGCAGCAGCAGCCGGACCGCCACCGCGCAGCCCACCCCCAGCGCCGCGATGCCGCCGGCCGCCGTCCGCCAGCCGCCGAGGTCGACCAGCAGCCCGCCGAGCAGCCGGCCGGTCAGCCCGCCGATCGCGTTGCCGCTGACGAACAGGCCGATCGCCCGCGCGCTGACCGAGGCGTGCAGCTCCTCCCGCAGGTAGGCCGCCGCGACCGCGGGCAGCCCGGCCAGCGCGAAGCCCTGCAGCGCGCGCAGCACCAGCAGCACCGGCCAGGACGGCGCGAGGGCGACCAGCGCCGCCAGGAGCGCCGAGGCCGCCAGGCTGCCGTGCAGCAGCGTCGTCCGCCCGCGCCGGTCCGACAGCGGACCGAGCACCAGCAGCCCGGCGGCGAGGCCGGCGGTGGCGACGGAGACGGCGAGGGTGGAGGCCGCCGGCGAGATGCCGAAGGACCGCGTGAGCTCGGGCAGCAGGACCTGCGGCAGGTAGAGCATCGCGAACACCGCGATCCCCGCCAGGAAGATCGCCAGGGAGGCGCGGCGGAACCCCCGCTCGCCGGCCCGGTGCCCCTGGTGGTCGGGCGGTCGCGGGTCCACGGCCCGACTGTGCGCCTATGACGGGGCCCACCGCGCGGCGGCCCCGGGGCGGGCTCAGCGCCTCGGACCGGGACCCGGCCCCTCAGGCCGGTATCGGCACCGGCGACCGGTCGCGGGCGCCCAGCACGTGGTGGTCCAGCCGGAGCCGGGTCAGCGCCGCGTGCAACGCCGGGGACGTCCCGAGGATCGTCAGCCGGCGGCCGTGCCGGATCGCCCGGCGGTAGGCGGCGCCGATGGCGCGCAGGGCCGCGTGGTCGGCCACGGTCAGCCCGGAGGCGTCCACGATCCACTCGGGGCAGCCGCCGGCGAGCAGTGCCGAGACGGCGTCGCCCAGCAGGGAGGCGGTCCGGCGGTCGAGCCGGCCGGACAGCACGGCTCGGCCGGCCGCGGGGTCCACCACGATGCGGAACGGCGCCCCGGGGCCGGCCGGGGAAGGAGGCTGGCTGGACATCATCACCTCGACGGCGAGGGAGACCAACCGTCGACCGGGCCGGCGCGTCCGCTCGCGAGGAGCCACAGGCCGCCGTCTGGACCCGACGGGGAGTGTATCGGAACGGCTTCGTTCCGGCCAGGGACGTAGGGCTCTGCCCCAGGTGAGGCGGCCGCCGGGTGAGGCCGACGGTGGCCGGCCGCCGGGTCAGGTCCGCGGCACCTGCCGGGTCAGGTCCGCGGCACCTCCGGCGAGGGCGCCGGGGCGCGGCGCTCCTGGGGCGGGACGACGTCGGTGACGTCGACCCTGCCCGTGCCGCCGGGGACCTCGCCGGCCGCGGTCCGCCCGACCTGCCGCAGCGTGAAGGCCAGCATGATCGACGAGATGCCGCGGAACAGCGCCATGACGCCGACCCAGAACAGGATGAGGAAGGTGCGGCGCGCGAGGGTGTCGGTCGGGTCGTCGGCGGACACCCACAGCGCGAGCAGCAGGAGCGCCACCCCGCTGACCAGGCCGGTCCACCAGTACGGGGTCTCCCCCCGGGAGGCGACGCCGCGGACGATGTCGAACGTCCCGGCGAACAGCAGCACCAGGCCGAGCACCGAGGCCAGCGCGAAGAACGTGTTGACCGGGCGGATGAACGCCCACAGCCCGGCCAGGACGAAGAGGAACCCCAGCACGTAGTGCAGGACCTTCCAGCCGCCGGTCACCAGGCTCGCCAGCGCGGCCTCGTTCACCCCGGCCGCCACGAAGACGATGCCCAGCAGCGCCCCGACCGCCGCCAGGGAGCCGACGTCGGCCCGCAGCACGACCCACGCGAGGAGCAGCCAGGCCACTCCGACGACCAGCATCACCCACCAGTAGCGGGCCGTGCCCCGCAGCAGCATCCGGGCCGGTTCGTCCAGGCCCGTGCGTCCTCCGGCTTCCATGGCTCCTCCCACTCCTCGCCCGGCGCACCGGCGGCGTGCCGGTGGTGTCCGCCGGGGCGAGCGTGGCCCCGCGCCGGGCGGGCGGACCACGGCCAGAGGTCACCCGTGCGGGAACTGCTCGCGCACCGCGGCCATGTCGAGGTCCCGGACGGTGGCGATGAGCAGGTCCACCGAGTCGCCGGGCAGCGAGCCGGGCTCGGCGTACACCAGGACGCCGTCGCGGAAGACCATGAGGGTGGGCACCGACCGCACGCCCACCGCCGCGGTCAGCTCTCGCTCGGTCTCGGTGTCGACGGTGGCGAACACCAGGTCGGGGTGCCGCTCGGCGGCCGCGGCGAACACCGGCGCGAAGGAGCGGCTGGGGCGGTACCAGGAGGCGCGGAAGTCGACCAGCACGATGCCCTCGGCGGTGACGGCGTCGGCGAAGTCGGCGGCGGAGAGGCTGAGCGTGGCCATCGTCCCTCCCGGGTGCGGCGGAGCCCGCCGCCCCGGTACCCGGGGCGGCGGGCGGCGAGTCCTCGCGACCCGCCGGGTCAGCTGGGCGGGGAGCCGCCGGGGCCGCCGGACGGCGGCGCGCCACCCGGCGCCCCCGACGGCGGCTCGCCACCCGGGGCGCCGGACGGGGCGCCGTCCCCGGCGAGCTGCCCGCCGGTGGGCGCCGTGGTGGTGTCCACGCCGACGGCGAGGGTGACCGTGTACCCGGCGGTCACGTCGCCGGTGACCGTGCCGAGCTGGCTCGCTCCCCCGTCGTCGCCGAAGACGTTGTCGCTGGTCAGGCTGACCCGGGCGAGGTTGCCCACCGAGGCCTCGTAGCCGGGCTGGGCGTACACCGTGTCGCAGACCTCCTGCGGCAGGGCGACCTGGGAGGTGGCCAGCGCCGTGGTGGAGTCGGTGATCGAGGCCTGGTCGGGGTAGACCTCGAAGTGGACGTGCGGCCACCGCCCGCTGTAGCAGGCCGGGAAGATGCTGGTGAAGCGGACCTTCCCGTCGGCGTCGGCGATCTGCACGCCCCGCAGGAAGTTCTGGTCCTCGACGCCGGACGAGTACATCGAGTAGCCGCCCTCGCGGGTGCAGTGCCAGACGTAGACGGCCACCCCCTCGAACGGGACGCCGCCGTTGGCGAGGTCGGTGACGGTCAGCTCCAGGGTCATCGGCACGCCCTCGGCGGTCCCGGTGGCCTCCCCGAAGCTGGAGCGGATGTCGCTGCGGACGATGCCGCTCTGCTCGAGCACGTCCGGCCCGTTGGAGCCGTCGCCCGGGTAGGGGCCGGCCGTCTCGTCGGGGATCTCCCCCGCCGACCCCGTCCGGCCCGCCGACGCCGAGCTCGATGCCGACGAGCCGCCGCCGTCCGCGCCGCACGCGGCCAGTCCCGCGCCCGCCGCGCCGAGGCCGAGCAGCGCCAGCAGCCGGCGCCGGCTCAGCAGCGTGCCGACGTCGAAGCCGAGCCCCTGGTCGACCAGTTCCTCCTGCGGTCGCGGCAGGGGCCGCCCCTCGTACGTCGCTGCCCGGTCGGGTGCCATGCGTTCTCCGTCCTCTCGCGGTGGGAGGACCGATGCTGGGCGCCCGACCGGGGCCGGGCCTGGGACTCCCCTGGGGATCGCCTGGGAGTCCCGGACCCGGGAGCCGCGCGCCGGCTCAGCCGAGGACGACGAGCAGGTCGCCGCCCTCGACCTGCTGCACCTCGCTGATCGCCACGCGGGAGACGGTGCCGGCCTGGGGAGCGGTGATGGCCGCCTCCATCTTCATCGCCTCGATGGTGGCGATGCCCTGGCCGGCCTCGACGGTGTCGCCCTCCTTCACCGACAGGGTGACCACGCCGGCGAACGGCGCGGCGACCTGGCGCGGGTCGCTGCGGTCGGCCTTCTCGGCGGCCTTCACCGCGGCCTCGATCGACCGGTCCCGCACGCTCACCGGGCGCAGCTGCCCGTTGAGGGTGCACATGACGGTGCGCAGGCCGCGCTCGTCGGCGTCGGAGACCGCCTCGACGCCCATCAGCAGGGTGACGCCCGGCTCGAGGTCGACGGCGTGCTCGGTGCCGGTCCGCAGGCCGTAGAGGAACTCCTTGGTGGGCAGCACCGACACGTCGCCGTACTGCTCGGAGTGCGCCAGGAACTCCTTCGTCGGGCCGGGGAACAGCAGCCGGTTGAGCGTCGCCCGGGGCTCCTTCGCCAGCCCCTCGCGGTCGTCGTCGGTCAGCTCGGCGGGCGGCTGGGCCTCCCGGCGGCCCTCCAGGGCGCGGCTGCGGAACGGCTCGGGCCAGCCGCCGGGCGGGTCGCCGAGCTCGCCGCGGAGGAAGCCGATCACCGAGTCGGGCAGGTCGTACTTGCCCGGGTCGGAGGCGAAGTCGTCGACGGAGACGCCGGAGCCGACCAGCTGCAGCGCCAGGTCGCCGACGACCTTGGAGCTCGGGGTGACCTTGACCAGCCGGCCGAGCAGCCGGTCGGCGGCGGCGTAGGCGTCCTCGACCTCCTCGAAGCGCTGCCCGAGGCCCAGGGCGATGGCCTGCTGGCGCAGGTTGGACAGCTGCCCGCCGGGGATCTCGTGGGTGTACACGCGGCCGGTCGGCGAGGGCAGGCCGGACTCGAACGGCGCGTAGATCCGGCGCACCGCCTCCCAGTAGGGCTCCAGGTCGTTGACGGCCGTCAGGTCCAGGCCGGTGGCCCGCTCGGTGGCGTCGGTCGCGGCCACGATGGCCGACAGGGGCGGCTGGCTGGTGGTGCCGGCCATGGAGGCGACCGCGCCGTCGACGGCGTCCACCCCGGCCTGCCACGCGGCCAGGAGCGTGGCCAGCTGGCCGCCGGCGGTGTCATGGGTGTGCAGGTGCACCGGCAGGTCGAACCGCTCGCGCAGCGCGGTCACCAGCGTCGCGGCGGCCGGCGGGCGGAGCAGGCCGGCCATGTCCTTGATCGCGAGCACGTGCGCGCCGGCGTCGACGATCTGCTCGGCCAGCCGCAGGTAGTAGTCGAGGGTGTACAGCGTCTCGCCGGGGTCGGACAGGTCGCCGGTGTAGCACAGCGCGACCTCCGCGACCGCCGTCCCGGTCTCCCGGACCGCGTCGATGGCCGGGCGCATCTGGGCGACGTCGTTGAGCGCGTCGAACACCCGGAACACGTCGATGCCCGTCTTCGCCGCCTCGGCCACGAAGGCGTCGGTGACCGCCTCCGGGTAGGGCGTGTAGCCGACGGTGTTGCGCCCGCGCAGCAGCATCTGCAGGCAGATGTTGGGCACCGCCTCGCGCAGCGCGGCCAGCCGGTCCCACGGGTCCTCGTGCAGGAAGCGCAGCGCGACGTCGTAGGTGGCCCCGCCCCAGCACTCCAGGCTGACCAGTTGCGGCGCGGTGCGGGCCACGTGCCCGGCGACGGCCAGCAGGTCCTTGGTGCGCACCCGGGTGGCCAGCAGCGACTGGTGCGCGTCGCGGAAGGTGGTGTCGGTGACCGCGAGCGCCGTCTGCGCCCGCAGGTCGGCGGCGAACCCCTCCGGGCCCAGCGCCACCAGCCGCTGCCGGGACCCGTCCGGCGGGGTGGCGCGCAGGTCGACCGGGGGCAGCTTCTCCAGCGGGTCGACCAGGTGCGGCCGCTCGCCGTGCGGCCGGTTGACCGTGACGTCGGCCAGGTAGGTCAGCAGCTTGGTGCCGCGGTCGGCGGAGCTGCGGGCCGTCAGCAGCTCGGGCCGCTGCTCGATGAACGACGTCGTCACCCGCCCGGCGCGGAAGTCCTCGTCGTCGAGCACCGCCTGCAGGAACGGGATGTTGGTGGCCACGCCGCGGATGCGGAACTCCGCCACGGCGCGCCGGGCGCGGGCCACCGCGATGCCGAAGTCCCGGCCGCGGCAGGTCAGCTTGACCAGCATCGAGTCGAAGTGCGCGCCGACCTCCGCGCCCAGCGAGGAACCGCCGTCCAGCCGGATGCCGGCGCCGCCGGGTGAGCGGTAGGCGGTGATCCGGCCGGTGTCCGGGCGGAAGCCGTTGGCCGGGTCCTCGGTGGTGATCCGGCACTGCAGGGCCGCGCCGCGCAGCCGGATGGTGTCCTGGGACAGGCCCAGGTCGGCGAGGGTCTCCCCCGCCGCGATGCGCAGCTGGGACTGCACCAGGTCGACGTCGGTGACCTCCTCGGTGACCGTGTGCTCGACCTGGATGCGCGGGTTCATCTCGATGAACACGTGCCGGCCCTCGCGGTCGAGGAGGAACTCCACCGTGCCGGCGTTGACGTACCCGATGTGGCGGGCGAAGGCGACCGCGTCGGCGCAGATCCGCTCCCGCAGCGCGGGGTCGAGGTTGGGCGCCGGGGCCAGCTCGATGACCTTCTGGTGGCGGCGCTGCACCGAGCAGTCCCGCTCGAAGAGGTGGACGACGTTGCCCTCGCCGTCGGCGAGGACCTGCACCTCGATGTGCCGAGGGTCGACCACGGCCTGCTCGAGGAAGACCGTCGGGTCGCCGAACGCCGACTCCGCCTCGCGCATGGCCGCCTGCACCGCCGCGGAGAGCTCCGCGGGGTCCTCGACCCGCCGCATGCCGCGCCCGCCGCCGCCGGCCACGGCCTTGACGAACACCGGGAACGGCAGCTCCTGCGCCGCGGCCAGCAGCGCCTCGACGTCCGCGCTCGGCTCGGTGGAGGCCAGCACCGGCAGCCCGGCCTCCCGGGCGGCGGCGATCGCCCGCGCCTTGTTGCCGGTCAGGGTCAGCACGTCCGCCGGCGGGCCGACGAAGGTGATCCCCGCCCGGGCGCACGCCTCGGCGAGCTCGGGGTTCTCCGACAGGAACCCGTAGCCGGGGTAGACCGCGTCCACCCCGGCCCGCCGGGCGGCCCCGACGACCTCGTCGACCGACAGGTAGGCACGCACCGGGTGGCCCACCTCGCCGATCTGGTAGCTCTCGTCGGCCTTGAGCCGGTGGACCGAGTTGCGGTCCTCCCAGGGGAAGACGGCGACCGTGCCGATGCCCAGCTCGTAGGCGGCGCGGAACGCCCGGACGGCGATCTCCCCGCGGTTGGCGACCAGGACCTTGCTGAACATCTCGTCCCTACCTGCCTGTCGTCGATTCCGGGTGCGCGGCCGGTGCGGTGACCGCGTGGACTGCGCCTACTGGACCACGACCGGCCGGTGGTGTCACTCACGCCCGGTCCGGAGATCGGGACGGCGCACCGCCGGCCGGGTCCCGGCAGGGTCCCGGCCGCGAGCCTGCGCGTGCGGCACCCTGCCGGGAGGCCCTCCCTCAGTGGATGTGCGAGCCGCCGTTGACGTCGTAGGTGGCCCCGGTGACGTAGCCGGTCTCCTCCCGGCACAGGTAGGTGATCAGGTCGGCGACGTCGGCGACCCGGCCGTTGCGGCCCACCGGGATCCCGGCGACCAGCTCCTGCTTGCGCTCGCCCTCCAGCGCCCCGCCGGTGATGTCGGTGTCGATCAGCCCGGGGGCGACGGCGTTGACCGTGATCCCCGAGGGGCCGAGCTCGCGGGCCAGCGCCCGGGTGAAGCCGAGCTCGGCGGCCTTGGCGGCGGAGTAGGCGACCCCACCGAAGACGCCGCCGCCCCGCTCCGCCGACACCGACGAGAGGAACACGATCCGGCCGAAGCCGCGCTCGGCCATCCCCGGCGCCAGGCGCCGGGTGACGTTGAAGGCACCGCGCACGTTCACGGCGAAGATGCGGTCCCACTCGCCGCCGGTGACCTCGAGGAACGGCGTGGGCGAGGTGATGCCGGCGTTGTTGACCAGGGCGCCGACCGGGGGCAGCGCGCCGTCGAGGACGGCCAGCGCGTTGTCCACCGACGTCTCGTCGGTGATGTCACAGCCGATGCCGACGGCCTGCACGCCGTTGCGCTCGGCGACCTCGTGCGCGGCGTCCTTGGCGCTGGCCTCGTCCAGGTCGAGGACGGCGACGTTCCAGCCGGCGGCGGCGAGGGCGTGGGCGGTGGCGCGGCCGATGCCGCGCTTGGAGCCGGCGCCGGTGATGACGGCGGTCTTGTCGGTGACGGTCATGGGGGTCCTCCAGGGGGGTACGGGGCGGGTGGGTGTCAGGCGGTGGCCGGGGCGGGGTCGGCGGCCCAGGGGGCGTGCGCGCGGCCGCCGAGCTCGGCCTTGACCCGGGCGACGACGGCGTCGGTGGACAGGCCGTAGCGGTCGTGCAGGGTGGGCAGGGCGCCGGCGGCGAGGAACTCGTCGGGCAGGGCGATCGGCACGACGCGGGTCCCCACGCCGGCGAACGCCAGCGTCGAGGCGACCGACTCGGCCAGCCCGCCGACGACGGTGTGGTTCTCCAGGGTGACCACCAGCCGGTCGGTCCGCGCCGCCCGCAGGATCGCCTCGGTGTCCAGCGGCTTGATGGTCGGGACGTGCAGCACGGCGACGTCGACGGAGTCGGCCTCGAGGCGGGCCGCGGCCTGCAGCGCCCGCATGGTCATCAGGCCGGTGGAGATGAGGACGACGTCCCGACCGGTGCGCAGCTCGGCGGCCTTGCCCAGCTCGAAGCGGTAGTCGTACTCGTCGAGCACCGTGGGCACCGCGCCGCGGAGCAGCCGCAGGTAGGTGGGTCCCGGTGCCGCCGCCAGGGCCGGCACGGCCTGCTCGATGTCCACCGAGTCGCAGGGGTCGACGATCGTCAGGTTCGGGCAGCCGCGCAGGATCGCGAGGTCCTCGGTGGCCTGGTGGCTCGGCCCGTACCCGGTGGTGAGGCCGGGCAGCGCGCCGACGACGTTGACGTTCAGGTTGGGCTCGGCGATGTCCAGGCAGAGGAAGTCGTAGGCACGGCGGGTCGCGAACACCGAGTAGGTGGAGGCGAAGGGCACCAGCCCGACCTCGGCCAGCCCGGCCGCCGTCCCGAGCAGCGACTGCTCGGCCATGCCCATCTGGAAGAACCGGTCCGGGTGGGCGTCGCGGAACACGTGCATGTCGGTGTACTTGGCCAGGTCGGCCGACAGCCCGACGATCTCGGGCCGCTCCTCGGCCAGCCGGTTCAGCGCGTGCCCGAACGGGGCGCTGGTGGTGCGCTGACCCGGGTCGGCGAACGAGGCGATCATCGCCGAGGTGGTCAGCTTCTTCCGGGGGGTCGTGCTGGTCATCGGTCCTGTCCTTCCTGCAGCTGGTCGCGGGCGATCTGCCACTCGTGCTCCTCGACCCGCATGAAGTGGGCCTTCTCCCGGTTCTCGAGCAGCGGCACCCCGCGCCCGATGCGGGTGTCGCAGATGAGCACCGAGGGCGAGCCGCGGTGCTCCCGGATCTCGTCGAGGGCGTCGACGAGCGCCCCGACGTCGTTGCCGTCCACGCGCAGGGCGTGCCAGCCGAACGCCTGCCACTTCTCGGTGACCGGCTCGGTCCGCAGGACGCCGACCGTGGGGCCGTCGGCCTGCAGGGCGTTGACGTCGACGATCGCGGTGACGTTGTCGAGGCCGTGGTGGGCGCAGGCCATGGCGGCCTCCCAGGTCGAGCCCTCGTCCAGCTCGCCGTCGGAGAGCAGGTTGAACACCCGGGCGGGGTTGCCGAGGTGCCGCAGCCCCAGGGCCATCCCGGTGGCCACCGCCAGGCCGTGGCCCAGGGAGCCGCCGGAGATCTCCATGCCGGGGGTGTAGGAGGCCATCCCCGACATCGGCAGCCGGGAGTCGTCCGAGCCGTAGGTCTCCAGCTCCTCCAGCGGGATGGTCCCGGCCTCGGCCAGCGCCGCGTAGAGGGCGATGGCGTAGTGGCCGATGGAGAGCAGGAAGCGGTCGCGGTCGGCCCAGTGCGGGTCCTCGGGCCGGTACCGCAGCTGGTCGGTGTAGACGGCGGCGAGCACGTCGGCGACGCCGAGCGCCTGCCCGATGTAGCCCTGGCCCTGCACCTCCCCCATGTCGAGGGCGTTGCGGCGGATCCGGTACGCGGCCTGGCGGATGCGGGTGATCCGCTCGGTGCGGTCGACCGGGGTCCCGGCCGGTCGGGGTGTGGTCAGCGAGGTCATGACGTGTTCCTCCTCGTCGTCGGGTCAGTCGGTGGCCGAGTCGGCCGTCGGCCGGGTGGCGTCCAGCCGGGTGCGGGGCGCGGGGACCCCGTCGGGAGCCGGCGTCCGGAGGCTGCGCTCGAGGGCGGCGACCTCGTCGCGCTCGGCCCGCCCCCAGGTCTCGCGGGTCAGCAGCGCGGCGACCAGGCCGAGCAGGCCGTAGCCGCTGAAGAGCAGCGCCGGGCCGATCCAGCCGTAGCCGGCGTAGAGCGCGGTGGTGATGAGCGGGGTGAACCCGGACACGACGGCCGACATCTGGTAGGCCAGCGACGCGCCGGTGGTGCGGGTCTTGGTCGCGAACAGCTCCGAGAACCAGGCGCCCTGCACCCCGGCCAGGCAGTTCTGCAGGACCGCGTAGCTGATGACGAACGCGAACACGATCGCCACCGCCGCGCCGGTGTTGACCACGAGGAACAGCGGGATGCCCCACAGCAGGTGGAGCGCCGTGCCCAGCAGGTACACCGGGCGCCGCCCGACGCGGTCGGTGAGCGCGCCCCAGTACGTGGTCGCGAAGATGCCGATGCCGGCGGCGATCATCGTCGCGGTGAGGGTGACCGAGCGGTCGGCCAGTCCCTCCGCGGCGACGTAGGACAGCATGAACGTGACCGACACCGCGTAGCCGGCGGTCTCGGTGATCCGCAGGCAGAAGGCGCGCAGGATGTTGCGCCAGTCGTCGCGCAGCACCTCGAGGAGCGGGTTCCTCGAGATCTCGCCCTCCTCCTTGAGCTCCTCGAACTCGGGCGACTCCTCGACCTTCAGCCGGATCACGATGCCCACGACGATCAGGACGGCGCTGAGCAGGAACGGCACCCGCCAGGCCCACGACCCGCCCAGCGGGACGCTGGCCAGGAAGGCGAGGTTGGCCAGCAGCAGCCCGACCGGGAAGCCGGCCTGGGTGACGCCGGTGTAGAGCCCCTTCTTGCGCCACGGGGCGTGTTCGAAGCACATGAGGATGGCCCCGCCCCACTCCGCGCCGAACGCGAGCCCCTGCACGACCCGGACGACGACCAGCAGGACCCCGGCCCAGACGCCGACCTGCTGGTAGGTGGGCAGGCAGCCGATGAGCACCGTCGCGATCCCCATGAGCAGCAGGGAGCCGACGAGGACCGGCTTGCGGCCGATGCGGTCGCCGAGGTAGCCGCCGATGATCCCGCCGAGGGGGCGCACCGCGAAGCCGATGCCCAACGTGGCGAAGGAGAGCAGCGTGCCCGACAGCGGGTCATCTGCGGGGAAGAAGGCGGTGTTGAAGTAGAGCGCCGCCGCGATGCCGAAGCCGATGAAGTCGTAGGTCTCGATCGTCGCCCCGACGGAGCAGCCGACCGCGACCCTCTTCTTGGTCGGGGTGCCCTCGATCGGGTGCCAGGCGGCGACCTCCTCGAGGTGCGGGTCGCGGACGGGTGGGTGCCGTTCGGTCATGGTCGTCTCCGGGTGAGCGATGGGCCGTGTTCCCCGTTCTCCGTTGACTGTTAACAGTCAACTCCCGACCGAGTGTGGGTGGCGTGCGTCACGGTGTCAAGGGTCACTTCTGAGCCGGCTGACGAGCTGCGCGCGCCGGCCCAGTACGAGCCAGGAAGGAGCCGTGGCGGAGGGCTCCGGGGTCGCGCGGCCCTCGACGGCGGCGCCGGCCGCGCGGGTCGGGGCCGCCGGTGCGGCTGCCGTCGGTGGCCGGTCAGGCCGGTGCGACTGCCGTCGGGGGGGCGGATCAGCCCCGGTGGGGACGTCAGGGGGGCCGGTCAGCCCGGTGCGGCCGTCGCCGGTCGGGACGTCAGGCGCACGTAGCCCGCCTGCGCGGGGAGGTCAGGCGGACGTGGCCTGGGCGAAGTGCTCCGCGGCCGCGGCCATGTGCTCGTCGACCACCTCGACGGCCGCGTCGACGTCGCCGCGCTCGATGGCGTCGACGATCGGGGCGTGCCGGTCGCGCGCCATCATGGGCGCCTGCCAGGACGCGCCGTTGAGGATGGCGACCCGCATGCGGCCCTCCAGCCGCTGCCACGCCTCCACCAGCATGGAGTTGCCCGACAGCCGGCACAGCAGCAGGTGGAAGGCCAGGTCCGCGGCCATCCGCGCGGCCGGGTCCTCCTCGTCGGACAGCTGCTCGAGGGCCGCCCGGAGCGCCGTCACGGCGTCCTCCCGCCGGGGCGAGCCGATGATGTCCCGCACCGCCAGGCCCTCCAGCGCCGCACGGACCTGGAAGAGCTCGCGGACCTCCGTGGGGGTGAGGCTGTTGACCCGCAGCATCCCCCGGTTGCCGGCGGTCACCAGGCCCTCCTGCTGGAGGTGGCGCAGGGCCTCGCGCACGGTGCCGCGACTGACCCCGAGCGACGACGCGAGCTCGACCTCGCCGAGGTGGTCGCCGGGGCGGTAGCGGCCGGAGAGGACGGCCGACCGGAGCACCTCCAGGGCGCGCTCCCGCAGCGTGCTGCGGTCCAGGCTGGCCAGGGGCTCGACGTCCACCGTGCACCTCCTCGTCCGCCGCATGGTATCCGGCGGCTGTCGACATCGGGGTGGCGACAGTCGACAACCACCCCACGGGAGCAGGCCCCTCGGTCCCGGCGCGGGCGGCAATCCGGTGACGTACCCGTCGCGCACGCCGACGGACCCGCTGGTCAGCGTGCTGCGCCCCGCAGGGAGAGGATGGCCGCATGACCCGGATGGACCTGCGCGTGCGGCTGCTCGGCCGGCTGGCCGGACTGGCCTCGGTCGCCTCGATGGACGACGACCGGCTGCGGCGGGCGCAGCAGCAGCACATGGGCCACAACCCGGTCACCGACCTGCTGTTCGGCGCCGTCGCCGGCGGGGTGTCCCTCGAGGACGGGACGGCGAAGGGTGAGGTCGGGCCGGTGCCGATCCGGGTCTACCGCCCCACCCGCGCCGCCGACCGACGGCTGCCGCTCGTCGTCAACTTCCACGGCGGAGGCTGGACGATCGGCTCGCTCGACATGGCGGACTGGCTGTGCAGCCACGTGTCGGTGACCACCGGCGCCGTGGTCGTCTCGGTGGACTACCGGCTGGCGCCCGGGCACCGCTGGCCCGCGGCCGCCGAGGACTGCTACGGCGCCCTCGTCGACGTGGTGGACCGGGCGGCGGAGCTCGGCGCCGACCCCGGCCGCGTCGCGGTCATGGGTGACAGCGCGGGGGGCAACCTGGCCGCCGTGGTCAGCCTGATGGCCCGCGACCGCTCCGGTCCGCGGATCGCCCACCAGGGACTGGTCTACCCGGCGGTCGACCTCACCATGAGCAGCCCCTCGATCGAGGAGAACGCGCACGCGCCGATCCTCACGAAGGCCGACTGCCTGTCGTTCCGCGACCACTACCTCGGCGGCCAGGACCCGACCCACCCCTACGCCTCGCCGCTGTTCGCCGACGACCTCTCCGGGCTGCCGCCGGCACTGGTCCAGGTGGCCGAGCACGACCCGATCCGCGACGACGGCCTGCGCTACGCCGCCGCGCTGCGCCGGGCCGGCGTCCCGGTCCGCCTGACCGGGTACGTCGCGATGCCGCACGGTTACCTGAGCTTCCCGCGGGTCTGCCGCGCCGCGCCGCAGGCCCTGTCCGAGCTCTGCGCGGAACAGTCGGCCGCCCTGGCCCGGCGCACCTGAGACCGGCGTCGGGCAGGGTGGGCCTCCGGACGACCGAGACGAGGAGCACGGGGATGGGACAGGGCATGCGGTACGAGGAGGCACGGGCGGCCGCGGAGGCCGCGCTGGCGCGCGCGGCCGAGATCGGGGTGCGGGTGAGCGTCGCCGTGGTCGACCTCGCCGGCCACGAGGTCGCCGTCGCGCGCGGCGACGGCACCCCCGGGTTCACGCCGGGGATCGCCCGGTCCAAGGCGGCCACGGCCGCCGCGTTCCGCCGTCCCTCCTGGGAGCTGGCCGAGGTGGCCGAGCGCCGCCCGGAGGTGCTGCTCGCCGCCGGGGAGCACCTGGGCTTCCGCCCGACCACGCTGGGCGGCGGCCTGCCGGTCCTGCGCGACGGCGAGGTCGTCGGCGGCGTCGGCGTGAGCGGCGCGACGCCGCAGGAGGACACCACCTGCGCCGAGGCCGCCGTGGCCGTGCTCGCCCGGGCCTGACGAAGGCCGGCCCGGGCGAGCACAGGGGCAGGGAGGTCCCTTCGTCAGGGGACGAGGATCGCCCGGCCCCGGACCTTCCCGGCGTCGAGGTCGCGGAGCGCGTCCACGGCCCGGTCGAGCGGGTACTGCTGGGTGTGCAGGGTGACCTTGCCGGCCTGCGCGAGCACCATCAGCTCGGCCAGGTCGGTGTACGTGCCGACGATGTTGCCGACGATGTTCTTCTCGCCGGCGACGAAGTCCAGCGTCGGGATGCGCAGCTCGCCGCCGTAGCCGATGACGAAGTACGAGCCGGCCGGGCCGGTCATGTGCCAGCCGTCCATCTCCGCCCCCTGCTCGGCGACGAAGTCGAGGACGACGTTGGCACCCCCGCCGGTCAGGTCCTGGACGGCCTGCACCTGGTTGCCGTCGGCGACCACCGTCTCGTCCGCGCCGATCTGCCGGGCGAGCTCCAGGGCGTCGGGGTTGCGGTCGACGACGATGATCCGGGTGCCCGACAGGGCGGCCAGGCACTGGACGCCGATGTGGCCGAGGCCGCCCGCGCCCTGCACGACCGCCGTCGTGCCCGGGTGCAGCAGCGGCAGGGCCTTGCGCACGGCGTGGTAGGCGGTGATGCCGGCGTCGGCGAGTGCGGCGACGTCGGCGGGGTTGGTGGACGGGTCGAGCTTCACGCACGCGCGGGCGGTGGTGCGCAGGTACTCGGCCATGCCGCCGTCGTTGTTCGACAGCCCGGGGAAGAAGGCGTTGTCGCACTGCATGTCCCGGCCGGCGCGACAGGCGGTGCACAGGCCGCAGCTGGGCTGGGGGTGCAGGATCACCGTGTCACCGACGGCGACGTTGGTGACCCCCTCCCCGACCGCGTGCACCCACCCGGCGTTCTCGTGCCCGATCACGTAGGGCAGGTCCGGGTTCTGCAGATCGGCCCACTGGCCCTCGAGGATGTGCAGGTCGGTCCGGCACACCCCGGCGCCGCCGACCTTGACGATGACGTCGAGCGGGCCCTGGATCTGCGGTTCGGGGATGTCGTCGATCGTGGGGTCGGCGTGGTACTCGTGCACGCGGACGGCCTTCACGGGCGGGTTCCCTTCGAGACGGTGAGCGGGAGCAGGGGGCGGTCCTCGGGGCGGGGCACCTGGTCGGCCTCCGCGCCCGGGTAGCGGGTGGCCAGCAGGCCGCGGCAGAAGTGCGCGTTGCCGTCGACGGAGATGCGCACCGACCGCGCCCGGCGCAGGACCAGGGGCGCCTGCGCGGGGTCCGGGCGGCTGCCGTCCTCGCCGACCAGCACCGGAGCGTCGCCGTCCACCGGCAGCCCGAGGGCGGCCCGGCGGCGCAGCAGCGCCGCGGTGGTGGGGGCGTCGGCCGGCAGGTCGGCGAGGGTGACGCCGGCGACGTCGGCCTCGGAGCGCGACGGGTCGGCGCGCAGCAGCGCGGTGAGCGCCCGCTCCATCGCCGCGGTGTGCGCCTTGCGGGTGAAGGTGGCCCGCAGCTCGTCGAGGGACTCCTCCGCCTCGTGGGCGAAGGTGGTCCGGTAGTCGGCGCCCGCCGCCAGCCCGCGGTTGATGAGGTCGGAGTCGGAGTGGTCGTCGAGGGCCACCACGACCCGCGCGACCCCGGGGACGGCGGCAACCGCCTCCCGGGCGTCGGAGACCATCAGCCAGGCGAAGTTGGGCGCGCAGAACGACGTCGGCAGGCGCAGGTGCACCTCGACGTCGGCCCCGTCCACCGACACCGAGCGGACGAAGCCGAGGTCGGTGATCGGCTCGTCGAGCTCGGGGTCGACGACGGCGCCGAGCGCACTGCGGACCTCAACGGCGAGGTCGGGCAGGACCGCGGTCATCGCGCCGCCCTCAGGCCATCGCCAGGTCGGCGGCACCGGGCTCGCGCGGGCCGGTCGCGGGCTCCCCCGCCTCGGGCAGCTGCAGCTCCTGCGGCACCGGCAGGTCGTAGAGCCGCGCCGCGTTGAGGCCGAGCACCTTCTTCTTCACCGCGGTGGTCAGCGGCGCGTACTCGGTCATGTCCTCGGGGATCTGGAAGTCCACGAAGCGCTCGACCAGCCACTTCGGCGTCCACAGCGCGTAGTCGCTGGAGAAGAGGATGCGGTCCTCGCCGATCCAGTAGACGAGCTCGCCGATGATCTGCGCGAAGTACCGCGGCCGGGTGTGGATGAACGGCATCGCGACGGCCAGGCCCGCGTGGACGTTGGGCTCCTGGGTGGCGATCCAGCAGAAGTCCTCCAGCCGCGGCAGGCCGCAGTGCTCCACGACGAAGGTCAGGTCGGGGAAGTCGCTGGCCACGTGGTCGACGTCGGCGACGTCGAAGGCGTCGCGGTCCAGCGGCCGGATCGTCGGGCCCTTGTGGATGTGGATGTTGGTGATCCCGAGCTCGCGGCACAGCTCGAAGTACCGGTAGGCCATCGGGTCGTCGAGCTTCCAGCCGCGGGACTCCCCGTGCCAGTCGGCGGTGTAGAGCTTCACGCCCTTGAGGCCGAATCGCTCGGCGTCGGCCCGCAGCTGCCTCAGGCCGTTCTCGCCGTCGCGGGAGTCCCAGTAGTGGTTGTAGGTCAGCTTGTCCGGGTGGGCCTGGGTCAGGGCGAACGCCTCGTCGGTCTGGCCGAAGCCCCGGTGGTAGAACTCGGCCAGCCGGGCCGGCTGGAAGATCGCGTGGTCGACGATCCCGTCGACGAACACGTCCCGCATCAGCCGCTCGCCGCCCTGGTAGAGGTACTCCTCGTACCCCCAGACCTCCGACTCGGGGCTGAGGTTGCGGTGGTAGTCGTAGAAGCAGTCGATGAACTGCTTGCCGTGGATGTTGCGCTGGTTCTCCGGGCGCCCGTCCCACAGCGCGATGTGGGCGTCGACCACGTAGTACTTCTCGCCGTCCTTGGTGTACATCTCCGGTCCTCTCTGTGGCGCCGGTCACGCTGGTGCCAGCGACGCTAGGCAGCGCCGGACGGCGGCAGAAGCCGGTCGGTGTCTCACTTTGGAACGCCCCCCGGACGGCGCCCTGCGGGGATACATTGCTGTGGCGCGGGCCACAACGACCGGTTCTCGTCCCGCCCAGGAGGTGTCCCGTGGAGGTGCCCCGGGCCGCCCCCGGTCCCCTGGCCGACCCCGGGCTGGCAGCCCGGCCGGCGCCGTCCCGGCTGCGGGCCTCGTGGCGCCGCAGCCAGGGCTACGGGGTCACCCCCGACGAGGTGGTCCCGGTCTTCACCGGCTCCCTGGACACCGGTTCGCTGCTGTACGAGTGCGCCCACCGGGTGCTCACCGACCTGCAGGCGACCATCCCGAACGAGCCGGTCAGCCTCATGGTCGCCGACGCCGACGGGCTGGTGCTCGCCCGGCTGTGCAGCGACGCGGGCATCCTGCGGTCGCTGGACCGGGTGCACCTCGCGCCGGGGTTCTCCTACGCCGAGCGCAACGCCGGCACCAACGGGCTGGGCCTGTCCCTCGCCGACCGCGCCCCCTCGCTGGTCCGGGCCGAGGACCACTGGTGCGCCGAGCTGCGCGGGTTCACCTGCGCCGCGGTGCCGGTCGTGGACCCGGTCAGCGGGACCTCGCCGGCAGCATCAACCTGACCACCTGGTCGGACTCCTCCTCCGAGTTGCTGCTCGGCCTGGCGCAGGCGGCGGCGAGCGCCACCAGCGCGCTGATGCTGGTCCGCGCCGGCGGGCGGACGGTGCGGCCGGCCCCGCGCGGCGAGGTCTTCCACGTCGTCGGCAGGCACCGCGCCGCCGAGACCGGCGACCCGTGCGTGTCGGCCGGCTGGCGGACGGCGCTGGCCGACGCCGCCGCGGCGGCCGACCGGGTCACCGCGGTCGTCGGCGAGCCGGGTGCGGGCAAGGCGGCGCTGGCCGCCCTGGCCCGCCGGCGGGTCGCGCCCCGGCAGCGGGTCCTGCACGCCCGGGCGCCGGAGGGCGGGGACGTCGCGGCCTGGCTGGAGCTGTGGACGCCGGAGCTGCGCGACCCCGACACCCTCGTCGTCGTCTCCGGGCTGCCGCACCTGCCGGCCTGGGCCGCCGACGAGCTGGGGCAGATCCTGGGCGCGGTCCGCCGCACCGGCCGGCCGCAGCCGTTCGTGCTCACCGCGGCCGACTTCACCGCGGTGCCCGGTCAGCTGGCCACGCTGGTCGACACCGTCGTCGAGGTGCCCGCGCTGCGGCACCGCACCGACGACGTGGTGCCGCTGGCCCGCTGGTTCGCCGAGCAGGAGCGGCACCGCGCCGTCGGCTTCACCGACCGCGCCGAGCGCGCGCTGACCGCCTGCTCCTGGCCGGGCAACGTGCGCCAGCTGCGGCGGGTGGTCCGGGACGCGGCGGCCCGCGCCGACCTCGTCGACGTCCACCACCTGCCGCCGGAGGTGCTCGACGCCGGCGGCCGGTCGCTCACCCGGCTCGAGCGGCTCGAGCGCGACGAGATCGTCCGCTGCCTGACCGAACCCGGGACGACGATCACCCGGGCCGCCGAGGAGCTCGGCATCGGCCGCGCCACCCTCTACCGCAAGATGGCGCAGTACAAGATCACCCTGCCGCGCTGACCGCGCGGTCGGCGGCCCACGCCGGCGCCGGACCCGTCCCCAGCCGCCAGCGCGCCGCCTCCTCCGAGGGGCTGCGCGGCCCGAGCAGCACCTGCAGCGCCCGCAGCTGCGCGCGGGTCACCGGCAGCCGCACGACGCCGCTCCCCCGCCCTGGCACCCCGGCGAACGGCGCGAGCGCCGGCGACACGACCAGGCCCGCGGCGGAGGCCAGCCCCTGGTAGAAGACCTGCTCGGCCGGGGCCAGCCCGGGCGGCGCGGTGAGGAACGCCCGCAGCTCGGCCGGCACCGGCTCCAGTGCCGGCCGGAGGGCCGCCAGCGCCTCGGCCAGCTCCGCCTCGGTCCCCGGCAGGTCGCCGGCGCCCAGGGCCTGCGCGCTGGCGGCCCACTCGCGCACGTAGGTGTCGGGCCAGCGACGGCCGAAGCGCCCCTCCGGCGGTCGGCCGACGGCCCGCTGCGCGGCGAGGAAGGCGTCGGTGAACGCCAGGTGCACCCAGCGCAGCAGCTCCGGGTCCCCGGCGGAGTAGGCCCGGCCGTCCTCGGCCCGGCCCCGCACCCGCGCGTGCAGGCCGCGGACCCGGGCGGCCTCCCGCTCGGCCAGCTCCGCCGACCCGAACGTCGTGACCACCAGCCAGCGGGCGGTGCCGGCCAGCCGCGCCCACGGGTCGGCCAGGTAGGCCGAGTGGCGGCGCACCCCGGCCAGGGCCAGCGGGTGCGCGGCCTGCCCGAGCAGCGCCGCGATCCCGCCGACGAGCGTGGAGAGGTCGCCGTGGACCCACCAGACGACGCCGCCGGGCTCGAACCAGCCGGGCCCCTCCCCCACCCGCCCGATGTCGCGGACCCAGCCGGGCACGCCGGTGGGGTCGCCGGAGACCCGTGCCCGGAACCGGGTCCGCACGGCCTCGGGCAGGCCGGTCAGCGAGCTTCCGCCCGCACGGTGCCAGGCGGACAACACCCCGCGGCCGGGGAGCGGGCTCACCCCCGCACGGCCCGCGCGAGTCGCCGCAGCCCGGCCCAGGCGCCGACCCCGGCGAGGACCCACGGTCCGGCGACGACGACCGGGTCCAGGACGTGGTGCCGGGCGTCGCTGCGCCCCCGCCGCGAGCGCAGCCCGCCGGAGGTGAGCTCGCTGCGCACACCGGTCTCGGTCACCGGGTTGTCAGGGCGCAGCGTGCCGAACGAGCGCAGGTGGCTGCCCCAGGCGTCGACCCGGTCGCCGACGATCAGCAGCAGCCAGTGGGCCAGCCGGCCCTCGCTGAAGCGCCGGTAGGCCAGCCCGCGGATCGCCCCGGACACCCCGCGCAGCGGCTGCGCGGTGCCGAACACCGGGGTCACGAAGGCGTGCTCGATCGAGCGCTCCCGCGGCCGCGTCTCCGGCTGTCGGTCCGGGAAGTCCCAGTGCGCCCCGGTGTCGGCCGGGTACTGCAGCTTCGGGTACGACGGCCGGTCGGCCGGGTCGAGGTCGGCTCCCCAGCCGGGGATCCGGGCGCGCAGCTGCTCGGGGGTCTCGCGCGGGGCGCGCTTGTCCCGGACGTAGGCACTGGGGATGTCGGGGTCGGTCATCGAGAGCTCTCCCTCAGGCCGCGTCGGGCAGGACCAGCGGCTTGATGCAGCCGTCGAGCTTGGCCGAGAACACGTGGTAGGCCTCGGCGATGTGCTCCAGCGGGAACCGGTGGGTGACCATCGCCCGCGGGGTGAGGTGACCGTTGCGCACGTGCTCGAACATCCGCGGCCACTGGCGCTTCACCGGCGTCTGGTTCATCCGCAGGGTGAGCCCCTTGTTGAGCGCGTCGCCGAACTTCACCGCGTTGGGGATCGGCCCGTAGGCCCCGACGACCGAGACCGTGCCGCCCTTGCGCACCCCGTCGATGGCCCAGTTCAACGCCACCGGTGACCCGCCCTGCAGCTTGAGCTTGGTGCCGGTGACGTGCTGCAGGAGGTTGCCGTCGGCCTCGGCCCCCACGGCCTCGATGACGACGTCGGCGCCGAGGAAGTCGGTCTGCTTCTTGAGCTCGACCACGATGTCGTCGTACTCGTCGTAGTCGAGGGTCTCGGCGTGCGCCATGGTCCGCGCCTTCTCCAGCCGCTCCGGCAGGTGGTCGACGACGATGACCCGGCCGGCCCCCATCAGCCACGAGGACTGGGCGGCGATCAGGCCGACCGGCCCGGCGCCGAGGACGACGACGGTGTCGCCCTCGGCGATCTCGCCGAGCTGCGCGCCGAAGTACCCGGTCGCGGCGGCGTCGGTCAGCAGGACGGCGTCCTCGTCGTGCATCCAGTCGGGGATGCGCGTGGGGCCGACGTCGGCGAAGGGCACGCGGACGTACTGCGACTGCCCGCCGTCGTAGCCGCCGGTGGTGTGCGAGTAGCCGTAGATACCGCCGACCGCGGTCGCGTTCGGGTTGACGTTGTGGCAGTTGCTGTAGAGCCCGCGGGTGCAGAACCAGCACGAGCCGCAGAAGATGTTGAACGGCACCATCACCCGGTCCCCGACCTGCAGGTTCTGCACCGAGGACCCGACCCGCTCCACCACGCCGATGAACTCGTGGCCGAACGTGTGCCCGATCCGGGTGTCGGGCATCAGCCCGTGGTAGAGGTGCAGGTCCGAGCCGCAGATCGCGGCCAGCGTGACCCGCACGATCGCGTCGTTCGGGTGCTCGATCGCCGGGACGTCCTTCTCCTCGACGCGCACCTTGTAGGGCCCCCGGTACACCATCGCCCGCATCGGGCCTCCTCTCGCCGAGCCGTCCCGACGGCCGGGGTCTGCCCCGGACGGGCGGGGCCGGAAACCCCGCGTCCGCCCGGAGACCCCGCGTCCGCTGCGGAGGACCGGGGACCCGGCCTCAGGAGGCGCCGGTCCGCACGGCCGGCGCCCGCCCGGCCTCGCCGCCGCGGCGCTCGGAGTGCTGGAAGAGCCAGTACAGGTAGACCAGCGCCGGGAGCAGGACCAGCGAGCCCACGACCAGCGCGACGAGCATCGCGACCAGCGTCGCCCGGCCGGTGGCGGCCTGCTCGATGGTCAGGTCCGGGACCAGGACGTAGGGGTACTGGGCGACCGCCCAGCCGCACATGATCGCCGCCACGGCGACTCCGGAGGCCGCCCGCGCGGGCACGTACCGCCGCGTCCAGAGCAACACCAGCGCGGCCAGGCCGGCGACCACCGACAGCAGCACCACGGGCAGCGCCCGCCCGGTGAGGCCCTCGAACAGCTGCGGCGCGTCGGCGCGCAGGACGAAGAGGCCGGCGATGCCGACGGCGCCGGTGACCGCCGCCGTCCCCAGGGCGCGGGTGCGGAACTGGGCGACCAGGTCGTCGGCGCCCTCGCGCCGGGCGTCCGCGCAGAGGAAGACCGCGGCGAGGTACGCGCAGACCAGGACGGCGAGGACCCCGCCGAGCACGGACGTCGGGTTCAGCCAGCTGGTGACCACGTCGCCGGCCGCGATGCCGGGCGGTACGCGGCCGGAGGCGACCCCGCCCACCACGGCACCCAGGAAGAACGGGGTGAGCAGCGACGAGAGCGCGAAGCCGGCACCGAGGAACCGGCGCATGCCCAGGGTGCTGATGCTCTTGCGGAAGGCGAACGCCGCCCCCCGGGCGATCATCCCGAAGGCGGCGAGGGTGAGCGGGACGTAGAGGGTGGTCACCACGGCGGCGAACGCCCCGGAGAACGCCGTCCACAGGACGACGAGGACGAAGATCAGCCAGACGTGGTTGGCCTCCCACACCGGGGCGATGGACCGCTCGATGAGCTCCCGCTGGCGGGCGCCGTGGCGGGTCCCGCCGGCCAGCAGGTCCCAGATGCCGGCGCCGAAGTCCGCGCCGCCGAAGAGCCCGTAGGCCACCAGCCCGACGAACATGACGCTGAGCACCACGTCGGCCAGCGTCATCGGACCGCCACCTCGCCGCTGTGCGGATCGGGTGGCCGGGCGCCCACCTCCTGCGGCGCGGGGGTGTCGGCGCTGAGGGCCAGCCGCCGCAGCACGTACACGGTGAGGGCGGTCAGCGCGAGGTAGACGACCACCACCGCGTAAAAGCCGAGGTACAGCCCGGGGGCGGGGCTGACCGCGTCGGCGGTGCGCTGGATGCCGTAGACGATCCACGGCTGGCGGCCCACCTCGGTGGTGACCCACCCCGCCTCCAGCGCCACGACCGCCGCGACGCCGGAGACCGCGACCGCCCGCAGGAACCACGGGGTGTCCGGGATCCGGCGTCGCCGCCACCACACCCAGCCGAACCAGAGGGACAGCAGCAGCAGCGCGGACCCGAGGCCGACCATCGTGTCGAAGGCCAGGTGGACGACGTTGACCGGCGGCCGCTCGTCGGGCGGGAACTCCGCCAGGCCGGGAACGACCCCGTCGGGGTCGCGGTGCACCAGCAGCGACAGCCCGTTCGGGATCTCCAGGCCCCAGCGCATCCGGTCGTCGGAGAACCAGCCGCCGATGGTGAGCGGAGCGCCGGCGGTGGTCTCGTAGAGCCCCTCCATGGCGGCGAGCTTGGCCGGCTGGTTCTCGGCCACGGTCGCGGCGATCCAGTCACCGACGACGAGCTGCACCGGAGCGGCCACGGCGCCCATCGCCAGCGGTACGAGCAGCCCCAGCCGGTGCCGCCGGTCGCGGCGGCCGCGGAGCATGCCCACGGCGTAGACCGATGCCACGGTGAAGCCGGTGACCATGTACGCGGCCAGCAGCATGTGCACGACCTGCGGCCAGGTCGAGGGGCCGAACATGGCCGCCCAGGGCTCGGCGTCGACCACCCGCCCCTGCGCGTCGAGCCGGAAGCCGGTGGGGTTGTTCATCCACGCGTTCGCCGCGACGACGAAGAACGCCCCGGCCATGCCCGAGACGATCATCGGCAGCGCGCTGAGCACGTGCGCCCGCGGGGACAGCCGGTTCCAGCCGAACAGGTAGACGCCGACGAAGATCGCCTCGATGAAGAAGGCGAACCCCTCGAGCACGAAGGGGAAGCCGTAGACCTCCCCGAAGCGGTCCATCAGGCCGGGCCAGAGGATGCCCATCTCGAAGGAGAGCAGCGTCCCGGACACCGCCCCCGCGGCGAACAGCACGCCCATCGCCTTCGACCAGGTGCGCGCCAGGCCGAGCAGCACCTCGTCGCCGCGCCGGTGGCCGCGCCACTCCACGAACACCGTGAGCAGCGGGAAGGCGATCCCGAAGCAGGAGAAGATGATGTGCCAGCCCAGTGACAGCGCCATCTGCATCCGCGCGGGGTAGAGGTTCTCCACCGCGTCGGCGAGCACGTCGACAGCGTCCACGCGGGTCTCCGCTCGAGCCGGGTGGCAGCAGCATGGGCCGGGCCGCGAGCGCCCGCAACGGCGCGCGGCGCGACCGCGCTGTGCTGGCCCCGCTGCGCCGACCGCGCTGTGCCGACCGCGCTGCGCCGACCGCGCTATGCCGACCGCGCGTCCGGGCGCGTCCCCGTGGACCGGCGGACGTGGGCGCTGAGGACGTGGGCGCTGAGGACGTCGGCGCTGAGCACGTCGAGAGCGCCGGGCACCGCGTCCACGACGACCGCGTCGACGCCGGCCGCCACGAGAGCGCGCGCCGGCGCGACCGCCGGACACCAGACCATGAGCCGGCGCCGGGCCCCGTGCACGTACTCCACCGCGCGCGCCACCGCGGTGGGGTCGACCGCACCGCTGCCCGGGTCCCCGCCCAGGGACCCCACGTGCAACCCCAGGACGTCGACGTCCATGTGCGCGCACCCGGCGACCGCCGCCCCGAGCGGGAACGATCGCCAGGTCAGCCAGGCCAGCGGGACCCGCGGTGCCACCGCGCGCAGCCGGGTCAGCGCGGCGGGGTCGAACGAGGATACGACGAGGCTGCGCCGGTCGGCCGCGGCGGCCACGACCGGCCCGAGCAGCCCCGCGGTGGTGCGGGCCGGCTCCCGGAGGCCGTCCTCGATGCAGGACTTGAGGTCCAGGTCCAGCCCCACCCCTGCGGGCAGCCCGTCCAGCAGCGCCTGCAGCCGCAGGGTCCCGCGCCGGTCGGTCTCGGCCGCCGGGACGTCGGCCAGCCGGGTGCCGTCCGGGTACGCCTCGTCGTGCTCGACGACGAGGACGTCGTCCCGGGTCCGGCGGACGTCGGCCTCCACCCAGGCCATCCCGAGCGCGGCCGCGGAGGCGAACGACGCCAGCGTGTTCTCGCGGAGCCCCGACACGACGCCGCACCCGAGGCCCCGGTGGCCGATGACGACCGGGCCGTCGGAGAACACCGCGCTCCGACCCGGCGGCCATCCCCTCGGTGGCCGGCCCGCGCGTGCGGGGCCTCCTGGTCCTCGGTTCGACGGACGCGTCATGAGCGTCGCCTCCGCTCGTCGCCCCTCCAGTCTGGTCGACGACCGGCGGCGATGGCAGGGCCCGCGACACGCCACCGGGACTCGGTCCGCTCGTCAGGCGGAACGCCGGTCCGGCACGTACGGTGTGGCGGCCGCCACACTCCGTTCGCCGGAGGTGCCGGCGCGCACCCACCGGCAACGACGCCCGAGGAGCCCTCTCGATGACCCCGTGCGACCACGGCAACCACACCTTCTGCACCGGCGAGTGCGGCTGCAACTGCCACGACGGCGACTGCGACTGAGGAAGGACGCCGTCCTCCTCACCACTCGCACGCTCGTGGCGAGCGTGGAGACGCCGAGGGGGGGGGGGGGGGGGGGGGGGGGGGGGGGGGGGGGGGGGGGGGGGGGGGGGGGGGGGGGGGGGGGGGGGGGGGGGGGGGGGGGGGGGGG
>NZ_JBJGYQ010000014.1:0-148284 GCF_054050075.1 Geodermatophilus sp. SYSU D00965 | reverse complement strand
CGCCGACGAAGGAGGAGATCGTCTTGCGGATCCGCCCGGCGTAGAGCAGCACTCCCAGCGCGGCGTCGTCCACGCCGCAGTTGTTGCTGATCGTGGTCAGGTCCGTGGCGCCCTTGTCCAGCAGCGCGTCGATCAGCGCGTACGGGATCCCGCACAACCCGAACCCACCCACGGCCAGCACCGCGCCGTCGGGCACGTCGGCCACCGCCTCAGCGGCGCTGCCCACCACCTTGTCCATGCAGGAGTCCCACCGTCCGTCCGGGCGGCTGGGACGGCTGCGTCAGGCAGGTCGGCCCAGCTCGCGGATGCCCTCGATCGTCCGCCCGAGCGTAGCGGTGACCCGCTCGGTGGCCGCACGCGCGGGCAGCTGCCCGGCGTCGGGGGAGCGGACCAGCACGATCGAGGCGCCGGCGGCCAGCGGCGCGAGCAGCCAGGCGACCGGCCCGGCCTCGTCGGCGGTGCGGTCGTCGACCAGCACCCGGTCGCCGTCGGCCAGGCCCAGCCGCCCGGCGAGCTCCCGCGCGGTGGACACCAGCCCGCCGAGGGTCAGCTCGAGGCCGCCGAGCAGCAGTCCCGGCGCGGCCGGGTCGGGCTGCTGCCACGGGACGAACACGTCCCCGTGCGCGCGGACCTCCAGCGCGAAGTCGCGCGCCGGCCCGGTGTACCCGGCCATGCCCAGGCCCAGCGGGTGCAGGGACAGGCCCAGCAGCTCGGGCAGGTCCTGCTCCTCCAGCGGGGCCAGGCGATCCTGGGCGGCCAGCACGACGTCGGCGTCGTCCAGCCGGCCGTCGTCCTCGGCCGCGGTGTCGAGCACCGTGGCGCCGCAGGCCCACACGCCGAGCAGCACCGCCGCGGTCTGCCAGTGCACCGGCAGCGCGACGGCCACCGTGCTCCCCGCCGTGACGTCGAACTCGTCCTGGAGCAGGTTCGCCGTCTTCGCCACCCAGTTGGCGAGGGTGGCCGCCGACAGCTCGACCCGCTCGCCGGTCGCGTCGTCGTAGGAGGTGACCAGCGGCGCGGCGGCGTCCCGGCGCAACCGCGCGGCCAGCAGGGCGGCGGGGGTGGTGGGAGAGGTGTGGTCCACGGGGAGAGGGTGGCAGCCGGGTCGGCGGCTGCGAGCCGCACCCGTCGCCCGCGGCTACAGTCGGATCCCGGTACCCGCCACAGCGCGGGACAGCCGTGCGACGCGGTCGCCCGGCCGACGGACCCCGACGGGGTCGTCTCGCGGGGGCGGACGAACCCCGCCCCGTGTCCGAGGAGAAGGTCGGGAGTGACCACACACACCGTCGAGCTCGGGCCCCCGGGCCTGGAGCCGGCCGACGGCCGGTCGCGCGACCGCGGGGCCGGGGCCGGGGGACGGCTGTCCCCGGCGGGGGCCACTGCGCTGGCCTTCCTGGGCTACCTGGTGCTGCAGCTGGGCCAGCTGCTCGTCCTGAGCCGGCTGGCTCCCCGCTTCTTCTGGTTCGACGACTCCCAGGCGCAGTTCGGTCCGATGCTGTGGTGGATGGGCCAGCACCTGGAGGGTGGCCGGCCCCCGCTCATGGACCCCGAGCTCGGCATGGCCGGCAACCTCGCGGCCGACATGCAGTACGGCGCCCTGGACCCGCTGCACTGGGCCCTGCAGGCGGCCTCCCGCGGCACCGACGACTTCCTGGTCCTGTCCTGGGGCCACGCCACGCTGTGCGTGCTGCTGCTGGGCTCCGGGGTCTTCGCCGTGCTGCGCTCCCACGGCGTGCGCCGCTGGCTGTGCCTGGCCGGCGCCCTCGGCGTGGCCTCCAGCGGCTTCTTCCTCTGGTACGGCGGCTCCTGGTGGCCGCTGCTGTGGAGCGTCGGCTGGCTGCCGTGGTTCTGGTGGGGTCTGCAGGCCCGCCGGTGGGTCGGACCGCTCGTCGCCGGCGTGGCCACGTGGGGCCTGCTGGCCTCCGGCAACCCCTACGTGCTGTTCTTCGCCCTCGCGCTGGTCCTGGCCCAGGCGTGGGAGCAGGTGCGCGACGGCGGCGGCTGGCGGGTGCTGGTGCAGCCGCTCGGCCTGGCGCGGGTCGCCGCGGGCGTCGGCGGGCTGCTGCTGGCCCTGCCCACGCTGCTCACCACCGTCGAGGTCTCGCCGTTCATGCAGCGGCTGGACCCCGACCAGGTGGTGGGCAACGTCGCCTTCGGGGTCACCAACCTGGCCGACGTGCTGCTGGGCAGCCCGACGCTGCTGGGCCAGACCAACGCCTGGGGCGGCTCGCTCGGGCTGGTCCCGGCCATGTACACGCTGCTGGTCGCCGTGCCGGCCCTGGCCCTCGTCGACTGGCGGCGGGCGCTGCGCGCGCGGGGCGTGCTCACCGCGGGCGTCGTCTGGGCGCTGGCGGTGGTCTTCACCCAGCTGCCCACGACGGTGTCGGTCTTCCGCTACCCGTTCCGCTACCTCGTGGTCGTGCAGGTGTTCCTGCCGCTGCTGGTCCTGCTGGCGCTGCGGGCCGCGCCGCGGCTCACCCGGGGGCGGGTCGTGGCGGCGTTCGCCCTGGTCGTCGCCCAGACCCTGCTGGCGCTGTTCCGGGCGCCGGTGTTCTCGAAGTGGCACCTGCTCGCCGGCGTCCTGACGGCGGTGGCCGTCGCCGGGCTGGTCGCCGCGCTGCGGGACGAGCGCCCCCGGCGGCGGACGGCGGCGGCGGGCGCCGCGGTGGTCGTGCTGCTCAGCTGGGGCACGGTCTTCGTCGGCGAGCAGATGATGGCCTCCCTCGAGGAGCGGGTGGACGCCCTGGCCGGGCGCCCGGCCGCCGACGAGGGCCCGTACCGGGCGCTGCCTCCCGGCCGCGACCTGGGGACGACGGTGGCCGCCTACGAGGAGCGCTCCGCCGGCGTGGACACCTCGGCGACGGTCATCACCTTCGACTACGAGGGCGACATGGGCTGGGCGGACGGCGTCCTGCGGGGCAACGGCAACCTGGTGGCCGGCTTCGAGACCGGGACCGGCTCCTACGCCGTCTGGCACGAGGCGCTCAACGAGCACTGGTGCCGGACCTACGAGGGCGCGACCTGCGACGACCCGGCGAAGCTGCTGCAGACCGCGCCGGGCACCGGGACCTCCTGGCTGGAGCTGATGAGCGAGGACACCGTGCTGCTCGACCGGGACGCCCCCGAGGTGCTGCAGCAGTACTTCGCGGCGCGCTGGACGCCCGGGGCCACCACCGAGGGGTACACCGAGTACCGCCGCGACGACGGCCTCCCGGGCCGGGTCACCGCCGCGCGAGGGGTCACCGTCACCGACGGGTCGACGCGGGAGGCCCGCGGCGACGAGCCGATGGACACCTACACCGTGAGCACCGGCGCCGACGGCGGCTCCCTGGCCTTCCGGATCCCGTACTGGCCGGGCCTGACCGCCACGCTGGACGGCGAGCCGATCGACGTCGGGTCGGTGGACGACGCCGTGCTGCGCGTCGACCTGCCCGCCGGCCTCGACGGCGCGACCCTGCAGCTGTCCTACCTGCCCATCGGCGAGCGCCTGCTGGTCCCGGCCCTCGGGGCGGGCGCGGTGCTGGTGCTGGCCGCGACAGCCGGTGCGGTGTGGGCCCGGTCCCGGGAGCGGGCCGCCGGACGACGGCCGGCGCAGGCCGCGGGTGCCGACCGGTGAGCGGCCGGTGGGGGAGGCTCCTGCACCAGGTCACCCGGTTCCTGCTCGGGTCGTGCCTGGGTCTGGCGGTGGACCTGGGGCTGTTCGCGGCCGGCGTCCGGCTGGGCGCGCCGCCGTGGCTGGCCAACCTGGTCAGCGCCGGGTGCGCGGTGGTGGTCGTCTACCTGTTCGTCACCAAGTACGCGTTCCGCAGCGAGCGGTCCCGGCTGACGTTCCTGCTGTTCGTCGGCTGGTACGTGATCTCGATCGTGGTCTTCTCGGTCCTGATCGACCTGGTGCACGAGGTCACCGGCTGGGACGCCTTCGTCTGCAAGCTGCTGTCGCTGCCGCCGTCCTTCGCCGCGAACTTCCTCGCCAGCAAGCTGCTCTTCCGCGGCCGCCCGGCGCCGGCACCGATCCCGGCCCGCGCACCGACGACCACCCACGACACGGCAGGAGCCTGAGATGGCCCAGCGCACGGTCCACGGGGCCGCGGAGCCCACACGTCTCGAAGGAACGGGAGCACGGATCGACATGGCACGTCCGGGAGGGGCGGTCCAGGCCCTGCTGTTCGACCTCGACGGCACCCTCGTCGACACCCGGGAGGCCAACTACCTGGCCTACCGGGACGCGTTCGCGGAGTCGGGCCACGAGCTCACCGAGGAGGTGTTCGCCACCACCTGGGGCCAGGACTCCCGCGACTTCATCCCCGCGCTGCTGCCCGGCATCGACCCCGCCGGGGTCGACACGATCCGGGCGGCCAAGAGCCGGCTCTACGCCGAGCAGCTGCACCGGACGGCGGCCAACGACGCGCTGATCGCCTTCCTCCGGCTGGTCGCGCCCACCCACCCCACGGCGCTGGTCAGCACCGCCAAGTCCGGCAACGGCCGGCAGATCCTCGACACCCACGGCCTGACGCCGCTGTTCGACGTCGTGGTCTGGGGGGACGACGTGGCCCGCAGCAAGCCCGACCCGGAGGGGTACCTGCGCGCCCTGGAGCTGCTCGGCGCCGACGCCGCCCACAGCCTGGCGTTCGAGGACTCCGAGACCGGCCGGCAGGCCGCCCTGGCCGCGGGCCTGCTCGTCCTCGAGGTCCCGCACTTCTGATGGCACTCCCGAGCTACTCCCGCGGCCGGCTGGCGCTGATCGTCGTCGCGCTGCTGTCGCTGGCAGGCTTCCTCGTCCTCACCTGGCCGACGCTGTCGCAGCTGTGGCAGCTGCTGTCCGACGGGCTCTCCGGGCGCGGCTGGGCGGTGCTGGTCGCGGCCTCGCTGGTGCAACTGGGCGGCCACGTGCTGCGCGCCGCGCGCACCAAGGTGGTCATCGACAACGTGCGCCGGGGCAGCCTGGCCGGCCAGTTCCGGCACCTGACCATCGGCTACCTGTTCAACCTCGTCTGGCCGCTGCGGGTCGGCGAGGTCGTGCGCTCCTACCTGGTCGCCAAGACCCTGCGGATCAGCTTCCTGTACACGCTGCTGGCCGTCGTCCTCGAGCGGCTGAGCGACGTCGTCCTGGTGTCGCTGTCCTTCCTGGTGCTGCTGGCGGTCGTCGGCGGGCCGGTCGTGGGCGTCGTCCCGCTGGCCGCGGTGGTGGCGCTGGCGGTGTCGGTCGTCCTCATCGCCTCCTTCGTCGCCCTGGTGCGGGAGAACACCGTCCTGATGCGGCTGGCCTGGCGGGCGACCGGCTGGCTGAACACCGACCTGGAGAACCGGGCCCGGTTCAAGCTGTGGTCGGTGATCTTCGGCTTCCAGCGGTTCTTCCGGCAGCGCCGGCAGCTGGTCCGCTACGGGACGCTCGCGCTGGGCTCCTGGGCCTGCTACGTCGCGGCCGCTGCGATGGTCGCGGTCACGGTGTTCCCCGCGCTCTCCGGCCGGGAGAGCCTGGTCGCCACCGCCGCCCCCGCCGGCGTGGTCAGCCCGAGCATCGGCAACGGCGCGCCCGGCGGCTACGTCGAGGGGGTGCAGGCCTTCATCGAGGGCAGCACCCCGCTGGCCGGCGTGGACGTGCTGCTGTTCGCCGCGGCGACGTGGATGGTGACCAACGTCCCCGTGCTGCTCGTCGCCGTCGTCTCGCTGTTCGTCAACTGGGCCAAGCGCACCAGCGCCCCGCTGGCCGGCGCCGAGCTCGCCCCCGCCGACGGCTACGTCAACAAGCTCGGCCGCGACCAGGACATCTCCGGGTCGATGACGCACTTCCTCGACGCGTACTTCCAGCGTCAGCACCTCAGCCAGGTGATGCACCGGCTGGAGGTGGACGGCAACGTCAGCCTGGTCCGCTTCTTCAAGGGCGGCTCGAACGCGGTCACCCTGCTGGCCACCAGCGGCGACGGCGAGCTGTTCGTGAAGAAGATGGTGCCGCCGGAGTACGCGCACCGGCTGAAGAACCAGCACGACTGGCTGGCCGAGCGGGCCGACCACCGGCAGCTGGTGACCGTGCTGCGCGAGCAGCACGCCGAGGACCACTACGCCATCGACCTCGAGTACCGGCCCAGCAGCGTCCCGCTGTTCGAGTACGTGCACGAGAACACGCACGCGGAGTGCGTCGCCAAGATCGCCGAGGTCTGGGACTACATGTACGACCGCGTCTACGACCTGGGCGACCTCGAGCAGCAGCCCGACCTGCGCGACGACTACGTGAGCGAGCGGTTCGTGATGCGGGTGCGCGCGGCCGCGGAGTCCCACGCCGCGCTGGCCGAGGCGCTCAAGGGCGAGCGGATCGTGGTCAACGGCCGCGAGCTGGACAACTTCGACCGGGTGCTGTCCCGCATCCAGGGCACCGAGGCGGCGTGGCACGA
The DNA here is from genome assembly GCF_054050075.1 of Geodermatophilus sp. SYSU D00965. Classification (NCBI taxonomy): domain Bacteria; kingdom Bacillati; phylum Actinomycetota; class Actinomycetes; order Geodermatophilales; family Geodermatophilaceae; genus Geodermatophilus; species Geodermatophilus sp. SYSU D00965. Next base: position 141,895 of record NZ_JBJGYQ010000014.1, on the reverse strand, counting down.
CCTGGCCACCTTCCGGCCGTCGGCGCACATCCACGGCGACCTCACCGTCGACAACATCCTCGTCGACCTGCCCTCGCGGGACGTCCTGGTGATCGACCCGTCCGACGACAACCAGCTGCGCGGGCCGGTCATCGACTTCGCCCGGCACATGCAGTCGCTGCTGTACGGCTACGAGTTCCTCAACGACGACGACGACCCGGTCGTGCTGGGGGAGCGGGACGGCCTGCCCGAGATCACCTACCGCGACGCCCGCTCCGCCCGCTACGACGAGCTGGCCGACTTCGTCACCACCCAGGTCATGCCCCGGCACCTCAGCGTCGCCGAGCAGCGCTCCGTGCTCTTCCACGTCGGGCTGTTCTACGGCCGCATGCTCACCCACCGCGTGGCGATCAACTCGGGGACGGTGCTGAAGTACTACGGCGTCTGCATCCAGGCGCTCAACCGCTTCCTCGACCAGTACGACCTGCCGGTCCGGGACGAGGACGACGACGTCTTCGGCGCCGAGCCGAGGCAGGAGGAGGTGCTCGCCCGGTGAACGCGGTCATCGCCATCCCGGCGTACAACTGCGCGCCGCAGATCGGCCGCGTGCTCGACGAGATCACACCCGAGGTCGCCGCGCGGGTGAGCGAGATCTGGGTCATCGACAACCGCAGCACCGACGACACCCTCGAGCGGGCGCTGGAGTACAAGCGCTCCGGGCGGCTGCCGAACCTGCGGGTCTTCCGCAACCGGCAGAACAACAGCCTCGGCGGCACCCACAAGGTCGCCTTCGAGCACGCCCGCGCCGCCGGGCACACCCACGTGGTGATCCTGCACGGGGACAACCAGGCCAAGAGCGACGAGGTCGCGCTGCTGCTCGCCCACGCGCAGGCCCACCCCGAGACGCAGACCGTCCTCGGCTCCCGGTTCAGCCGGCGCTCCCGGCTGCACGGCTACGACGCCAAGCGGGTCTGGGGCAACCGCGTGCTCAACACCGTCTACAGCGCGGTGGCGCTGCGGCCGCTGCAGGACCTGGGCTCGGGCCTGAACCTGTTCGCGCTGCGCGACCTGGACCCGGCCACGTACCTGCGCTTCGCCGACCACCTGACGTTCAACTACGAGCTGATCCTCGACCTGGTGGCCCGGAAGGTGCGGTTCGCGTTCGTGCCGATCACCTGGCGCGAGGAGGACCAGGTGTCGAACGCGCGCAACTGGAACATCTTCCGGACGGCGCTGCGCAACCTGGCGCTGTGGCGGCTGGGCCGGCCGACCTCCGAACCGGCCGCCGACCGCGACTACGAGTGGGACGAGGTGCAGTGATGGCCACCCTCCAGGTGCTCATGCCCATGGGCGGACTGGGGACGCGCTTCCGCAAGGTCGGCGTCACCACCCCCAAGCCGCTGATCGAGGTGGACGGCGCGCCGATGTTCCAGCGGGCGCTGCGCTCCTTCGCGCCGTGGACCGGGGAGAAGACGGTCACCGTCGTCGTCCGCGCGGACGACGACCGCGAGCACGGCCTGGCCCGGCAGGTGCTCGCCGCCGAGCCGTCGGCCGACATCGTGCTGCTCGACCACGACACCCGCGGGGCGGTGGAGACCTGCCTGGAGGCGCGCGACTCCCTCGACCCCGACCAGCCGCTGGTGATCATGGACTGCGACATCGCGTTCGACAGCCCCGAGTACTTCCGGGTGCTGGCGCAGGCGGCGCAGACCCGCGACGTCGACGGCCTGCTGCTGTCGTTCCGGTCCACCGAGCCGCGGTACAGCTTCGCCGAGGTGGGGCCCGACGGCCTCGTCGTCCGGACGGCGGAGAAGCAGGCGATCTCCTCCGACGCGCTCATGGGTGTGTACTCGTTCACCTCCGCGAGGGTGTTCCTGGAGGCCGCCGACCGGCTGATGGCCAAGCAGATCGACGCGGCCATGCCCGAGTACTACGTGTCCCTGGTCTTCAACGAGCTCATCACCTCCGGCCGCCGCGTGGGCCTGGTGCGGGGCGACTTCTACTGCTTCGGGACGCCGGAGGAGCTGGCCGCCTACCGCGAGACCGGCCTGCCCGTCTGACGTGCGCCGTCCCGCAGCCGGGCACCGCGCAGCCGGTGCCCTCCTCGCCGTCGCCGTCCTGCTGGGCGGGTGCGGGGGCTCCGGCCCGGCCTCGTCCCTGCCGCACGCGGCGGCGGGGACGACCGATCCCCCCGCGCCCGTGACCCCCGAGGTCGCCGCGCCGATCCGGCTGGCCGCCGTGGGCGACTCGATCACCCAGGCCGACGGGGACGTGCCCGCCGGTGTGCTCGGGCCGGGGTCCTGGCTGGCCGCCACGGTCGCCGACGAGGTCACCTTCGCCGGGGGCTGGGCGCGCGGCGGGGCCACCACCGCCGACATGCTGGCCGCCGCGACGCACGTGGACGCCGACGTCCTCGTCGTCATGGCCGGCACCAACGACCCGACGGCGGGCATCCCCGGCGAGCAGACTGCCGCGGACCTGCGCGCCCTCGTCGCGCGGACGGGGGTCCCGCGGGTGGTGCTCTCCGCCGTGCCGCCGCGCGACGCGGTGCCGGCGATGGCGGTCGAGACCAACCGCGTCCTCGCCGAGCTGGCGGCCGCCCAGGGCTGGACCTTCGCCGACCCGATGGTCCTGGTGCGGGAGGGCGACCGCTTCGCGCCCGGCATGAGCGACGACGGGCTGCACCCCAACCCGCGCGCCGCGGCCCTCATCGGGGAGTCCCTGCGGGGCACCGTTCGCGAGGTCGCGCGGGGCTGACCCGGTGCACCGGCCGCGCTGCACCTAGGGTCGGGTCACATGGACGCGAGGGGAGCTGCGCGCCTGCACCGCGCGGAGGCGGAGCTGCTCGGTTCCGTCCGCCGGTGGCTGGGCGACACCCCCGCGGTGCCGCTGGCCCGGGGCCTCTCGCACCTCGGCGAGCACGCCGCCGGCTGGCTGCTGCTCGGTGCGGCGGGCTGGCTGCGCGGCCGGCGGCGCGCCGAGTGGGGCACCGCCGCGGTGGGCGTGCTGGCCGCCCACGCCGCCGCGGTGCTGGTCAAGCGGGCGGTCCGGCGGGGCAGGCCGGTGCTCGACGCCGTCCCCGCGCTGGTCGCGACGCCCAGCCGGCTGTCGTTCCCCAGCGCGCACGCGGCCTCCACCGCGGCCGCGGCCTACGGCTACGGGCCGCTGGTCGGCCGGGTCCCGATGACCGCCGTCCTGGCCGCGATGGGCGTCTCCCGCGTGCTGCTCGGCGTGCACTGGCCCAGCGACGTCGTCGCCGGGGTGCTCGTCGGCCGCGGGGTCGCCGCCGGCGTGCGGCGGGGCGCGGCCCGGTGGAGGGCGGCGTGAGCGGGGCAGCGGACGGCGCCGTCCGGCGGCGGCTGACCGGCTGGGGGCGCACCGCGCCCACCGTCGCCACCCTCGCGCCGGTGCGGACGGCGGACGACGCCGCGGCCGCGCTCTGCGGCCGTGGACCCCGCGGGGTGGTCGCCCGCGGGCTGGCCCGCAGCTACGGGGACGCCGCGCAGAACGCCGGCGGGCACGTGCTCGACCTGACCGGGCTGGACCGGGTGCTCGACGTCGACCTCGAGCAGGGCGCGGTCACCGTCGAGGCGGGGATATCGCTGGACCGGCTGATGCGGCTGTTCGTCCCCCTCGGCCTGTTCGTCCCGGTCACCCCGGGCACCCGGTACGTCACCGTCGGCGGGGCGGTCGCCGCCGACGTGCACGGGAAGAACCACCACCGGGCCGGCAGCTTCGCCCGCTACGTCGACTGGCTGGACCTGCTCACCGCCGACGGGCAGGTGCGCCGCGTGGGCCCCGACCAGGACCCGGAGCTGTTCTGGGCGACCGCCGGCGGCATGGGGCTGACCGGCGTGATCCTGCGGGTGCGGCTGCGGATGACGCCGGTCGAGACCGCCTCCCTGCTGGTCGACACCGACCGGGCGCCGGACCTCGACGCCCTCCTGGACCTGCTCACCGCGACCGACGCCCACTACGAGCACTCGGTGGCCTGGATCGACTGCGTGGCCCGGGGAGCCCGGCTGGGGCGCGCGGTGCTGACCCGCGGCCGGTTCGCCCGCCGCGACGAGCTCCCGCCGCGCCGGCGCGCCGACCCGCTGCGCTACTCGGGCGCGGTGCGGCTGCAGGCCCCGGACCTCTTCCCGCCCGGGCTGCTCAACCCCGCCACGGTGGCCGCCTTCAACGAGGTCTGGTACCGCCGGGCGCCGCGCCGCCGGCGCGACGAGCTGCAGGCCATCCCGACCTTCTTCCACCCGCTGGACGGTGTCGGCGCCTGGAACCGGGTGTACGGGCCGCGCGGGTTCGTCCAGTACCAGTTCGTCGTCCCGTTCGGCGAGGAGGAGACGGTGCGCCGGGCGCTGGTCCGCACCAGCGCCACCCGGACGCCGTCCTTCCTCGCGGTGCTCAAGCGCATGGGGCCGAGCAGCCCGGGCCTGCTGTCCTTCCCCATGCCGGGCTGGACCCTGGCGCTGGACATCCCGGTCCTGCCCGGGCTGGCCCGGCTGCTCGACGAGCTCGACGAGCTGGTGGTCGGCGCGGGCGGGCGCGTGTACCTGGCCAAGGACGCCCGGCTGCGGCCCGCGCACCTGCCCCGCATGTACCCCGAGCTCGACCGGTTCCGCGCCGTCCGCGAGCGCGTCGACCCCACGCACGTGTTCACCTCGGACCTCGCCAGGAGGCTGTGCCTGTGATCGACGCCCTGGGTTCGGTGGGCTCCCTGCTGCTGGTCGGCGGCACCTCCGACATCGCGGTCGCCACCGCCCGCCGGTACCTGGCCGAGCGGCCGCTGCGCGTCGTCCTGGCCGCCCGGGACACCCCGCGCCGGGCCGCGGTCGCCGACGAGCTGCAGGCCGCGGGGGCCACGGTGGAGGTCGTGGACTTCGACGCCGCCGACCCCGCCGCGCCGCAGCGGGTGGTGGAGCAGGCCGCCGCCGGTGGGGACGTCGACGTCGCGGTCGTGGCCTTCGGCGTGCTCGGGGACCACGCCCGGCTGCGGGTCGACCCGGCCGCGGTGGGGGAGCTGGCGCAGGTCGACTACGTGGCCCCGGTCGTGGTCGGCACCGCGCTGGCCGAGCGGATGCGGCAGCAGGGCCACGGGGTGCTCGTGGCGCTCTCCTCGGTGGCCGGCGAGCGGGCGCGGAAGGCCAACTTCGTCTACGGCTCGGCGAAGGCCGGCATGGACGCGTTCTACTCCGGGCTGGGCGACGACCTGGCCGGCAGCGGGGTGTCGGTCCTGGTCGTGCGGCCCGGGTTCGTCCGCTCGAAGATGACCGCGGGCCTGCCCGCCGCGCCGCTGGCCACGACCCCCGAGGCGGTGGCCGAGGCGATCGTGGCCGGTGTCCGGCGCGGGCGGCACACCGTCTGGGTGCCCGGCCTGATGCGGCTGGTCATGGCGGTGGTGCGGCACCTGCCACGCCCGGTCTTCCGCCGGTTGCCCCTCTGAGACGCCGCGGGGGCGGGGAAGGCACTCGCCCTCCCCGCCCCCGCGGCGTGGTCCCGGCCCCCTGCAGGGCCCTTTCTCAGTTGATGCAGGTCGTGTCGGCCGCGGTGCGGGCGTCCTTGCCCTCCGTGGCCGGCTCGTCGGCCGCGGCCGGCTGCTCGGTGACCGCCTGGCCGACCCCGTTGAAGTCCGACCCGAGCACCAGCTGCACGGTGCCCACCGTGGCGTCGTCGGCCTTGGTCAGCTTCGCGCCCTCGACGACCGCCGCCAGGGCCCGGGCCCGGGCCTCGTCGCCCTCGGCGTAGCGGATCTCGGTCCGGGTGTAGTCGGTGGAGTCGGCGTTGCCGGTGCCGGCGACGGTGAAGCCCGCCGCCTGCAGACCGGCCGCGGTCTCGGCGGCCAGCCCCGCGGTCCCCGAGCCGTTGTAGACGGTGACGGCGACGTCGGCGGGAGCGGCGGTCTCCTCGGCCGGCTCCTCCTCGGCGGGCTGCTCGGCCTCCTCCTGCGGCTCGGCCGACAGGTCGGCGAAGAACCGGTGGAGCGTGTCGACGTCCTCCAGGCGGAGGATGTATCGGCCCTGCTCGTCCTTGTCGTCACCGACGTAGGGGACGGTCTGGAAGTCGACGCTGCCCAGGTCCACCGACTGCATCTGCTCGGCGAGCTGGAACAGGTCGAGGTCCTGGTCCACGGTGAGCGACTGCGAGGCCGCCTCCACCAGCTGGCGCTGCTTGCCCAGGTCGAACAGGGTGTCCTCGGAGAGGATCTTGCGGACGACGCCGGCGATGAAGACCTGCTGGCGGACGATGCGGTCGAAGTCGCCCCGCGGCAGGCCGTGGCGCTGGCGGACGAACTTGAGGGCGTCGGCGCCGCTGATGGTCTGGACACCGGCGGGGAACACCGCGCCGGAGTACTTGGTGTCGTTCACGGGGGCGCAGAGGTTGACCTCGACGCCGCCGACGACGGTGCTGAGGTTGAAGAAGCCGAGCAGGTCGACCTCGGCGTAGTGGTCGATCTGCAGGCCGGTGAGCTGGTTGACCGTCTGCACCAGCAGCCGGGCGCCGGAGGCGCGCTTCGTCGCCTCGTCGGCGTCGGCCGGGGCGTCGCCGTAGCCGTAGGCGAACGCGGCGTTGAGCTTGTCGTTGCCGTGGCCGGGGATGGCCACGTAGGAGTCGCGCGGGAACGAGACGAAGGAGGCCTTGGAGCCGTCGGCCGGCAGGTGGACCAGGATCATCGTGTCGGTGTTGAGCCCGCTGGAGCCACCGGTGTGGAACTCGTTCTCCTGCTCGGGGGTCAGGCTCTCGCGGCTGTCGCTCCCCACCAGGAGCAGGTTGAGCTCCGACCCGCCGTCGTCGCCGGTCGAGGCGATCACGTCGGTCCGGGTGACGCTGGCCTCGGCGACCTGACCCAGGTACCAGCCCCAGCCGCTGCCGCCAAGCAGCGCGACCGAGAGCAGGCCGACGACGACGCGGGTGAACACGGCGGCACGCCGGCCGCGGCGCGGGGTGCCCTCCGGCGCCGAACCGGCCTCCGGGCGCTCGGCCGCCTTCCGCGAGGTGCGACCGGCACGGGGGTCCAGCCGCGGCGGCAGCGGGCGGCCGTCGGTCCCGGCCTGCTTGTCGTGCTTCCTCGTCACGGCGTCCTCACTGGTGTCCGTTGGGGCGCGCCGGGCTCCCCGGGCGGTGCGTCCGCGTCCTGCGGCGTCCACGCCTCTCGACGGGCGGCGGCGCGAGCGATGCTAGCCACCAAAGGGGTGAGACGACCCCGTCCGACACGGACGGTCCGCCGCCTGCGCCACTACCGTGCTCACCGACCGCAGTTGTCACACTCCAGAAGGGCCCGGGCATGCGCATCCTCGTGACGGGGGGAGCCGGCTTCATCGGTTCCCACTACGTCCGGACCCTGCTGACCGGTGGGTACCCCGGCTTCGAGGACGCCGAGGTGACCGTCTTCGACGCGCTGACCTACGCCGGCAACCCGGCCAACCTGGCGCCGGTGGCCGACAGCCCGCGCTACCGGTTCGTGCGGGGGGACATCTGCAGCGCCGCCGACCTCGACGCCGCCCTGCCCGGGCACGACGTCGTGGTGAACTTCGCCGCCGAGTCGCACGTGGACCGCTCCATCTCCGGTGCCTCGCAGTTCGTGCTGACCAACGTGCTCGGCGCCCAGCAGGTCTTCGAGGCGGCGCTGCGGCACGGCGTCGGCCGGGTCGTGCACGTCTCCACCGACGAGGTGTACGGCTCGATCGACGAGGGGTCCTGGACCGAGGACCACCTGCTGGAGCCCAACTCGCCGTACTCGGCGGCCAAGGCCGGCGGCGACCTGATCGCCCGCGCCTACGCGAAGACCTACGGCCTGGACATCTCGATCACCCGGTGCAGCAACAACTACGGCCCCTACCACTTTCCGGAGAAGGTCATCCCGCTGTTCGTCACCAACCTGCTCGACGGGGAGAAGGTGCCGCTCTACGGCGAGGGCGCCAACGTCCGCGACTGGCTGTTCGTCGACGACCACTGCCGCGGCATCCAGTTGGTGCTGGAGAAGGGCCGGGCCGGGGAGTTCTACAACATCGGCGGCGGCCGGGAGCTGTCCAACCGCGAGCTCACCGAGCAGCTGCTGGCGGCCACCGGCCGCGACTGGAGCTACGTGGAGAACATCGTCGACCCCCGCGGCGGCGGCCACGACCTGCGCTACTCGGTGGACTACTCCAAGACCGCGGCGCTGGGCTACGCCCCGCGGATGTCCTTCGAGGACGGCCTGGCCCTGACCGTGCAGTGGTACCGGGACAACCGGGCGTGGTGGGAACCGCTGAAGGCCGCCGCCGCGACCGCCCGGGCATGAGCACCGCCTGGCTGGTCACCGGCGCGCACGGACAGCTCGGCCGGGAGCTGCTCGCGGTCCTGGCCGGGCGGCCCGGGGACGCGGTCACGGCGGCCGGCCGGCACGAGGTGGACCTCACCGACGAGCGGCAGCTGCGGGCCGCCGTCTCGACCTGGCTGGCCGGGGCCCGGACGCGCGGGCAGCGCGCCGTGGTGGTCAACGCCGCCGCCTACACCGCGGTCGACGCGGCCGAGGACGACGAGGCCGCCGCCACCGTCGTCAACGGGGACGCGCCGGGCTGGCTGGCCGAGGAGCTGGCCGGGCGGGGACGGCTGGTGCACGTCTCCACCGACTACGTCTTCGCCGGGACGGCCACCACGCCCTACCCGGTCGACGCCCCGGTCGCCCCGCGCAGCGCCTACGGGCGGTCCAAGGCGGCCGGCGAGCGGGCGGTGGCCGCGGCCGGCGGGGATGCCACCGTGGTGCGCACCGCCTGGGTCTACGGCCGGCACGGCACCAACTTCGTGAAGACGATGATGCGGCTGGAGCGGGAGCGGGACACCGTCAGCGTCGTCGACGACCAGGTCGGCTCGCCCACCTGGTCGGCCGACCTCGCCGCCGCGCTCGTGGCGGCCGGCGCGCGGGAGGAGCCGCTGCCCCCGCTGCTGCACTGCACCAACGCCGGGCACACCTCCTGGCACGGCCTGGCCCGGGCGGTGTTCGAGGAGCTCGGCGCCGACCCCGCCCGCGTGCTGCCGACCACCACCGAGGCCTTCCCTCGGCCGGCGCCGCGGCCGGCCTGGTCGGTCCTGGACGACAGCGCGTGGCGGGCGGCCGGCCTGCCCCCGATGCGGCCGTGGCGGGACGCCCTCCACCGGGCGATGCGCACCTTCGACGTCACCCCGGCGGGCTCGCCGGCCGGGTGACCGACCGGTCCGCCACGGGCGTGGGTCGTGTGACGCCTGTGAGTGGTGGGGGAGCCGATCCGGCACGACTGCGTGTCGGAGGCTCATGGTCACTCACCGCTACGTCGATCCTCTAGGGGACAGCCGGTGGCCTCCGTGGCGGCCGGACCACGGAACCCTGGAGGACTACTCCTCGTGCGCCGCCTCCTGACCGGATCCCTCGCCGTCGTCGCCCTCACCGGCACCGTCCTCGTGCTGCCGGTCTACGCGTCGCCGGGCCCCGAGGCCGAGCCGGTGCCCACCTCCACGGAAGAGGTGGCGATGGGGTCGGTCGAGGACCCGGCCCCGGCCGCCGACGTCCAGGACGGCACCTCCGAGCCGGTGACCGGCGTCGCGGAGACCACGCCGACGCTGACCGTCACCAAGACCGACGTCCCCGAGTTCTCCCTGGTCGGGGTCACCTGGGCCTTCGACCCCGCGGTGACCGACACGGTGGTCAAGGTCCGGGTGCAGGACGACGCCGGCGCCTGGGGGGAGTGGACCGAGGTCGGTACCGAGGACGCCGACCAGGACCCCGGGGCCGACGCGCCCGCCGCCGTCCGCGGTGGCACCGCCCCGCTGTGGACCGGGCCCAGTACCGGCGTGGAGGCCGAGCTGGTCACCCGCTCGGGTGCCGCGCCGACCGACGTCCAGCTGGACCTGGTCGACCCGGGGGACAGCGCGGCCGACGCCAACCTCGGCACGCCCGACATCCAGGACACCGCGGACGCGGCCCTGGCCATGCCCGACGTGTACTCGCGGGCCCAGTGGGGCGCCGACGAGCGCAAGATGACCTGGGGCCCGGAGTACGCACCGACCCTCAAGGCCGCCACGCTGCACCACACGGCCGGGAGCAACGCCTACACCGCCGACCAGGTGCCGTCGATCCTCCGCGGGATCTACGAGTACCACGCGGTCCAGCGCGGCTGGGGCGACATCGGCTACAACGTGCTGGTCGACAAGTTCGGCCGCCGCTGGGAGGGCCGCGCCGGAGGGTTGTCCAGGACCGTCGTCGGCGCCCACGCCGGCGGCTTCAACACCGGGACCTTCGGCGTCTCGATGATGGGCACCTACGAGTCGCTGAACCCGCCGCAGGCCGTGGTCGACTCCGTGGCGGCGATCATCGCCTGGAAGTTCTCCCTCTACGGCGTCAATCCGCGGGGCACGACCACGCTGGTCTCCGGGGGCGGTGGCACGGCCAAGTACGCCAGGGGCGTTTCCGTCACGCTGCCGACGATCTTCGGGCACCGGGACGTCGGGAACACCACGTGCCCCGGCAACGCCGGCTACGCCCGCCTCGGTGAGATCCGGGACCAGGTGACCGCCAAGCTCAGCTCGGCCGTCCCGCTCGTGCGGCAGCGCTACGACGGCGACGCGGCGCTGCGCGCCATGCTCGGCGACGTCGTCACGCCGCCCACCCGGACGCCGGACGGCATGGGCGCCTACGCGCACTACGAGCACGGCTCCATCTACGCGACCCACGCGACCGGGGCCCGCGTCCTGCGCGGTTCGATCTACAGCAAGTGGGCCGCCCTCGACTGGGAGCGCAGCCCGCTGGGCTACCCGGTGTCCGACGTCGGCACGACGCCGGACGGGCAGGCCACGTACGCGCACTTCGAGCGCGGGTCCATCTACTCCTCGCGGACGGGCGGCACGCGCTGGCTGGGTGCGGCGATCCGGGACGCGTGGGGCGTGGCGGGCTGGGAGGGCGGCCGGCTGGGCTATCCGACGTCCGACCAGCGGTCCACGCCGGACGGCAAGGGCGCCTACGTGCACTTCCAGGGCGGGTCGATCTACTGGTCGCAGGCCAGCGGGGCGCACGCGGTGTTCGGTCCGGTGCGTGATGCGTGGCAGGCGACGCGCTGGGAGAAGGGGCCGTTGGGCTTCCCGGTGTCCGGCGTCGGGGTGACGCCGGACGGGGTGGGGCAGTACGCGCACTTCCAGGGTGGGTCGATCTACTGGACCAGGGCGACCGGGGGTCGCTGGCTGGGCACGGCGATCCGCGACGCGTGGGGCGCCACCGGCTGGGAGGGCGGCCGGCTGGGCTACCCGACGTCGAGTCAGCGGTCCACGCCCGACGGCAAGGGCGCCTACGTGCACTTCCAGGGCGGGTCGATCTACTGGTCGAAGGCCACCGGGGCGCATGCGGTGTTCGGTCCGGTGCGCGATGCGTGGAAGGCCACCGGCTGGGAGACCGGGCCGCTGGGGTTCCCGACCACCGACGTGGGGTCGACCGCCGGTGGTGTGGGGCAGTTCGTGCACTTCCAGGGCGGGTCGATCTACTGGACGCCGGACACGGGGGCGCAGTGGCTGGGCACGGCGATCCGGGACGCGTGGGAGGCCAGCGGCTGGGAGTACGGGCCGCTGGGGTACCCGACGTCGAGCCAGCGGGCGACGCCGGACGGGCTCGGTGCCTACGTCCACTTCCAGGGCGGGTCGATCTACTGGTCGAAGGCGACCGGGGCACACGTGGTGCGCGGTGCGGTGCGCGACGTGTGGAAGGCGCAGCGCTGGGAGAAGGGCGAGCTGGGCTACCCGACCAGTGACGTGCGGACCACGCCGGACGGGGTGGCCGAGTACGCGCACTTCCAGGGCGGGTCGATCTACGCCACCCAGGCGTTCGGGGCGCACGCGCTGTCCCTGGCGGTCCGCCAGGCCTGGGCCGACACCGGCTGGGAGAAGGGCCGGCTGGGCTATCCCACGTCGGACGCCTACCCGGTCACCGGCGGGTCGCGCACCGACTTCCAGGGCGGATACATCACTGTGCGTACTGGTGCGACCACGGGGACTGTCACCTACTCCTCCTGACAGCGCCCTCGCACCGACGCAACCGCAGTGCCACCGCACGGCACGACTCCGAAGGTGACTGACACGATGACGACCTCCTCCCTGCACGTCTGCTCCCGAGGGCTCGGCGCCCTCCTGGCCGCCTCCGCCCTCCTCCTCACGGGGTGCGGCTCGGACAGCACTGCCGACGCAGCGGCTCCGGACGGGAGCGCCGGAGCCACGACCGTGGCCGGCGAGCCGGAGATGGACGCCACGACGCCCGCTCCGTCCCCGGTCGGGGACGGCGCCGCGTCGCCGTCCGCCACCGCTCCGGCCGACAATCCAGCCAGCACGCCGGCCCCGCAGACGACGGCGGCGCCGGCCGCCCCGGCCGCCACCGTGGCCCTGGCCTTCGCCGAGTGGGACGCGGCGTCCGGCACCGTCCAGGCCGCCGGTCAGGTCGGGTCGGTGATCGAGGACGGCGGCGAGTGCACCCTCACGCTGACCTCGGGGGCCACCACGGTCACCACCGGCGTCGACGGGTTCGCCGACGCCACCACCACCGTCTGCAGCGGCCTGGCGATCGACGGGGACCGGCTGTCGTCGGGCACCTGGACGGCGACGCTGCAGTACACGCCGCTCCGTGGCACTCCGGGGACCTCCGACCCGCTGGACGTGGTCGTCCCGTGACGGGCCGGCGCCTCCGGCCCGCGCTGCTCGCCGGCCTGGTGGCGGTGTCCGCCGTCCTGGCCGTGCTCGTCCCCGTCGTCGGCAGCACCCCGTCGGCTCCCGCGCAGGCCGCGGACACCCGTCAGTTCGTCGCCGGGCACATCATCGACGACGAGCTGTTCTTCGCCGGCTCGGCGATGACCGCGGGCCAGGTGCAGACCTTCCTCGAGCAGAAGAACCCCAACTGCGTCCCGGCAGCGGACAAGACCCCGTGCCTGCAGGACTACCGGCAGAACACCTACACCCACCAGGCCGACGGGTACTGCGACGGCACCTACACCGGAGCGACGAACGAGACGGCGGCCACGATCATCGCCAAGGTGGGCCGGGCCTGCGGCATCAGCCAGAAGGTGCTCCTGGTGCTGCTGCAGAAGGAGCAGGGGCTCGTCACCGCGAGCGGGTCGGGCCTGACCCCGAGGCGGTACGCCCAGGCCACCGGGTTCGGCTGCCCGGACACCGCCGACTGCAACCCGGCCTACGCCGGCTTCTACGACCAGGTGTACAGCGCTGCCCAGCGGTTCCAGTACTACGCGGCCAACCGGACGCGGTACCAGTACCAGGCGGGCAAGACCGTCAACATCCTGTACAACCCGAACACGGCCTGCGGCTCGTCGCCGGTCTACATCCGCAACCAGGCCACCGCCGGGCTCTACATCTACACGCCCTACCAGCCCAACGCCGCGGCGCTCGCGGCGGGCTCCGGGACCGGCGACTCGTGCTCGGCCTACGGCAACCGCAACTTCTGGCTGCGCTACACCGACTGGTTCGGCTCGACCCACATCGGCAGCCGGATCGTCGCCGACGAGTACGCGCGACGCGGCGGCGCCGGGGGAGCGCTCGGTGCCCCGACCAGCGACGTCACGTGCGGGCTGGCGGGTGGAGGGTGCTTCCAGCACTACGCGAAGGGCTCCCTGTACTACTCGCCCGCGACGGGCGTGCACGCCGTGAGCGGCGCCGTCTACGACGAGTGGGCGGCGACCGGCTGGGAGTGGGGGCCGCTGGGCTACCCGGTGTCCGAGATCGGCACCACCCCCGACGGCAAGGCCCGGTACGCGCACTTCGAGCACGGCTCGGTGTACTCGGTCCAGGGACTGGGGACGCACTGGCTGGGTGCGGCGATCCGGGACGCGTGGGGCGTGGCGGGCTGGGAGGGCGGCCGGCTGGGCTACCCGACGTCCGACCAGCGGTCCACGCCGGACGGCAAGGGCGCCTACGTGCACTTCCAGGGCGGGTCGATCTACTGGTCGCAGGCCAGCGGGGCGCACGCGGTGTTCGGTCCGGTGCGTGATGCGTGGCAGGCGACGCGCTGGGAGAAGGGGCCGCTGGGCTTCCCGGTGTCCGGCGTCGGGGTGACGCCGGACGGGGTGGGGCAGTACGCGCACTTCCAGGGTGGGTCGATCTACTGGACCAGGGCGACCGGGGGTCGCTGGCTGGGCACGGCGATCCGCGACGCGTGGGGTGCCACCGGCTGGGAGGGCGGCCGGCTGGGCTACCCGACGTCGAGTCAGCGGTCCACGCCGGACGGCAAGGGCGCCTACGTGCACTTCCAGGGCGGGTCGATCTACTGGTCGAAGGCGACCGGGGCGCACGCGGTGTTCGGTCCGGTGCGCGACGCCTGGCAGGCCCAGCGCTGGGAGAAGGGCGTGCTGGGCTACCCCACCAGTGACGTCCGGAGCACGCCGGACGGGGTCGCGCAGTACGCGCACTTCCAGGGCGGGTCGATCTACTCGACCCGGGCCACCGGGGCGCAGTGGCTGGGCACGGCCATCCGCGATGCGTGGGGCGCCTCGGGCTGGGAGAACGGGCCGCTGGGCTATCCGATCTCCAGCCAGCGGGCGACGCCGGACGGGCTGGGTGCGTACGTGCACTTCCAGGGCGGGTCGATCTACTGGTCGAAGACGACCGGGGCGCACGTGGTGCGCGGTGCGGTGCGCGACGTGTGGAAGGCGCAGCGCTGGGAGAAGGGCGAGCTGGGCTACCCGACCAGTGACGTGCGGACCACGCCGGACGGGGTGGCCGAGTACGCGCACTTCCAGGGTGGGTCGATCTACGCCACCCAGGCGTTCGGGGCGCACGCGCTGTCCCTGGCGGTCCGCCAGGCGTGGGCCGACACCGGCTGGGAGAAGGGCCCGCTGGGCTACCCGATCTCGGACGCCCGCCCGGTCACCGGCGGGTCGCGCACCGACTTCGAGCACGGGTCGATCACCGTGGACGAGGACGGACAGGCCACCGTCAGCACCAGTTGACCCGGCTGTCACGGGAGGGCGCCGGTGCCGCAGACCGCGGCATCGGCGCCCTCGCGCGCAGGTAGCGTGGAGAGCATGACTGCGACGGCTGCGCCCGGCGTCCGCAGCTGGCGCAGAGCGGCTGAGGACCTCGCCGGCGGATGGCGCCAGCGATCCCTGTGGGGACACCTCGGCTGGCAGGACATCCGCCAGCGCTACCGCCGGTCGGTCCTCGGGCCGATCTGGATCAGCATCAGCATGGCGGTCACCGCGGTGGCCCTCGGCGTCCTCTACGCCGGCCTGTTCGGCAACGAGCTGTCGGTGCAGCTGCCCTACATCCTCGTCGGCTTCATCGTCTGGGCGTTCATCAGCGGCTGCATCACCGAGGGCTCCGACGTCTTCATCGCCAACGAGGGGCTGATCAAGCACCTGCCGGCGCCGCTCTCGGTGCACGTGTACCGGCTGATCTGGCGCCAGACGCTGTTCTTCGGCCACAACCTGGTCGTCTACGCGGTCATGCTGCTGGTGTTCCCGCAGGCGCTGAGCTGGATGAGCCTGACCGCGATCCCCGCGTTCGCGCTGCTCATGCTCAACGGCGCCTGGGTGGCCCTGCTGTTCGGCATCGTCACCACGCGGTTCCGCGACCTCACGCCGATCATCCAGAGCTTGGTGCAGCTGCTCTTCTTCCTCACGCCCATCGTGTGGATCTACGAGGACCTGGTGAACAGCCCGAACCAGGCGATCGCCGAGCGGGCCCGCCTCGTGGAGTTCAACCCGCTGCTCCACTACATCGAGATCATCCGCCAGCCGATGCTGGGCCACGAGCAACACGTCCGGCACTGGATCGTGGTCCTCGTCCTCACCGTCGTCGGCTGGGCGCTCACCCTGTTCGCCCTGCGCCGCTACCGGGCGCGCGTGCCCTACTGGGTGTGACCGTGTCGGAGGACAGACCCCTGGTCAACATCACCACGAAGGACGCCTGCGTCGACTTCCCGATCTTCGACGCCAAGAGCCGCTCGCTGAAGAAGACCGTCATGGGACTGGTGGGCGGCAACATCACCACCGAGACCAAGGTGCCGGTCATCGAGGCCCTGCGGGACATCACGCTCACCCTCGACCACGGCGCCCGTGTCGGCCTCGTCGGGCACAACGGCGCGGGCAAGTCGACGCTGCTGCGGCTGCTGTCGGGCATCTACGAGCCGACGCGCGGCTTCGCGGAGGTCCGCGGCCGGGTGGCCCCGGTGTTCGACCTGGGCGTCGGCATGGACCCGGAGATCTCGGGGCTGGAGAACATCATCGTCCGGGGCCTGTTCCTCGGGATGACCCGCAAGCAGATGGAGGACCGGGTCGACGACATCGCCGAGTTCACCGAGCTCGGCGACTTCCTCCGCATGCCGCTGCGGACCTACTCGACCGGCATGCGGATCCGGCTGGCCCTCGGGGTCGTCACCAGCATCGACCCGGAGATCCTGCTGCTGGACGAGGGCATCGGCGCCGTCGACGCGGCCTTCCTGGAGAAGTCCAAGAAGCGGCTGTCCGACCTCGTCGAGCGCTCCGGCATGCTCGTGTTCGCCTCGCACTCCGACGAGTTCCTCCGGGAGCTGTGCGACACCGCGATCTGGATGGAGCACGGCCGGATCCGCCAGCAGGGCGAGCTCGAGGACGTGCTGCGGGCCTACAAGGGCCTGCCCGCGTGAGCCTGCCGGCCCCCGTGGACGGCGAGCGGGTCGTCGCCGTCGTCGTCACCCGGCACCGCCGCGAGCAGCTGCAGCAGAGCCTGGCGGCGCTGGCCGCCCAGTCCCGGCCGGTCGACCACCTGGTGGTCGTCGACAACGGCCCGGACCAGCCGGTCGGGGACGTCGTCGGCCGGTGCGGCCTGTCGTCGACCTACCTGCCCAGCGCGCGCAACCTCGGTGGGGCCGGGGGCTTCGCCCTGGGCATGCTGCACGCGCTCGCCCTCGGCGCGGACTGGGTGTGGTGCGCCGACGACGACGGCCGGCCCGCCGACGACGAGGTCCTGGCCACCCTCCTGGACGCCGCCCGTCGGCACGGGCTGGCCGAGGTCTCGCCCCTGGTCACCGACCTGGCCGACCCCGACCGGCTGGCCTTCCCGCTGCGGCGGGGTCTGCGCTGGCGCCGGCGGCGCAGCGACTTCGCCGGCGTGGACCTGCTGCCGCGCTACGCCTCGCTGTTCAACGGCGCGCTGTTCCGGGCAGCGGCCCTCGACGTGGTCGGTGTCCCGGACTACCGGCTGTTCTTCCGCGGCGACGAGACCGAGATCCACCGCCGGCTGCTGCGCGCCGGGCTGCCGTTCGGCACCTGCACCGCCGCGGCCTACGTGCACCCCGAGGGGACGACGGAGTTCGAGCCCATCCTCGGCGGCCGGCTGTCGGCGCAGTACCCGGCGAACGAGGTCAAGCGGTTCTTCACCTACCGCAACCGCGGCTACCTGATGGCCCAGCCGGGGATGCGCTGGCTGCTGCCCCTGGAGCTGGTCCGGTTCAGCTGGTTCTTCCTGGTGTCCCGGCGGGACCCGGCCGGCTGGCGGGAGTGGCTGCGGCTGACCCGCGCCGGCCGCCGCGAGCGCTTCACCCGCAGCTGAGTCCCGTCGGTCCCGCGGGGACCGACGCTCGTGCCCCGACGGTCCCCGCGGGGACCGGCGGTCGTACCGGGTCCCGGGACGACGCGAGCCCCGGACGGCACCGCCGTCCGGGGCTCGCGTGCGACGGGCTCAGACCCGGGTGGAGCCCCAGGACTCGAAGGCCTCCGACCAGCCGTCGACCGAGGTGAGCCGGCCGGCGGCCTCGCGGTAGCGGCGCTGCAGCTCGGGGAACTCCGCCGACATCTGCCGCAGCAGCCGCACCGACTGGGCGAACAGCCGGCGGAAGGCCTTCGGGTCGCGCTGGCGGAAGGTGACGCCGCGGCCGTCGGCGGTGCCCACGGTGGCGCTGTCGAGCCGGGAGAGCAGGAACCAGCGGGCGTCCTGGAAGGACAGGTTGAGCTGGGGGACCTCCCGGTTGACCGGGTCGACCGGGGTCGCGTTGTGCGCGATGGCCTTGACCAGGGTCGAGCCGATCGAGATCGGGTTGACCGGGATCTTCCGGAAGCGGATCGCCTCGGCGGCGCTCATCGACGGCAGCGGCAGGTCACCGGAGGACTTGAGCACCCGGCCGTCCGAGTGCGTGGCGCGCTTCTCCCGCGCCCGGACGACGGAGCCGGGCATGCCCTCGAAGAGCCCGTCGGCGCCGGCCAGGAAGTCGCGGTAGGCCATCTGGTGCAGCTCGACGGTCGAGTACTGCAGCGTCATGAGGAACCGCAGGTCGTGCTTGAGCATGTCGCGGAACATCGTGCCGCCGTGCTTGTGCGGCGAGTGCAGCGCGGCCGCGATCAGCCGGTTGCGGATGTGGAAGTAGGCCTGCCAGTCGCTGGCGTCGTCCTTGTCGCCCCACGACAGGTGCCAGATGGCCGCACCCGGCAGCGAGACGGTCGGGAAGCCGGCGGCGAAGGAGCGCAGGCCGTACTCGGCGTCGTCCCACTTGATGAAGACCGGCAGTGGCATGCCGACCTTCTCGAAGACGGTCCGCGGGATGAGGCACATCCACCAGCCGTTGTAGTCGACGTCGATGCGCCGGTGCAGGTCCGGCGACTCGCGCAGCGTCCGCTCGCCGAAGTCGTGGAAGTACTCGGTGTTCGGGGCGTTGCGCCAGAAGAAGTTCGACCGGTCGACGATCTCGCCCATGGTGTGCAGCACCGAGCGGTCCTGCAGGGCCAGCATCTGCCCGCCCACGAGCACCGGGTCCTTGGCGTAGGACGCGAAGGCGCGCGCCCGCAGCAGGCTGTCGGGCTCGAGCTGGATGTCGTCGTCGAGCAGCACGTGGTGGGTGGCGTCGCTGGCGGTGAACGCCTCGTGCATCGTGCGGGCGAACCCACCGCTGCCGCCGAGGTTGGGCTGCTCGACGATCCGCAGCCGGTCGCCGAGGGCCTCGGCCACGACCGGGTACCGGACGGCGTCCTTCACGTGCTGGTTGCCCTGGTCGGCGACGACGGCCAGGTGCAGCAGGTCGCGCACGACCTCGTCCTCGACCAGCGCCTCCAGCGCGGCGACCGCGTCCACCGGGCGGTTGTACGTGCAGATGCCGACCGACAGGCGCGGCTGCTCCGCCGGCGGCTGCGGGGCGTACCAGCCGGCGTCGCGGACCGTCGTCGGCTCGTCGGTGGTGACGTCGAACCAGTACCACCCGCCGTCGATGAACGGCGCGAGGTCGAGCTCGAACTCCAGCGTCCGCTCCTGGGCGCCCTCGTGGATCGCCCCCGTGACGTGCATCGACTCGCCGTCGGCCTTGGAGCGGTAGACGTCGATCCGGCAGGTGCCCGACACGGTCACCCGCAGCACGATCGACTCGAGCACGCTCCAGCGGCGCCAGTAGCTGGCCGGGAAGGCGTTGAAGTAGGTGGCGAACGAGGTCTCCCAGCCGGCGCCGAGCTCCGCGGTGAAGCGGTCGCGGGCCTTGGCCCGGCCGGAGTTGGTCTCGTCGAGGTAGAGGCTGCGGACCTTGAGCTGGTCGGCCGGCCGCGGCATGAGCACCCGCTGGACCAGCTGCACCGCCTTGCCGGGCGTGAGCTCCTCCTCGCGCGGCTCGGTGACCACCTCGGGGGAGACCGGCGCGTCGGCCGCTGGGGTGGTGTCGGTCGTCGTCATGAGGTCGATCAGTCCTCCAGGCGGCCGTCGAGCGAGCCGCCCTGGTCGAAGAACGGGCGGATGCGGTTGTCGAACATGGTCAGCGCCGAGCCGATGGCCATGTGCATGTCCAGGTACTTGTACGTACCCAGCCGGCCGCCGAAGAGGACCCGCTTCTCCGCGGCCTCCTTCTTGGCCAGCTCGCGGTAGCGGTCCAGCTTCGCCCGGTCCTCGGGGGTGTTGATCGGGTAGTACGGCTCGTCGCCGGTCTGGGCGAACCGGGAGTACTCGCGGACGACGACGGTCTTGTCCGCGGGGTAGTCCCGCTCGGGGTGGAAGTGCCGGAACTCGTGGATCCGGGTGAAGGGCACGTCCTCGTCGGCGTAGTTCATCACCGACGTCCCCTGGAAGTCGCCGATCGGCAGGACCTCGGTCTCGAAGTCCAGCGTGCGCCAGCCGAGCTCACCGGCCTCGTAGCCGAAGTACTTGTCGATGGGGCCGGTGAACACCGTGGGGACGTCGGCGGGCAGGTCGTCGCGGACGTCGAAGTAGTCGGTGGACAGCCGCACCTCGATGTTCGGGTGGTCGGCCATCCGCGTCAGCCAGGCGGTGTAGCCGTCCTTCGGCAGGCCCTCGTAGGTGTCGTTGAAGTACCGGTTGTCGAACGTGTACCGGACCGGGAGGCGGGCGATGACCGCGGCCGGGAGCTCGGTCGGGTCGGTCTGCCACTGCTTCTTGGTGTACCCGCGGATGAACGCCTCGTAGAGGGGGCGGCCGATCAGGGAGATCGCCTTCTCCTCGAGGTTGGCCGCCTCGGCGGTGTCGATCTCGCCGGACTGCTCGGCGACCAGCGACCGGGCCTCGTCGGGGGAGAAGCTGCGGCCGAAGTACTGGCAGATCGTGGCCAGGTTGATCGGCAGCGAGTACGTCTTGCCGTCGTAGATGCTGAACACCCGGTGCTGGTAGTTCGTGAACTCGGTGAACTGGTTCACGTACTGCCACACGCGCTCGTTCGAGGTGTGGAACAGGTGGGCGCCGTAGACGTGCACCTCGATGCCGGTCTCGGGCTCGGGCGCCGAGTAGGCGTTCCCGCCGATGTGGTCGCGCCGGTCGAGCACCAGCACCTTCTTGTCCAGCTGGCTGGCCACCCGCTCGGCGACCGTCAGGCCGAAGAATCCGGAGCCGACGACGACGAGGTCAGGTCTCGCTGAGGTCACAGGAGTCGACGGTACCTGGACACGCTCGGTGAGCCATCTCGGGAACGGCGATCCCTGTGCCCTGCGGGACGGCTGCCACGGGCGTGACCGACGGCCAGCGCGGCGTCGCGCGCTGGTCACCTGCGCGTCGTCAGGGCGTGTACAGGACGAAGGCGCCCGGCCCCATCCACGCCGACGTGGACGGCCAGTCCCCGTCGGCGTCCGGGCCGGCGATCCAACCCATCGCGAGTTCGGGCCGGGCCGCGGGCACGGAGCGGTCCAGGTTGGTGAAGTTGAGCTCGAGCAGGGTCCGCATGAGGGAGCCCGCCTCGGCCTCGCGCTGGTCGATCTGCGGCAGCAGGGTGCCCCGGTCGGAGAACGGGTCGACGACGTCGCAGCGGCAGTAGTAGGCGATCGTGCCGATCTCCCCGGGACTGCGGATCACCTGGTCGTCCACCCGGGTGGCGAGGTCCCGCCCGATCTCCTCGTACTGCGCGGGCGTGGCCCAGTTGGTGGTGATCGGGACCGTCGTCCACGGCAGGCCCCGTTGCAGCAGGAAGGCCACTTCCGTGGCCACGAGCAGCGCGGCCGCGGCGCCGGGGAGGAGCGCCGGGAGCCACCGGCGGGCTGCCGTCGCGCGCGCGGCCACCACGCCGCCGGCGACCGCGGCGACGACGGTCAGCGCGCCCACCGACGGCGCGTAGTACCAGTGGTAGGGCGGGGGAGCGAGCAGCGAGTAGGCCACGTAGTGGGCCACCCCGCCGACGCCGAGGGCGACGACCCGGCCGAGGCCCGGTCGGCCGGCCCACCGCCGCACCGCGGGCAGCGGCCAGGCGAGCAGGGCGACCAGCCCGACCACCACCGGGACGGCGGAGAGCAGCACGGCGGCGGGGAACGGGCCCAGGTAGAGCAGCGGGCCGTTGAGGAAGGTCCAGGGTCCCCACGAGTAGCTCGAGGAGGTCTTGATCACCAGGGTGTCGGGGACCAGCGCGCCCAGGGCCAGCCAACTGAACAGGTACCAGGGCGCGGCGGCGACCACCGCGGCCAGGACGACGGGCACCGTGCGCCGCCGCAGGTGCCGGTCGGTCAGCCAGAGCAGCACCGCGAAGACCAGCAGGTCCATCCGGGTGAGCGTCAGCGCCGCGGTGAGCACACCGAAGGCCACGGCACGGTGCTCCAGGGTGGCGACGACCGCCCAGACCAGCAGCGTCACCCCGAGGGTCATCTCCATGCCGACGGCCGACAGCGCCAGCGGGGAGAACAGCAGCAGGGCGTGCGCCACCGGGGCGGTCGCCCAGGGCAGGTCCAGGCGGCGGGCCAGCCGCAGCAGGCCGGCCGCCTGCAGCGCGTTGAGCAGCACGAACACCACGCCCAGCGCCCACACCGCGTCGCGCACCACCACCGTGGCCAGCCCCAGCACCAGCACGTTGAGCGGTGAGGTGGCGCTGTTCGCCGTCCGGGACGGGGTCAGCCCCCAGTGCAGGTCCTCGGCCAGGTTCCGGGCGTAGGACAGGGTGATGTAGCTGTCGTCGATCAGGCTGCGGTGGACCACCAGGAAGCACAGCGCGGCCAGCACCGCCGCGAGCGCGGGTACGGCGAGCCGCTCGCGGCCGGAGCCCGCCCTCCGGACAGCGGGGCGCGGTGCGTCGACCGCGGCGTCGGGCATCGGCACGGGACCTGAGCTCCTCCTGTGGGTGTGCCGACCCTAGCGGCGGCCCCGACCCCCCGTCCTGTCCCGGCGGCGCCTGGGAGGACCCCGCTAGGGTCGGCACACGTGAGCGCATCTCCGGGAGGACCGCCGTTGCGGGTCGTGGCGGTCACCTACTCGCCCGGAGCGGCCCTCGAGGGCTTCATCGGTTCGCTGGCGCAGGCGACGACGCGCCCGGTCGACGTGGTGCTCGCCGACAACGGCTCCACTGACGGCGCGCCCGAGCGGGCGGTGGCGGACCACCCGGGCGTGCGGCTGCTGCGCACCGGGGGGAACGTCGGTTACGGCGCGGCGGTGAACGCGGCCCTCGCCGACCTCCCCGCGGGCCACGCGATCGTGGCCAACCCCGACGTCCGCTTCGCCCCCGGGGCGATCGACGAGCTGCTGGCGGTCGCCGCCCGCTGGCCGCGGGCCGGCACGGTCGGCCCGGCGATCCTCACCCCGGCCGGCGACCTCTACCCGTCGGCCCGGGACCTGCCGCGGCTGTCGACCGGGGCCGGGCACGCGCTGCTCGGCTGGGTGTGGCCCGGCAACCCCTGGACGGCGAGCTACCGCCGCGAGCGGGAGGCGCCGACGGAGCGGCCCGCGGGCTGGCTGTCCGGGTCGTGCCTGCTCGTGGACCTCGAGGCGTTCTGGTCGGTGGGGGGCTTCGACCCCGGCTACTTCATGTACTTCGAGGACGTCGACCTCGCCGAGCGGATGGGCCGTCGGGGGTGGCTGCACGTCTACGCGCCCTCCGCCGTCGTCGTCCACGAGGGCGGGCACAGCACCCGGCGCGAGCCCGGCCGGATGCTGCGGGTGCACCACGAGAGCGCGCTGCGCTACCTGTCCCGCCAGTACCCGGGCGCGCGGTACGCGCCGCTGCGGCTGCTGTTGCGGGCCGGCCTGTCGGCCCGGCTGCTGCTCTCCCACGTCAACGGCCGGATCGCCAGCGGCGCGACCTTCGTCCGCCGGCTCGACCCGCCGCAGCTGCCCGGCCGGGAGGACCGCTCGTGAGGCACGCGATGGTCATGGCCGGCGGCTCGGGGACCCGGCTGTGGCCGCTGTCCCGCGGGGGCCGGCCCAAGCAGCTGCTCGACGTCGTCGCGGACGACGACGGGTCGGCGCACAGCCTGCTGGCCGAGGCCTTCGGCCGGTTGGAGGCGGTGCTCCCCGCCGAGCAGATCTGGGTGTGCACCGCCGCCCGCTACGGCGACCAGGTGCGCGCCGCCCTCCCGCGGCTGCGCCCGGACCGGCTGGTGCTCGAGCCGGTCGCCCGCGACACCGCCAACGCCGTCGGGCTGGCCGCGGCGCTGGTCGCCGACGTCGACCCGGACGCCGAGCTCGCCGTGGTCAGCGCCGACCACGTCATCCGGCCGGTCGAGCGGTTCGCCGCGGCGCTGGCGACCGCCTACGACGCCCTGGCGGCCCGGCCCCGCGCGCTGGTCACCCTCGGCATCCGGCCCACCGCGCCGGCCACCGGGTTCGGGTACGTCCAGCGGGGCGCGGCCACCGAGGTCCCCGGGGTCGCCGAGGCCGCGGCGTTCCGGGAGAAGCCCGACCGGGCCACCGCCGAGGAGTACCTGGCCTCGGGGCAGTACCTGTGGAACTCGGGCATGTTCGTCTGGCGGGCGCGCACCGTCCTCGACGCCCTGGCCGAGCACCTGCCCGAGACCGCCGACGGGCTCGCCCGCGTCGTCGCCGCCCCGGCCGGGCCCGCGCGCGACGCCGTCCTGGCCGAGGTGTTCCCCACGCTGCCGAAGATCAGCGTCGACTACGCCGTCCTCGAGCCCGCGGCCACCGAGCCCGGGCGGGTGCTGGTGGCCGACCTGGACGTCGACTGGCTCGACGTCGGCTCCTGGCCCGCGCTGGCCGCCACCCTGGAGACGGTGGGGGGCAACGCGGTGCGCGGCCTGGCCGTGACCCTCGACGGCGCCGGCAACATCGTCTTCAGCGACGACCCCGAGCACCTGGTCGCCCTCGTCGGGGTGCGCGACAGCGTCGTCGTCCACACCGCCGACGTCACGATGGTCTGCCCGGTGGCCGACGCCGAGCGGGTCAAGCAGCTGCTGGCCGCCGTGGAGGAGCGGCACGGGTCCCGTTTCAGCTGACGAAGGACCTCCCTGCCCCCCGCCCCTCGCAGGCTCGGGGCGGGGC
Source organism: Geodermatophilus sp. SYSU D00965 (assembly GCF_054050075.1). Taxonomy (NCBI): domain Bacteria; kingdom Bacillati; phylum Actinomycetota; class Actinomycetes; order Geodermatophilales; family Geodermatophilaceae; genus Geodermatophilus; species Geodermatophilus sp. SYSU D00965. The sequence goes on along the minus strand of NZ_JBJGYQ010000014.1, from coordinate 117,277 downwards.
CCTGCAGGGAGGCCGCTCCGGGATAGCTTGCTGGACATGAAGGACTTCGACGTCGCCGCTGTCGTCTCCGGTGGGGCCTCCGGCCTCGGGGAGGCCACGGTGCGGGCCCTGACCGCGCGGGGCGCGGCCGTGACCATCCTCGACCTCCAGGAGGACCGCGGGAAGGAGCTCGCCGCCGAGCTGGGCGGGCACACCACCTTCGTCCGCACCGACGTCACCGATCCCGCGTCGGTGGAGGCGGCGGTCGCCGAGGCCACCGGCAAGGACCGGCCGCTGCGGATCGCGGTCAACTGCGCCGGCATCGGCTGGGCGCAGCGCACGGTGGGCAAGGGCAACGTCCCGCACGACTTCGACCCGTTCGTCCGCACCGTGATGGTGAACCTGGTCGGGACCTTCAACGTGCTGCGGCTGGCCGCGGCCGCGATGGCCGCCACCGAGCCGGGGGAGGACGGCGAGCGCGGTGTCGTCGTCAACACCGCCTCGATCGCCGCCTACGACGGGCAGATCGGGCAGATCGCCTACTCCGCGTCCAAGGGCGGCATCGTCGGGATGACGCTGCCGGCCGCGCGCGACCTCGCCGGCGTCGGCGTCCGCGTCTGCACGATCGCCCCCGGGCTGGTCGACACCCCGCTGCTGGGCAGCCTGCCCGAGGAGGCGCGCCAGAGCCTGTCGGCGGGCATACCCTTCCCCAAGCGCCTGGGTCGCCCGTCGGACTTCGCCGAGCTGGCCCTGGACATCGTCGAGCACGGCTACCTGAACGGCGAGGTCATCCGGATGGACGGCGCGCTCCGGATGGCACCGCGCTGAGTCCCTCTTCCCCGGGGAGCACCACCTGAGCACCACCACCCTCGAGGCGCCGGCCTTCGAGGACGTCTGGCGGCCCGACTGGCCGCTGGACGTCCGCCGGACCCTCCACCCGCACCAGCGCAGCGCGAGCGACCCGACGCTGCGGCACACCGACGGCGCGACCTGGCGCACGGTGAGCACCCCCGACGGCGCCGCCACCGTGCGCATCACCGTGTGCTCCGGCGAGGTCCGGGTGACCGCCTGGGGGCCGGGGGCGGAGCGGGCCGGGGCGGCGGTGCCGGAGTGGCTGGGGGCCGCCGACCGGCCGGAGGAGTTCGACCCGGGCGGGCACCCGCTGCTGACCCGGCTGCACCGGACCACGCCGTGGCTGCGGCTGGGCAGCACCGGCCGCACGTGGGACGCGCTGGTGCCCGCCGTCCTGGAGCAGAAGGTCACCGTCGTCGAGGCGCACCGGGTGTGGCGGGCACTTCTGCGGCTGGCCGGCGAGCCCGCGCCCGGCCCGGCGCCGGAGGGGATGCGGGTGATCCCCTCACCGCGGCGGCTGCTGGACGTCACCGACTGGGAGTGGCACCGGTGCGGCCTCGATGGCGCCCGCCGGCGCGCACTGCGCGCGGTCGCCGGCGTCGCGTCGCGGCTGGAGCCGGGGGCGGCGGTCGACTGCGCCGACCTGCAGCGCAGGATGCGCACCGTGCCGGGCATCGGCGTCTGGACGGCGGCCGAGGTGGTGCAGCGGGTGTTCGGCTGCCCGGACACCGTCAGCTACGGCGACTACCACCTGAAGAACCAGGTCGGCTTCGCGCTGAGCGGCGCCGCGCGGACCGACGACGACGGGATGATGGCGCTGCTCGAGCCGTGGCGCGGGCAGCGCCAGCGGGTGGTGCGGCTGCTGCTGGCCGGCGGCGTCGCGCGCGCGCCGCGGTTCGGGCCGCGCAACGCCCCGAGCGACCACCGCCGCATCTGAGAGGACCCCCTGCCCCCCACCGCTCGCAGGCTCGCGGCGGGACCCTGCAGGGGGCCTGACGCAGGCGGCGGAGCCTCTGGACGGGGCCGGGGGGCCCGTGGGCGGGGCCGGTCTGGCGGGGCTGCGTTCGGCGCATTCCGGCCGTGGCTGCCCGGGAGCGCGGCCGGCATCGCATAACGTCCTCCCAGCGTCTCGCACACCCGCCGAGACGCGCCGTCCCGCCCCTGCCTCGCCGGCCGGCCGCCGCGCGGCCGGCCGGACGCTGCGCCGGGCGGACACCGCCTTCCTTCGAGCCGAGTGGTGGATGGGCTGTGCACACCGTCCCGCGGACCCCGACGAGGTCCCGCACCGAACCCGCGCCGGCGGCGCCCCGTGCCGGCCGCCTCGCCCGCCTGGCCCTCGCCCTGCGCGCACCGGCCGCCTACGTGGTCGCCCAGCTGGCCGTCCTGCGGCTGCTGGAGACGGCCTCGCCGCGGTTCTTCGTGCACGAGCCGCACCGCCTGGTGTTCTTCTCCGACGTCCAGGCGCAGTTCCTCCCGGTGATGTGGTGGATGGGGCGCCACGCCGACCCGCTGTCGCCGCCGCTGGTCGACCCGGACGTCGGCGGCAACGGCAACTTCACGGCGGACGTGCAGTACGGCGCGCTCGACCCCCTGCACTGGGTCGTCCTGCGGGCGCTGGCCGCCGCCGACGACTTCGTGCTGTTCTCGTGGGCCCTGGCGGCCGGCACGCTCACCCTCACCGGTCTCGGCGTGCTGGCGGTGCTGCGCCGGGCCGGCGTCCGCGCCACGGTCGCCGTCCCGACCGCGCTCGGCGCCGTCACCAGCGGGTTCCTGCTGTTCTTCGGCAGCGACTGGTGGCCGGTGCTGTGGACCGCCCCGGCCTTCCCGTGGCTCTGGTACGGGCTGCTGCGCCGGGACATGGTCGGTGCGCTGGTGGCGGGGACCAGCACGTGGGTGCTGCTCAACGGCGGCAACGTGTACCTGGTGCCCTTCGGGGTGGTCCTGGTCGTCACGGTGGTCGTCCTGGAGGTCCGCGCCCGCGGCTCGCTGCCCGCCGCCCTGCGCCAGCGGTGGCTGGCGGGAGCACTGCTGGCCATGACCGGCGGCGCGGTGGCCGCCGCGCCCACCCTGCTGACCGTCGCGCAACTGGGGCCCTTCGCCGGCCGGCCGCACGAGCAGAGCCTGCTCGGCAACACCGCCTTCGGGGTCCCCAACGCGCTCGACGTCTTCGTCGGCGGGGCCAGCCTGCACGCGATCGTCAACGACTGGCTGGGCCCCGTGCAGCAGACGCCGGCCTTCGCCACCTTCGTCGTCGCCCTGCCCGCGCTGGCCCTCGTGGACTGGCGTCGCGCCCTCCGGCACCCCGTCGTGCTCACCGCCCTCGTGCTCGTCGCGAGCGCGGCGCTGGCGACCCAACTGCCCGCCGTCGTGGGCGTGCTGCGCATCCCGTTCCGCTACGTCCTGGTCGTCCACCTGGTGCTGCCGGTGCTCGCCGCCGTGGGGGTCACGGTCGCCCCGCGGCTGACCAGGCGGCGGCTGACCGGAGCCGGGGTCCTCGTCGCCGGGCAGGCGGCCCTCGCGCTCTCCCGGGCGCCGGCCCTCGTGCGCTGGCACGCCGTCGCCCTGGTCGTCGCCGCCGCCGCGCTGGCCGCCTTCGTGGTCCTCCTGCGTCCGGGGACACCGGCCCGGCGCCGGCTCGTGGCGGGCGCGGTGGTCTGCCTCGCGGCCGGCAGCCAGGTGTTCGTCGGCCTGGGCCAGATCGTGGACATCCACGCGGCGGTCCAGGCCCGGTTCCCCGAGCAGATCCGCTTCCAGGGCAGCGGGTACGACCTGGGCACCACCGTGGCCGACGTCCGGGACCACGCCCTCGAGGTGGACGCCGCGGTGACCGTCCTGCAGTACGACAGCCTCGACCTGCCGCCGGCGGTCCGGCAGACGGGCGGGGTGCTCTACGGGGAGGCCAACCTGCTGGCCGGCCTGCGGACGGGCTTCGGGTACTCGGCGGTGAAGCACACCGGCACGGTCGACCTCGAGTGCGGCGGGAAGCCCACCTGCGTCCGGCTCCTGGAGCCGGCCCCGGTGGAGGGCGGCGTCCCCTGGCTGGACCTGGTCGCCGCCGACCGGGTCTACGTGTCGATGGCGGCTCCGCGGGAGGTCGTCGACCACCTCGAGTCCAGCCCGCTGTTCGAGTCCCGCGGGACGGTGCGGGGCTACGCGCTCTACGCACGGGTCCAGCCGCTGACCGGCCGCGTGACCTGGACCGAGGGCGTCGACGTCGACCCGGGGGAGTGGACGTCGACGTTCGCCGCGCTCGATCGCGACCAGGAGCGCTACCGCGTCACCACCGGTGACGACGCCGGCCGGGTCGTGCTGCGGGTGCCGTACTGGCCGGGGTACACCGCCGCCGTCGACGGCGAGCGCGTCCCGGTCACCGCGCTGGGGGACTCGCTGCTCGCGGTGGAGCTGCCCGCCGGGCTCACCGACGCCGCTCTCACGGTGCGCTACGAGCCGCTCGGCGTGCGCCTGTTCTGGCCGCTGCAGGCCGCCGGGCTGGTGCTGCTCGCCGGCGGCGCCGTGCTCGCCGGGCGCCGCTCCGGGACGGACCGTCCGCCGGGGACTACCTGAGCCGGTCGTCGAGCAGGCGCAGCAGGTAGTCGCCGTAGCCGCTCTTGCCGAGCGGTTCGGCGGCGCGGCGCAGGCCGTCGTCGTCCAGCCAGCCCTGCCGCCAGGCGACCTCCTCGATGCAGCCGATCTTGAGGCCCTGCCGCTCCTCGACCACGGAGACGAACTCGGTGGCCTGGCGCAGCGAGGCGAACGTCCCGGTGTCGAGCCAGGCGGTGCCGCGGTCGAGGGCGGTGACGGTCAGCCGGCCCTCGCGCAGGTAGTGCTCGTTGACGGCGGTGATCTCCAGCTCGCCGCGGGCGCTGGGGGTGATGCCCTTGGCGACCTCGACGACGTCGCCGGCGTAGAAGTACAGGCCCGGGACGGCGTAGGAGCTCTTCGGGCTCGCCGGCTTCTCCTCGATCGACAGCACCCGGCCGGCGGCGTCGAACTCCACCACGCCGTAGTCCTGCGGGTTGGCCACGTGGTAGGCGAAGACGTGCCCGCCCTCGGGCTCGGGCAGCCGGGACAGGGCGGTGCCCAGCCCGGCGCCGTAGAAGATGTTGTCGCCGAGCACCAGCGCGGCGGCCTCGCCGGCGAGGAAGTCCGCACCGATGAGGAAGGCCTGCGCCAGCCCCTCCGGCTGGGGCTGGACGGCGTACTCGATGCGCATGCCCAGCCGGCTGCCGTCGCCGAGCAGGTGCCGGAAGGCCTCCTGGTCGCCCGGGGTGGTGATGACCAGCACCTCGCGGACGCCGGCCATCATCAGCGTCGAGAGCGGGTAGTAGACCATCGGCTTGTCGTAGACCGGCATCAGCTGCTTGCTGACCGCCTGGGTGATCGGGAACAGGCGACTGCCGGTGCCCCCGGCCAGGATGATCCCGCGCATGATCACCGACGCTACCGGCGGCGGCCGGTCAGGGAGCCGGGGAACCCAGCCACAACCTCCCGACGAGTGAGGTGCCGCCGGCGGTCGCGATCGGCTCCCAGCGCGTCGTCCAGCCCTCGGCGTGCAGCTGCACGATCACCGCGCCGACCAGCGCGCCCAGGTTCAGCGCGTGCGTCGTCGTCGCCCGGTCGGGCAGGTGGACGTCGACCACGCCGTCGCCCTCGCCGCCGTAGCGCAGGACCACGGGGAACTCCGGCAGCGCCGCGACCGCGACCCGGAACGCCTCCGCGACGGCGTCCAGCTCGCCCGGACGCGGTACCAGGTCGTCGGCCGGGGCGCGGCTGGGCACCAGGTCCCGGCTGCCGTACGGGAAGAGGTCGCCGGGGCCGAGCCGGACCAGCGGGCGGGTGCCGGGGTCGTCCTCCGGTGGCGAGAAGCGCAGCCCGCGGACGACGGCGACCGGGATCCCGCCCAGCTTGCCCTTCACCAGGTCGGCCGCGGCGGCCAGCTCGTCGACGACGGCCACCTGCGTGGTCTCCAGCCGGTTGCCGTGCGCGTCGACGTCCCCGCGGTGGTCCAGCAGGGCGGGGATGCCCGCCGACCCGACCGCGACGTCGGTCAGCCCCTCCCGCCAGGTGCGGCCGAAGGTGTCGCTGACGACCACCGCCACCTCCACGCCGAGCAGCTCGCCCAGCCGGGCCCGCAGGGACCGCGCCGAGGCGTCGGCGTCCTCCGGCAGCAGCACCAGCGCGTCGCCGGGCACGTTGGAGGCGTCGATGCCGGCGGCGGCCACCACCCAGCCCTGGGGCGTCTCCACGATCCTCAGCGGCCCCCGGCGGGCGACCACCCGCACGGTCTGCGCGTCGATGGCCCGCTGCCTGGCGGCCTCCCGGTCGGTGCCCGGCTCCACGGGCACCAGCCGGCCCTCCACCTTGGAGACCACCTTGGAGGTCACGACGACGACGTCGCCGTCGGCCAGCCACGGCGCGGCGCCGGCGATCGCCGCGGCCAGGTCGTCGCCGGGGGAGAACTCCGGCAGCCCCGTGACCGGCAGGACGGTCAGGGCGCCCTCAGGGGGTCCTTGCTCAGACACCAGCGGTATCCAGGGCGGCCCGGGCCAGCGCGGCGGTGGCCTGCGGGTCGGTCATGAGCAGCGGCACGGCACGGACGTCGACGCCGGGCACCTCGGCCACGTCGCCGGTGTGCACCAGCCACGCGTCGAGCAGCCCGCCGTCGGCGCGGGCCCCGTAGTGCCGGCCGACGCCCTCGGCGCTGACCTCGACGCCGACCACCGGCAGGCAGCGGTCGGCCATCCCGCGGACCGCGGCCCCCGAGACGATCGGCGAGACCCCGACGACCCGGCCCGGCGTGGCCAGCAGCGCCTCCCGCAGCCCGGGCACGCCCAGGACCGTGCCGATCGACACCACCGGGTTGGACGGCGCCAGCAGCACCGCGTCGGCCGCGGCGAACGCCTCGGCCACCCCCGGCGCCGGCCGGGCGGAGTCCGCGCCCACCTGGACGAAGGCCGAGGCGTCGAGCGCGGCGCGGTGGCGCACCCACCACTCCTGGAAGTGGATCGCCTGCTGCCGGCCGCTGTCCGGATCGGTCACGACGACGTGGGTCTCCACCCGCTGGTCGCTCATCGGCAGCAGCGCCACGCCCGGCTGCCAGCGGTCGCACAGCGCGGCGGTCACCTGGGACAGCGGGTAGCCGGCGTCGAGCATGCGGGTGCGGACCAGGTGGGTGGCGAGGTCCCGGTCGCCGAGGCCGAACCAGGTCGGCTCCGCGCCGTAGGCGGCCAGCTCCTCCTTGACCGTCCAGGTCTCGCCGGCTCGCCCCCAGCCGCGCTCGGCGTCGATGCCGCCGCCGAGGGTGTACATGACCGTGTCCAGGTCGGGGCAGATCCGCAGCCCGTGCATCGTCACGTCGTCCCCGGTGTTGACGACGGCGGTGACGCGGGCCTCGGGCGCGGCGGCCCGGACACCGGACAGGAACCTGGCCCCGCCGACCCCTCCGGCGAGCACGACGATCTGCACGAAAGTCATCGTGCCCGATGGGCAGTTGTCGACTGTTTGGCGGGCGTGTCGAGGGGTGGGACGAGAAGTGACGAACAGGGCGTGACGGGTGGGGCAGGTGTGGCGAGTCGCTTACACCGAGCGAAGTTGACGCCTACGCAACGACACGCGTGTAATTCCGGCGGTGTCATCGAGTGCTGAGCGGCCCGGGAACGTCCCGAGGAGCGCACTTCGGGACGAGAGCGAGAGGGGACGCATCGTCATGGCAGAGGTCTCGTGGCTTCGCGACTACGTCAGCGCTTCGGAGCGCAACGCCGACCGGGGGCCGGCCGGCCCGGGCCAGGCGTTCGCCGGCCTGTGGAGCCTGGGCCTCGAGGCCGACGCCCAGTCGTGGCAGGAGCGGGCCCTCTGCGCGGAGACCGACCCGGAGGCGTTCTTCCCCGAGAAGGGTGGTTCCACGCGCGAGGCCAAGAAGATCTGCACCGGCTGCGAGGTCAAGGCCGAGTGCCTCGAGTACGCGCTGGCCAACGACGAGCGCTTCGGCATCTGGGGCGGGCTGTCCGAGCGTGAGCGCCGCCGCCTGCGCCGCCGCGCCGTCTGAGCAAGGACCTCCTGCCCCCACCCCTCGCAAGCTCGCGGCGGGGCCCTGCAGGGGGCCGGACACGGCGCCTCTGACACCAGCGCCGAGCAGTTCCACAGCCGCCGACGGATCGCCGTCGGCGGCTGTGGTGCCATTCGGGGTGTGACGGGGACAAGGGTGGCCGCCGGGCGGGCCGAGGTCGTACGGGAGCTGCGCGCGGCCGGCCCCCTGCTGGCCCGCGTCCGCGCCCCCGTCCCGGCGCGGCCACCGTGGCTCACCGTCGTGCTCAACGCGCAGTCCCCGCGCCGCTGGGCCGGCGTCCGGCCGCTGGCCGTCGTCGTGGACCGGCCCGGCTCCGGCGCGACGGCGGAGACGGCAGCCCTGGCCGCGCTCGTCCTGCACGGCCGCGGCCCGCGGGTGCTGGTCACGCTTCTCGGCGACGGCGCCGGCCCGGTGCCCCCGGGTTCGGCGCCGGCCCGGGTGCCGGTGCGTGACGACGCGGCCGCGGCGCAGCTGGCCGCCGGCGTCCTGGATCTGGTCGAGAGCCTGCGGCGGCCCTGGACCCTGCGGCTGACCGGCCTGCCGCTCGGCGACCCCACGACCCGTGAGCTCGGCCGGCTGCGGCCGGAGACCGCCTTCGCCAACGCCCGCAGCGCGACGCTCGTCGACGCCCTCGACGAGGTCGGCCCCGTGGACCGCAGCCGCGACCCCCGCGAGCTGGAGCGGTGGCTGCCGCAGCTGCTGGCCCGCGAGCCCGACCCGCGGGCCCGGTCCTTCCTGCGGGCGTCGGCGCGGCTGCACGCGGCGATCGGCCAGCTGGAGGTCGCCGTCCTCTCCGACGGCGGCCGGCTGCGCGCGGGGCTGCTGGTCCTCGACGACGGCCTCGACCGCCGCCCGTGGTGGGGCTTCTCCGACGTCGGCGGGCTCCGGCGGGAGATGAGGGCGCCCCTGGTGACGGTGACCCTGGACGGCGGCGGGCCGGCCGAGCTGCTCAGCCGCCGTACCGGACGACGTTGACCCCCGGCGCGTCGACCGTCGTCGCCCGGTCGGTGCCCAGGAAGAGGGTCCCCTCGGCGGCCGCGCGGCCGTGGCGCACCTCGGCGGCGGGCGAGACGGTCACGGTCAGCTCGTAGACCCGCCCCGTGTACGCCGGTGCGGTCCCGATCGGCCGGGTGTAGGTGGGGAACCGGCCCGTCAGCCGGACGTCGTCGCCCTCGCGGGTCACGGTCAGCGCGGGGGAGGGCAGGTCGGCGTACTCCGTCCTCGACCGCACGCACCCGGCGGCCTCCGGGTCGGCCGGCGCGGTGTCGGTCAGGCAGTTCCAGGTCGGGAACCGGACGTGCGCCAGCGCCACGCCGTCCTCGGCCGGGTCACCCGCGGCGGTCACGCTCACCGTGGGGTAGGCGACGGTGACGCCGACGGCGTGCTCCTCGACGACGACGCCGCCGAAGCCCAGGGTCGCGGTCACGCCGTCCGCACCGAGGGGGATCGACCGGCTGGCCAGCGCGCCCGCGCCGGACTCGCCGGGCAGCGGGTCCGACGGGACGCCGGGCAGCGCCGGCAGCGGGGCGGCCGTCGTCGACGCGACCGTGGGCCGGGGGACCGACGACGGCGCGGGCGGCGCCGCCGCGGAGTGGTCCCCGCCCACGAGCGCGGCCACCAGCGCGACGGCGGCGACGAGCACCAGGGCCGCCGCGGCCATGCCCGCCACCGCCCGACCGGCGCCGGGCGCGTCGTCGGCCGGGGGAGGCGGCGCGGGCGAGGGGGGCTCGGCGGCCGCGGGCGCGGTCGCCGGTGTGCCCGGGGGTGCCTCGAGGAAGCCGGGCAGGTCGTCGTGCGGATAGCGGCTCCGCGGCCGCTCGGGGGGCGGCGCGGCCGGGGCGACCGGCGTCCGCGACCGTCCGCGGCGGCTGCGCAGCCCCACCGCGACCAGCCCGGCCAGCGCGAGCAGCGCCACGCCCAGCACGACCCAGGGCACGGCGGCCGGCGCGGAGGAGTCCATCCCGGCAAGCATCGCAGGGGTCGTCCGCGCCCCCGGGCAGGCGACCGGCCCGGGGGCGCGCGCTCCGTGCGCGGCACGGGAGGGGCTGGGACGATCCCTCCGGTGAACACCAGCAGCGGGGCGACGGCGGCCGAGGCCGCGGTGCGGGAGAGGGTGGGCGCGCTGCTCACCGAGCTCGGCGTCGACCAGCCGCTCACCGCGGCCACCGACCTGTCCGCCTCGCTGGGCGTGGTGCAGGGCGTGCTGGCCGACCGGGTGGTCGACCTCGCGGTCACCGAGAGCGGGCGCCGGCGGCTGCGGGCGGAGCTGCGCGGACGGCGCTGGGCCGAGGAGCGGCAGATCGGCGTCCCCGAGGTCCTGGCCGCCGCCGACGACGGCCGGTGGCTGCTGTCGCGCCGGGTCCACCCCGGGCCGACCGGCGGTCCGCGGTGGACCGAGGCCGCGGTCGACGCCGCGGTGCGCATCGCCCCGCTGCCGGGGCCGTCGGGCAGCCCCTGGCAGCCGCCGGCCCGCCCGGCGCTGCGCCGCGCGCGGGCCACGGTGGGCGACACGGGCCGGCTGGTGCGCGGGGGGATCCGGCTGGGGGAGCTCCGCGCGGTGCGGGCCGCGGCGGCCCAGCTGCCGCTGTCGGAGGTCACGCACGGGGACCTGCGCGCCGCCAACGCCCTCCTCGACGACGAGGGCCGGATGGTGGTGCTGGAGTGGACCGGCGTGCGCCCGGGCCCGCGGCACCGCGACCTGCTGACCCTGTGGGCGAGCACCGTCGGCGACGAGGACCGGGCGCAGATCGCCCGGGTGGTCCTCGACCGGACCGCGGGGTGGGAGGAGCCCGACGTGGGGCTGCTGTGGCACGCGGTCGCCCTCGAGCAGCTGGTCGCCCGGATCACCCGGGCCGACCGCGGGGACGGGCTCGACCTCGCCTTCTGCCGGGCGCGGCTGGCCGACGCGCGGGGCATCGCCGCCGAGCTCGGCAGCCCGGTCCGGACCCGCTGACCCCGCCGCGAACCCGCGCGGGGGTCCTCGTTCAGCCGGTGGGGTCGATCTCCTCGGGGTCCCGGCCCAGCAGCACGGCGACCTGGTCGACGACGACGTCACGAACCAGGTCGGCGAGGTCGTCGCGGTCGTGCGCCCGCAGTTCCAGCGGCCGCCGGTAGACCACGATCCGCGGGGCGACCTCGCGGCCGTTCTCGCGGTGGGCCGGCAGCACCCGGGCCAGCGGGACGCTGCCGTCGTCGAGCACGTCGGCGTCCAGGACGACCTCGTCGGGGCTGGTGTGCTCGACCCACGGGACGTCCTCGACGGCGAACTCCACGCCGGCCAGTTCCTTCTCCCACCGGCGCTCGAGGTCCTCGACCGCGTCGAGCACGAGGTCGTCGAACTGCTCGGCGCGGCTGCGGGCCAGCGGCACCCCGTCGGGGACCAGACGCCCGCGCAGGCCGCGGCCGTGCCGGTCGCGGCGGGAACGGGCGGGTCGGGTCATGGCGTGTGCGAGCGTACGGCCGGTGCGGACGGGTGTGCGCTCCGGAGGCCCGCCGCCGGTCCCCGCGGCGTCGTCCCGCGCCCGGGGCGTCCGTGACCGTCGTGGAGGATGTGGCTGCTGCTCCGCCGGGGCCGAGAAACCCGGTGTGCCTGATGCCAACCGGCCGGGTACGCGTCTACTGTGCCCTGCGTGAGGAACCGGTGGTGAGGCAGTCACGTCGCTGCTCGCGCAGCGGCTGCGCGCAACCGGCGGCAGCGACCTTGACCTACGTGTACGCGGAGTCGACCGCTGTCGTCGGCCCGTTGGCGACGTTCTCGGAGCCGCACAGCTACGACCTGTGCGAGTTCCACGCCGAGCGGCTGACCGTGCCGCGCGGGTGGGAGGTCGTGCGCCACGAGATCGACGTCGAGGACTCCGGTCCGACCGGGGACGACCTGCTGGCCCTGGCCGACGCCGTCCGTGAGGCGGCCCGGCCCGAGCCCCCGCGCAACCCGGCGGACGACGGCAGCGGCACCCGCCGCGGCCACCTGCGGGTCCTCCCCGACATCACCTAGACCCCCGTGGCGGCCCCGTCCAGAGGCTCGCGCCGAGCGTGCGAGGCGTGAGGAGGACGGGGTCCTTATAGGGTCGCTCGCGTGGCAGACCTCTCCTCGATCATCAAGGCCTACGACGTCCGGGGCGTCGTCCCCGACGAGTGGGACGAGGACGTCGCCCGCCGCATCGGCGCCGCCTTCGCGGAGTTCGTGACCCGGGAGAGCGGCGCGACGGCGATCGTCACCGCCCACGACATGCGCGACTCGTCGGTGCCGCTGTCGCGGGCCTTCGCCGAGGGCGCGCTGAGCCGCGGCGTCGACGTGGTGGAGGCCGGTCTCGGCTCCACCGACATGCTGTACTTCGCCGCCGGGTCGCTCGGCATCCCCGGCGCGATGTTCACCGCCAGCCACAACCCGGCCCGCTACAACGGCATCAAGCTCTGCCGCGCCGGCGCCGCCCCGGTCGGGCAGGAGTCCGGGCTGGCCACCGTCCGGGAGTGGGCGGAGCGCGACTCCTACGACCGCGTCCCCGACCGGGCGGCGTCCATCGCGCAGCGCGACGTCCTCGCCGAGTACGCCGCCCACCTCCGCTCGCTGGTCGACCTCTCCGGCATCCGGCACCTGCGGGTGGTCGTCGACGCCGGCAACGGGATGGGCGGGCACACCGTCCCGGTGGTCCTCGCCGACCTGCCGGTCGAGGTCCTGCCGTTGTACTTCGAGCTCGACGGGTCCTTCCCCAACCACGAGGCCAACCCGCTCGACCCGGCCAACCTCGTCGACCTGCAGGCCGAGGTCCGCCGCACCGGCGCCGACATCGGCCTGGCCTTCGACGGCGACGCCGACCGCGTGTTCGTCGTCGACGAGCGGGGGGAGCCGGTCAGCCCCTCGGCGATCACCGCGCTGGTCGCCGTCCGGGAGCTGGCCAAGGGCCGGGGGACGACGATCATCCACAACCTGATCACCTCGCGGGCGGTGCCCGAGATCGTCCGGGAGCACGGCGGCGAGCCGGTGCGCACCCGCGTCGGGCACTCGTTCATCAAGGCGGAGATGGCCCGCACGGACGCCGTCTTCGGCGGTGAGCACTCCGCCCACTACTACTTCCGCGACTTCTGGCGGGCCGACACCGGCATGCTCGCCGCCATGCACGTGCTCGCCGCGCTCGGCGAGCAGAGCCGGCCCCTCTCGGAGCTGACCGCCGCCTACAGCCGGTACGCGGCCTCGGGCGAGATCAACTCGACCGTCGAGGACGCGGCCGGGCGCACGAAGGCCGTCCGCGACGCGTTCGGGGACGAGGACGGCGTGACCGTCGACGAGCTCGACGGGCTGACCGTCGGCCTCCCCGACGGGTCGTGGTTCAACCTGCGGGCGAGCAACACCGAGCCGCTGCTGCGGCTGAACGTGGAGGCGCCCGACGAGGCGCGGATGGCCGAGCTGCGGGACCGAGTGCTGGAGATGGTGCGCGCATGACCAGTTCGTCACCCGACACGAGCGGCCCGCTGGGGCTGGACCCGCTGCTGCTGGAGATCCTCGCCTGCCCCGACACCCACCACACCCCGCTGACGGTGGACGAGGCCGCGGGCGAGCTGGTGTGCCCGACGTGCGACCGGGCCTTCCCGGTGCGCGACGGCATCCCGGTGCTGCTGCTCGACGAGGCACGCCACCGCGGCAGCGGGGACCGGACGCCGTGACCTCGCCCGAGCTCGCCGAAGAGGTCCTCGACGACCTCGACGTGCTGCGGGCCCGCGACCCGCGCGGCCTGCTCCCGGCGGTCGCCGGCGCCGGGGCACAGGTCCGCGAGACCGCCCGGCTGACCGAGGAGGCCGGCCTGGAACGGGTCACCGCGGGAGGCCGGCCGCGCGGCCTGGTCATCGTCGCCCGCCGCGAGGGCGCGGTCGCCGCGCAGGTGCTGCGCGCGCTGCTCGGGCCGTCGAGCCCGGTCACCGTGGACGTCGTCCCCGGCCCGGACCTGCCGGTGTGGACCGGGCCCAGCGACATCGCCGTCGTCGCCACCCGGACCGGCGCCGGCCGGTACGCGGTCACCCCCGCCTACGAGGCCGCCCGCCGCGGGGTGACGCTGCTGGGCATCGGAGCGGACGACGCGCCGCTGCGCGCGGCCTGCTCCACCGCCCGCGCTCCCTACGTCCCGCTGCCGTCCTCGCGGGTCCGGCACACGACGCTGTGGTCGCTGCTCACGCCGCTGCTGCAGCTCGCCACCGACCTCGAGCTGCTCTCACCTGGCGTGGCCGACCTCACCGCCGTCGCCGACGCGCTCGACGAGGTCGCCTCCGAGTGCGGACCGGCGCAGGAGTCGTTCGTCAACCCGGCCAAGACCCTCGCGCTGGAGCTGCTCGACGCGCTGCCGGTCATCGCCGCCGAGGGGCCGCTGGCCGGGACGGCGGCCGCGCGGATCGCCGACCAGCTGGCCACCCTGGCCGGGCTGCCGGTCACCACCTTCCGCATGCCCGACCAGCGGGTCGCCGCGTGCGCGGTGCTCGGCGGTCCGCTGGCCCCGCAGGGCGGCGAGGACGACTTCTTCCGCGACCGGGCCGAGGACACCGGCCGCCGGCTGCGGCTGCTCACCGTCCGCGACACCCACGCCGGCGAGCACGACGGGGCGGGGGAGCGGGAGCCCCGCTCGGCCGCGGAGGCGCTGCAGGAGGCGCTGCGCACGGCCGCATCGTCCAACGTCCCGGTCAGTGGACTGGCCGAGCACGGGGAACCGGAGCGCTACGGCCGGTTGCCGCACCTCGCCCGGCAGCTGGCCGTGGCCGACTTCACCGCCGTCTACCTGGCGCTGGCGCTGGACTCCGAGCGGGGCACCCGCCCGTGACGGCGCTGCGGCAGGCGCCCGGCGAGCCCGCGTAGGTGCGCCACCCGCCGGACGCCCCGTCCGCTCCGGTCGGGGCGTTCGACGTGCCCGGCCGGGTACCACCGTCGGGAACGTCGAGCCGGTGACCGCGCGTGGTACGGCCCGACAGGTCACCATCACGGTGACAGGACGACAGCGCTGACCGACCGGAAGGACTTCCCTTGGCGGGTGGACTCGTAGCCCTGTTCGACGACGTGGCGACGCTGGCGCGCGCCGCCGCGGCCTCCGTCGACGACATCGGCGCCGCCGCCGGGCGGGCCAGCGCGAAGGCCGCGGGCGTCGTCGTCGACGACACCGCTGTCACGCCGCAGTACGTGCACGGCCTGGCCGCCGAGCGCGAGATCCCGATCATCAAGCGCATCGCCAAGGGGTCGATGCGCAACAAGCTGCTCATCCTGCTGCCCCTGGTCCTGCTGCTCAGCCAGTTCCTGCCGTGGCTGCTCACCCCGATCCTCATGATCGGCGGCGCCTATCTCTGCTACGAGGGTGCGGAGAAGGTCTGGCACAAGATCCGCGGCCACGGCCACGGCGAGGGCCACGGCGACGGCGAGGCGGCGCCCCCGGACGAGGACAGCATCGTGTCCGGCGCCGTGCGCACCGACTTCATCCTGTCCGCCGAGATCATGGTGATCTCCCTGAACGAGGTGGTCGACGAGGGGTTCTGGGCGCGGGCGGCGATCCTCGCGGTCGTCGCGATCGCGATCACCGTCCTCGTGTACGGCGTCGTCGGCCTCATCGTGAAGATGGACGACGTCGGGCTGAGCCTGTCGCAGCGCCCGTCGAAGGCCGTGTCCCGGCTCGGTCACGGGCTGGTGAAGGCGATGCCGCGGCTCCTCGCCGTCATCACCGTGGTCGGGACCGCCGCGATGCTCTGGGTCGGCGGGCACATCCTGCTGGTGGGCACCGACGAGCTGGGCCTGCACTTCCTGTACGAGACCGTGCACCACTGGGAAGAGGCGGCGCACGAGGCCACCGGGGCGCTCGGCGGCGTCGTCGGCTGGCTGACCAACACGCTGGCCAGCGCCGTCCTCGGGCTCGTCGTCGGCGCGGTGATCGTGGCCGTCATGAACCTCACCGTGCACCGCTTCAAGGCCCAGCGCGCCGGCAAGGCGGAGTCGCACTGAGCGTCTCCCCGGCTCCCCGCCGGTAGCAGGACACCCTGCCCCGCCGCCCGCACGCCGCGGGCGGGGGCGGGACCCGTACGGGGCGGAGCCGTGTCTGCCGCGATCGGTCACCGCGGCGGGGGAGAGTGGAGCCATGGACCGCACGCACCTGTCGCCGGCGCGCCGACGGGCCGACCGTGCCCGGCTGGCCGACGAGGTCGTCGACGTGCTGGTGATCGGCGGCGGGGTGACCGGCGCGGGCGCGGCGCTGGACGCGGCCAGCCGGGGGCTGTCGGTCGGGCTGCTCGAGGCGCGGGACTGGGCGGCGGGCACCTCCAGCCGGTCGAGCAAGCTGGTCCACGGCGGGCTGCGCTACCTGGAGCAGCTGGCGTTCCCGCTGGTCCGCGAGGCGCTGCACGAGCGGACCCGGCTGCTGCAGACGATCGCCCCGCACCTGGTGCGCCCCCTGCCGTTCCTGCTCCCGCTACCCGCCGGCTGGCAGCGGGCCTACTACGGCGCCGGCGTGGCCCTCTACGACGTCCTCGGCGCCGCGCTGGACGCCGACCGTGCGCTGCCCGCGCACCGGCACCTGTCCCGCCGGGCCACGCTGGCCGCGTTCCCGGGCCTGCGCCCCGACGCCGTGTCCGGCGCCATCCGCTACTGGGACGCCCAGGTCGACGACGCCCGGCACACCCTCGCCGTCGTCCGGACGGCGGCCGGCTACGGCGCCCGCGTCCTCTCCAGCGCCCGCGTGACCGGGCTGCTCCGGGACGGCGAGGGGAGCGGGGCGCCGGTGGTCGGCGTGCGCGTCTCCGACCTCACCGACGGCACGTCCTTCGCCGTCCGGGCGCGCAGCGTCGTGGCCGCCACCGGCGTCTGGAGCGACGACGTCGGCGCGATGCTGGGCACGTCCGCGCCGAGCCTGCGGGTCCGCGCCTCCAAGGGGGTGCACCTGGTGGTGCCGCGCTCGGCGATCGACGGCGGCGACCTCCCGGACGGCGAGCGGTCCGGGTTGATCCTGCGGACGCCGACCAGCGTGCTGTTCGTCATCCCCTGGGGCGACCAGTGGATCATCGGCACCACCGACACGCCGTGGAAGCTCGATCGCGACCACCCCGCGGCCAGCAGCGCCGACATCTCCTACCTGCTCGACCAGGTCAACCGGGTGCTGGCCGAGCCGGTCACCGCCGACCAGGTCGTCGGCGTCTACGCCGGTTTGCGCCCGCTGCTCGCCGGGGAGGCCGACCAGACCAGCCGGCTCTCCCGCGAGCACGCCGTGGTGACGCCGGTCCCCGGGCTGGTGCTCGTCGCCGGCGGCAAGTACACGACCTACCGGGTGATGGCCGCCGACGCCGTCGACGCGGCCACCGCCGCGCTCCCCGGCGTGCCGCCCTCCCGCACCGCGCACCTGCCGCTGGTCGGCGCGCACCGCTGGGCCGCCGTCCGCGACCGCGCTCCCGAGCTGGCCGCCGCCGTCGGCCTGCCCGTCGACGCCGTCGACCGGCTGCTGCACCGGCACGGCGACGAGGTGGGGGAGGTGCTCGACCTGGTGCGCGCCGACCCGGGGCTGGGCCGGCCGCTCCCCGGGGCGCCGGCGCACCTGGCCGCCGAGGTGGTGCACGCGGTGCAGGTGGAGGGGGCGCTGCACCTCGACGACGTCCTCACCCGGCGCACGCGGATCTCGATCACCACGCCGCACCGGGGGACGGAGTCCGCGGCCGCGGTCGCCGCGCTGATGGCCGGGCCGCTGGGCTGGGACCGGGAGCAGGCCGAGCGGGAGGTCGCGCACTACGCGGCCCGGGTCGCCGCCGAGCGGGAGTCCCAGCGGATGCCCGACGACCGCACCGCGGACGCCGCGCGGCTCGGCGCCCCGGACGTGCGATCGGCCGTGTGAGCCGGCCTCACCCCGAAGGGGGAGGACCCCCGGCGGCGGCTCCACCGGGCACGGAACGGTTCCGACATGACAGGTGTGCTCGACTCACCAGTAGCCTCGTCCGTGATGTGGCAGCTCACCAGCGCGGTCCGCTTCTACCCATGGGGCAGCCGCACCGTCATCCCCGAGCTGCTCGGGCAGCCCAGCCCCGCCGAGCGTCCGCACGCGGAGCTGTGGATGGGGGCGCACCCCGACGAGCCGAGCCTGCTGGCCGACGGCCGTCCCCTTGACAAGGCCATCGCCGAGGAGCCCGAGCGGCTGCTCGGTCCGGGCGTCGTCGAGCGGTTCGGTCCCCGGCTGCCGTTCCTCATGAAGGTCCTGGCCGCCGACCGGCCGCTGTCGCTGCAGGCGCACCCCACGATGGAGCAGGCCGCGGCCGGCTTCGCCGCCGAGGTGGCCGCCGGTGTCCCGCACGACGACCCGACCCGGACGTTCAAGGACCCGTGGCACAAGCCCGAGCTGCTGCTGGCGCTGACCACCTTCGAGGCGCTGTGCGGCTTCCGGCCGGTCGAGGAGTCCTTGCACTGCCTGGCCAAGCTGCAGCTGCCCGAGCTCAAGCCGACCATCGCGGCGCTGGCCCGCGGCGGCCTGCGGGCGGCGATCCCGCAGCTGCTGGCGCTGTCCGAGCGGCGCCGGACCTCCCTGGTGGAGGCCGTGGCAGAGGCCGGGGCGCGCTTCGTCGCCGCCCACGACCCGGAGTTCATCAACACCTACCGGTGGGCTGCCACGCTCGCGGAGGCCTACCCCGGCGACCCGGGCGTGGTCATCTCGCTGATGTGCAACCACCTGAAGCTGGCGCCCGGTGAGGCGGTCTTCCTGCCCGCCGGCAACCTGCACGCCTACCTCAGCGGCGCCGGAGTCGAGGTGATGGCCAGCTCCGACAACGTGCTGCGCGGCGGCCTGACCAGCAAGCACGTCGACCTGGCCGCGCTGATCGAGGTGCTCGACTTCAGCGACGGCAAGGTGCCGGTCATCCACCCCGTCCTCGGGCCCGGCGGCCTGCGCTACCCCGTGCCGGTCGAGGACTTCGACCTCACCCGCGTCCAGCTGGGCATCGAGCCGGGCACCCTCACCACGCGCGGCCCGCAGGTGCTGCTGTGCACCGAGGGACGCGCCGTGCTGAGCGCGGGCGACGGCGAGCTGGTCCTGGACAAGGGCGAGTCGGCCTTCGTCCGGGCGGGAGAGCCGATCACCGCCCGCGGCCCCGCGCTGCTCTACCGGACGACCACCAACCTGGCGTGACCGCCGGGCAGGGCGTGTCAGCCCCCTGACGCCGTCGTCGCGGCCTAGCGTCGGGAGGTCGTGTCCGTCCGCTCCCGCTCCCCGCTGCGCCGGCTCGCCGCCGGCGCGGTCGCGCTCGCCCTCGCCGGGGGCCTCGCCGGCTGCGAACTGCTCACCGGCACCGGCGGGGCCGACGGCGGCCCGCTCACCGGCGTCCTCTCCGACGACGCCGCCGACCAGGCCATCGCCAGGGCGCCGGCGGGGAGCGCGCTGGCCACACTCGGCGAGATCGCCGTCAAGGGCCGGGCGCCGCGCACCGGGTACGAGCGGACGCGGTTCGGCGACGGCTGGGTCGACACCGACCGCAACGGCTGCGACACCCGCAACGACGTCCTGGCCCGGGACCTGACCGGTGAGACGTTCCGGCGGGGCAGCGACTGCGTCGTCCTCACCGGCACCCTGGCCGACCCCTACTCGGGGCGGACCATCGCCTTCCGGCGCGGCGAGGACACCAGCGACGACGTGCAGATCGACCACGTCGTCGCGCTGTCCGACGCCTGGCAGAAGGGCGCCCAGCAGTGGACCGCGGAGAAGCGCACCGCCTTCGCCAACGACCCGCTGAACCTGCTGGCCGTCGACGGCCCGCTCAACCAGCAGAAGAGCGACGGCGACGCGGCCACCTGGCTGCCGCCCAACACCGCCTACCGCTGCACCTACGTCGCCCGGCAGGTCGCGGTGAAGGCCGGCTACGGCCTGTGGGCGACCCGGGCCGAGCGCAACGCCGCCGCGACGGTGCTCTCCAGCTGCCCCGGCCAGCCCCTGCCCGGCGCGACCCCCGCCGCGCCGGGGTCGGCCGAGGTCACCTACGCCGACTGCGCCGCCGTCCGGGCCGCCGGGGCCGCCCCCATCCGGCGCGGTGAACCGGGCTGGCGGGACACCTTCGACGGCGACGGGGACGGCGTCGGCTGCGAGTGACCCGCGCGGCGCCCGCGTATCGTGGACGCCGGCACGAGCCCCGCCGAAGCCTCGGCATGCTCGCTCTCCCCGCCGTGCGCGGGGATCGAAGCGACCACGCATGGCCTGGCCGGGTGGCCGGGCCGGAACCTGGAGCGACATGACTGCCTCGACCGGCACCCGCGTCCTGACCGACGGCGACTTCAAGGTCGCCGACCTCTCCCTCGCCGGCTTCGGCCGCAAGGAGATCACCCTCGCCGAGCACGAGATGCCCGGCCTCATGGCGCTGCGCGCCGAGTACGGCGACGCGCAGCCGCTGGCCGGCGCGCGGATCGCCGGCTCGCTGCACATGACCGTGCAGACCGCCGTCCTCATCGAGACGCTGCGCGCGCTCGGCGCCGAGGTCCGGTGGGTGAGCTGCAACATCTTCTCCACCCAGGACCATGCCGCCGCGGCCATCGTCGTCGGCGACGGCACCGCCGAGGAGCCCACCGGCGTCCCGGTGTTCGCCTGGAAGGGCGAGACGCTGCCCGAGTACTGGTGGTGCACCCAGCGGTTGTTCGAGTTCCGCGACGAGAACGGCGACGTCGTCGGCCCGAACATGCTGCTCGACGACGGCGGTGACGCCACCCTGCTGGTGCATCTCGGCACCCGCTTCGAGGCCGAGGGCGCCGTCCCGGAGACGACGGAGGTGGACTCCGAGGAGTACGGGGTCATCCTCGACGTCCTCCGCGGCACCCTGGCGGAGGACGGGCAGTACTGGACCCGCATCGGCCAGGCCATCGAGGGCGTGACCGAGGAGACCACCACCGGCGTCATGCGCCTGTACGAGCTCGCCCGTGAGGGCCGGCTGCTGTTCCCGGCGATCAACGTCAACGACTCGGTCACCAAGAGCAAGTTCGACAACCTCTACGGCTGCCGGCACTCGCTCATCGACGGCATCAACCGCGCGACCGACGTCATGATCGGCGGCAAGGTGGCCGTGGTCTGCGGCTACGGCGACGTCGGCAAGGGCTGCGCGGAGTCGCTGCGCGGCCAGGGCGCCCGCGTCATCGTCACCGAGATCGACCCCATCTGCGCGCTGCAGGCGGCGATGCACGGCTACGAGGTGACCACCCTCGACGAGGTGATCGGCAAGGCCGACATCATCATCACGGCCACCGGGAACAAGGACATCATCACCGCCGAGCAGCTCGGCCGGACCAAGCACCAGGCGATCGTGGGCAACATCGGCCACTTCGACAACGAGATCGACATGGCCGGCCTGGCCCGCACCCCGGGCATCGAGCGGACCACCATCAAGCCGCAGGTCGACGAGTGGCGGTTCGCCGACGGCCACACGATCATCGTGCTCTCCGAGGGCCGGCTGCTGAACCTGGGCAACGCCACGGGGCACCCCAGCTTCGTGATGAGCGCGTCGTTCTCCAACCAGGTGCTCGCCCAGATCGAGCTGTGGAGCAACCGCGCCGCCTACGAGGGCAAGGCGCCGGAGGTGACCGTCCTGCCGAAGAAGCTCGACGAGCACGTGGCCCGGCTGCACCTCGACGCGCTGGGCGTCAAGCTCACCGAGCTGACCAAGGTGCAGGCCGACTACATCGGCGTGCCGGTCGAGGGTCCGTTCAAGAGCGACCACTACCGCTACTGAAAGGACCACCCTTCCCCCCCACGCCTCGCACGCTCGGCGCGGGGCCCTGAAGGGTGGCCGTTCCAGTACGTCACCAGCCCTGTAAGGGGCCTCTCCCGAGTTCGTGGGGGCGTACTCCTGCGACTGGGGACACGTGTGGGGCACCCGTCCGGTCGACCGACCGGGCGGGTGCCCCCGCTTTCGTCCGGGACCAGCGCAGAATGGTCGTCGTGCCACCCACCGCTCCCCAGAACGGGTCCAGCCGCGGCCGAGTCCTGGTCGTCGACGACGACGCCGCCCTCGCCGAGATGCTCGGCATCGTGCTCCGGCGCGAGGGCTACGAGCCTGCGTTCGTCTCCGACGGCAACCGCGCGGTGGGCGTGTTCCAGCAGACCCGCCCCGACATCGTGCTGCTCGACCTGATGCTGCCCGGCCGCAACGGCCTGCAGATCTGCCAGGACATCCGGCAGCAGTCCACCGTCCCGATCGTCATGCTCACCGCCAAGGGCGACACGATCGACGTCGTCCAGGGCCTCGAGGCCGGTGCCGACGACTACGTCACCAAGCCGTTCAAGCCCGTCGAGCTCGTCGCCCGGGTGCGCGCGCAGCTGCGCCGCGGGGAGACCGGGCAGGCGGAGAACCTGGCCATCGGCGACGTGCAGATCGACGTCCCGGCCCACCAGGTCACCCGGGACGGCGTCCCGATCGCGCTGACCCCGCTGGAGTTCGACCTGCTGGTGGCGCTGGCCCGCAAGCCGCGGCAGGTGTTCACCCGCGAGCTGCTGCTCGAGCAGGTGTGGGGCTACCGGCACGCGGCCGACACCCGGCTGGTCAACGTCCACGTGCAGCGGCTGCGCGCCAAGATCGAGCGCGACCCGGAGAAGCCGGAGATCGTGCTGACGGTGCGCGGGGTCGGCTACAAGGCGGGGCCGCCGTGAGCGAGGTCCTGGACGCCCCGGGTCGACCGTGAGCACGACCCGGCCGGCGGTCCCGGAGGTCGAGTCCGTCCCCGAGCAGGCCGCGGCGCCGCCGTCGTCCTCGGCCGGCGTGGTCGCACCGGCGGGCGGATGGCTGCCGGGGGACCTGGCGGCGCTGCGCCGGCAGCTGCGCCGCCGCGCGGGCCGGGTCCGCCGGGTCACCCGGCGACTGGCCGCGCGGGCGCTGCACGCGTGGCGGTCGTCGCTGCACGTGCGCGTCGGCGCGATCACGATGGTCGTCGCCGGCACCGTCGTGGTGATCGTCAGCATGGTGCTGTTCAGCCAGATCCGCGACCAGCTGCTGTCGGTGAAGCGGCAGGCCGCGGTCGACCAGGCGCAGGCCGGGGTGCTGTACGCGCAGACCGAGGTCGCCGGCATCGCCACCGGGGACGCCGCGAGCGTGCGCTCCACCCTCGACCGCACGGTCAAGAGCCTCCTGGAGCGGGGCAGCCCGGCCGGTGACTTCGACGTCGTCATGGTGCACCGCAGCGGCGACACCGAGCGCACCGCCACCAGCCGCCGCTACGTCTACCCGGCCATCCCGGACGAGCTGCGCTCCGACGTCGCCTCCGGCGGCCAGTTCTCCCAGTACGCCATGGTCCCCGACGCCTCCGGCGAGCCGCGGCCGACGCTGCTCATCGGCGCCCCGGTGCCCTCGGACGCGTCGTCGGCCGAGCGGATCGAGCTGTACTACGCCTTCCCGCTCGACCAGGAGCAGGAGAGCCTGTCGCTGATCCGCAGCACCGTGGCGATCAGCGGCATCGCGCTCACCCTGTTCGTCGTCGGCATCGGCGTGCTGGTGACCCGGCTGGTCGTCGACCCGGTGCGGCAGGCGGCCGGCACCGCCCAGCGGCTGGCGGAGGGCCAGCTCGAGGAGCGGATGGAGGTGCGCGGCGAGGACGACCTCGCCCGGCTGGCCACCAGCTTCAACGCGATGGCCGACAGCCTGCAGCGGCAGATCACCCAGCTGGAGGGGCTGTCCCAGCTGCAGCAGCGGTTCACCTCGGACGTCTCGCACGAGCTGCGGACGCCGCTGACGACGGTGCAGATGGCCGCGGAGATCCTCTACGAGTCGCGCGGTGACTTCCCGGCGTCGGTGGCCCGCTCGGCGGAGCTGCTGCACACCGAGCTGGACCGGTTCGAGGCGCTGCTGACCGACCTGCTGGAGATCAGCCGCTACGACGCCGGCGCCGCCGTCCTCGACGCGGCGCCCACCGACCTCGGCGCCCTGGTGGGGCGGGTGGCCGGGGGTATGTCGACGCTGGCCGAGCGGCACGGCTGCGCGTTGTCGGTCACCGGCCCCGACCACGAGGTCATCGCCGAGGTCGACGCCCGGCGGGTCGAGCGGATCCTGCGCAACCTCGTGGGCAACGCCATCGAGCACGGCTCGGGCAGGCCGGTGGAGATCACCTGGGCGGCGAACCGGACGGCGGCGGCGGTCACGGTCCGGGACCACGGGGTGGGGCTCTCCTCGGCGGAGGCCCAGCACGTGTTCGACCGGTTCTGGCGGGCCGACCCGTCGCGGGTGCGCACCGTCGGCGGCAGCGGCCTGGGGCTGTCGATCAGCCTGGAGGATGCCCGGCTGCACGGCGGCTGGCTGCAGGTCTGGGGCCAGCCCGGCGCCGGCGCCCAGTTCCGCCTGACCGTGCCGCTGACCGCCGGCGTGGAGCTCACCAGCTCGCCGCTGCCGCTGCGGCCCGCGGTGGCCCGCCGTCCGGGGGCCGCGGGATGAGGGGCCGGGCAGGCGTGCTGGCCGCAGTCCTCCTCGTCCTGCTGGGCGCGTGCTCCACGGTGCCGACGTCCTCGCCGACGGTGCAGATCACCCAGGCGCCGAGCCGCCCGGACGGGGACGTCGGGATCGAGCCGCTGTCGCCGGAGCCGGGGGCGACCCCGGAAGAGGTCGTGCGGGGGTTCGTCGAGGCCGCGGCCAGCGCCGTCCGCACCCACCCGGTGGCCCGCGAGCACCTCGCCCCGGACGCGGCGGGGACGTGGTCGGACGAGGCGGGCATCACCGTCCTGGGCCAGGACTACACGACGGTCACCACCGACGCGGGCTCCGTCGTCCTCACCGCCAACCAGCTGGGCACGATCGACCAGCGCGGCGTGTTCACCGTCGCCCCGCAGGAGGTCTACACGCGGGAGTTCACGCTCCAGCAGGTCGCCAACGAGTGGCGGATCACCGACCCGCCGGACGGGCTGCTCATGCTGGAGCCCGACTTCGAGCGCCTCTACGAACGGCGCGACCTCTACTTCGTCGACCAGACCGGGCAGCGCGTGGTGCCCGACCCCCGCTACCTCATCAGCGGGGAGTCCCAGCCGACGGTGCTGGTCGAGCGGCTGCTCGACGGGCCGTCGTCGATGCTGTCGGCGGGGGTGCGCAACGAGCTGGCCGGGGCCGGGCTGCGCAGCACTGTGACCGCGTCGACCCAGACGCTCACCGTCGACCTGACCGGCCTGGCCGACGCCGAGCCGGCACGCCTGGCCGCGGTGTGCGCCCAGCTGGTCTGGACGCTGGAGCCGCTCACGGTGCAGTCGGTGGAGATCCGCCTCGACGGGGACCCGGTCCGGCTCGACGGCGTCCCGGCCGACCAGACGGTGGACACCTGGGCGGCGTTCGACCCCGACGCGGTCCCCGTGGACGCCGTCGGCCACTACCTCGACGCAGGCGTCCTGCGCACCGTGGACGCCGCCCCGGCGCCCGGCCCGGCCGGGACCGGCGCCTACCGGCTCACCAGCGCGGCGGTCTCCAGCGGGAGCACCGGGGAGCTCGACCAGATGGTCGGCGTCACCGAGGCCGACGGGCAGGCGACGCTGCTCGCCGGGCCCTACGGCGGCGACCTGGTCCCGGTCCTGTCCGGCAGCACCCTCAGCGTGCCGACGGTCGCCGCCACCCGGGCGGAGTTCTGGGTGGTCCGGGACGGCGGGGCGGTGGTGCGCGTGCCCGCGGGCGGCACCGCGCAGCCGGTCAACGCGCCGACGCTGCCGGGCCTCGGGCGGACCACCGTGCTGCAGCTGTCCCCGGACGGGGCGCGCGCCGCCGTCGTGGCGGAGAACGGGCAGGGGCAGAGCCTCTACGTCGGCACCGTGGTCCGGTCCGAGGAGGGGCCGGTGGCCCTGCGCGACCTGCGGGCGGTGGCGCCGACCCTGTCGTCGGTCGTCGACGTGGCCTGGCGGACCGCGGGCAGCCTGCTCGTGCTGGCCGGCGACGCCGGGCAGGACCGCATCGACCCCTACGTGGTGGGCGTGGACGGCTGGGGGCTCAGCGAGGTGCCCACGGCCGGGCTGCCCAGCCAGCCGACCCGCGTGGCGGCCGCCCCGGGTCGGGTGCCGCTGGTCAGTGCCGGGGGCACCATCTGGCAGTGGCAGGTGGCCGGCGGGACGTGGGTGACCCTCGTCCGCGGTGCCCAGCCACAGCCCGGCAACGAGCCGTTCTACCCGCTCTGAGGGCCGCCTCGGGGAGAGCGGGGCGTCGTCCACAACCGGCCGGGAGATCTGGGCGGGCCCGAGGTGCAGGCGCGAGGCTGGGGGAGTGGACGGCGGGCTGCTCTCGGCGCTGGTCGACCTGCTCCTGCCACGCACCTGCGCCGGCTGCGAGCTGCCCGGGGCGGTGCTGTGCCGCCGGTGCGCCGCGCTGCTCGCCGCTCCGCGGCTGGCCCAGCCGCGCCGCTTCCCGGCCGGGTTCCCGCCCACCGTGGCCGCCGGTGCGTACACCGGCCCGGTCCGCCCGGCGGTCAACGCGTTCAAGGAGCGCGGCCGCGCCGAGCTGGCCCGCCCGCTGGGGACCGCCCTGGCGCTGGCGGTCGCCGGGGTGCTGGCCGGGCTGCCCGCGGTCCCGGCGACGGTGCGGCTGGTCCCGGTGCCCAGTTCGCGGGCGGCGCTGCGCTCCCGCGGCCGCGACCACGTCCGCGAGCTGACCGGCCGCGCGGTCGCCGAGCTGCGTGCCGCCGGACTGCCCGCGGCCGAGGAGCGGCTGCTGCGCCGCACCGGCCGGGTCCGGGACTCCGCGGGTCTGTCGGCGGCGCAGCGGAGGGCCAACCTGGCGGGCACCTTCGCCCTGTCCGACGGCGTCCCCCCACTCCCTGCGGGTACGGCCCTGGTCGTCGTCGACGACGTCGTGACCAGCGGCGCGACGCTCACCGAGACCGCCGCCGTGCTGGGGCCGGCTGTCGCTCCGGGAGGCCCACCCGTGCTCGCCGCGGTGGTCGCGGCGACGCCCCGGCGGGCCGCTCCGGGCGGGCCGGTTCCGGTCCCGCCGGGTCCGCGCCGTCGACTGTCGGGACCCGGCAACGGCGACTAGCGTGGAACCGATCACAGCCCGAACAACCGGGAGGTCTCATGGAGATCGTGGTCCGTGGCCGGAACGTCGAAGTCCCCGAGCACTACCGAACGCACGTCGAGGACAAGGTCGGCCAGCTGGAACGCTTCGACGGCAAGCTGAAGATCCTCCGCGTCGACGTGGAGCTCTTCCACGAGAAGAACCCCCGCCAGTCCGCACAGTGCCAGCGTGTGGAGATCACCCTCCGGGGCAAGGGTCCCGTCGTCCGGGCCGAGGCGAGCGCGCCGGACTTCTACGCCGCGCTCGACCTGGCCTGCGGCAAGCTCGACCACCGGCTGCGGAAGGCAGCCGACCGCCGCCGTGTGCACCACGGCCGCCGCACTCCCGCCTCCGTCCGCGTGAGCGGGGGCGCCGACACCGACGTCCTGGAGGCCCTGGACCGCGAACGTCAACTCTCGGAGGGGCCGCACGTCACCGACCTCGACGAGCACCTGCCCGGTCGGGTGGTCCGGGAGAAGCACCACCCCGCGACCCCGATGACCGTCGACCAGGCCCTCCACGAGATGGAACTGGTCGGCCACGACTTCTACCTGTTCCAGTGCGCCGACACCGGCCAGCCGACGGTCGTCTACCGCCGGCACGCCTACGACTACGGCCTCATCCGACTCGTCGACGCACCCCTCGACGGCCAGGCCGTCCAGCAGCCCGCCCAGCCCTCGGCGGCCCCTCTCTAGACCCCGCCCACGGAGGCGGGGCGCGCGGCGCCCCGCCTCCGTGCGCCTTCAGTCGCCGGCCACCCGCCCGAAGAGGACCGCGTCGGCCCGGGTGCCGTCCCGGCGGTCGAGGCAGGAGCGCACCACGCCCTCCCGCGTGAAGCCCGCGCGCACCGCCACCGCCTGCGAGGCCAGGTTGTCGACGTCGGCCACCAGGTGCACCCGCGGTGCGCCCAGCCCCAGCGCCCACTCGGCGAGGGCGTGCGCGGTCTCGGCGGCGTACCCCCGGCCGCGGGCCCACGGGGCGATCCAGTAACCGACCTCGGGACCGAACCGGCCCTCCCGCAGGTGCAGCCCCGCCGACCCGACGAACTCGCCGTCCGCCTCCACCGCCACCGGCAGGCCGCGGCGCTCGGCCCGTTCGCGCGGCGCCACCTCGGCCACCCAGCCGTGCGCCTGGGCGCGCGTGTAGGGGACGGCGATCGCGGTGATCCAGCGCTGGATCCCAGGGTCCTGGCAGGCCCGGAAGACGGCGTCCTCGTCGTCGGGGCGGTGCGGGCGCAGCACCAGCCGCTCGGTGCGCACCACCTCGGTGGTCAGGTCGATCCCGTCGAGGTCCATACCCCGATGGTCAGGCACGTTCCGGCCGGACGTCCGGCCCCGTCCAGAGGCTCGCCGCGAGCCTGCGAGCGGTGAGGGGGACGGGGTCCTTTCTCACGCCGTGCCGAGGACCCGGTCGACCGAGATCTCCAGCACCACCCGCGCCGGGTTCTCCCGGGGGGTCCGGTACCGGCGGGCGTAGCGCTGCTCGGCGTCGGCCACGGCGGCGGGGTCGTCGCGCACCACCGCCGTCCCCTCGAGGGTCACCCACCGGCGGCCGTCGACCTGGCAGACCGCCACCCGTCCCTGGCCCGCGCGCACGTGCCGGGCCTTCGCCGAGGTGCCGGAGGTGATCACCCGGGCGGTGCGGGTGGCGGCGTCGTAGGTCATCCCGACCGGGACGACGTGCGGCGTCCCGTCGGGCCGCAGCGTGGTCAACGTGGCCAGGTGCCGCTCGGTGAGGAAGGTGAGGAGGCCGGGGCCGAGGTCGTCCAGGTCGTGCGCCACCCGGGGATTGTGAGCGATTCGACGGGGTCTCGCGCACGGGCCGCCTACGCTGGTGCCCGTGGTGTTCTCGAAGATCCTCCGCGCCGGCGAGGGCAAGATCCTCCGGCGACTGAACAAGATCGCGGACGCGGTCGAGTCGCTGGCGGACGACGTCGCCGACCTCACCGACGCGGAACTGCGCGCCAAGACCGACGAGTTCAAGGAGCGCCTGGAGGAGGGCGAGACCCTCGACCAGCTCCTGCCGGAGGCCTTCGCCGTCGTCCGGGAGGCCGCCACGCGCACCCTCGGCCAGCGGCACTTCCGGGTCCAGATCATGGGCGGCGCGGCGCTGCACCTGGGCAACATCGCCGAGATGAAGACCGGTGAGGGCAAGACGCTGACCGGCGTCCTCCCGGCCTACCTCAACGCGCTGACCGGCGAGGGCGTGCACGTCGTCACGGTCAACGACTACCTGGCCAAGCGCGACGCCGAGTGGATGGGCCGGGTGCACCGGTTCCTCGGCCTGAACGTGGGCACGATCCTCTCCGGGGAGCGGCCGGCGCACCGCCGGGAGCAGTACGCCTGCGACATCACCTACGGCACGAACAACGAGTTCGGCTTCGACTACCTGCGCGACAACATGGCCTGGAACAAGGCCGACCTGGTGCAGCGCGGGCACCACTACGCGATCGTCGACGAGGTCGACTCGATCCTCATCGACGAGGCCCGCACCCCGCTGATCATCAGCGGTCCGGCCGAGTCGGCCGGCAAGTGGTACGTCGAGTTCGCGCGGATCGTGCCGCTGATGAAGCGCGACGTCCACTACGAGGTGGAGGAGGCCAAGCGCACGGTCGCCGTCACCGAGGAGGGCGTGGAGTTCGTCGAGGACCAGCTCGGCATCGAGAACCTCTACGAGGCGGTCAACTCCCCGCTGATCAGCTACCTGAACAACGCGCTGAAGGCCAAGGAGCTCTACCACCGCGACCAGCAGTACATCGTCACCAACGGCGAGGTGCTCATCGTCGACGAGTTCACCGGCCGCGTGCTGGCCGGACGGCGGTACAACGAGGGCATGCACCAGGCCATCGAGGCCAAGGAGAGGGTGCAGATCAAGGACGAGAACCAGACCCTCGCCACGATCACGCTGCAGAACTACTTCCGGCTCTACCGGAAGCTCTCCGGGATGACCGGCACCGCCCAGACCGAGGCGGCCGAGCTCTCCCAGACCTACAAGCTGGGCGTCGTCCCCATCCCGACGAACCGGCCGATGGTCCGCGAGGACCGCTCCGACGTCATCTACAAGACGGAGCAGGCCAAGTTCGACGCCGTCATCGACGACATCGCCGAGCGGCACGAGAAGGGCCAGCCGGTGCTGGTCGGCACGGCCAGCGTGGAGAAGTCCGAGGTCCTCTCCAAGCTGCTGGTGCGCCGCGGCATCCCGCACGAGGTGCTCAACGCGAAGAACCACGCGCGGGAGGCGCACATCGTCGCCCAGGCCGGGCGGCTGGGTGCGGTCACCGTGGCCACCAACATGGCCGGCCGCGGCACCGACATCCAGCTCGGCGGCAACACCGAGTTCATCGCCGACGAGGAGCTGCGCGCCCGCGGCCTGTCGCCGGCGGAGACACCGGAGGAGTACGAGGCCGCCTGGGACGACGCGCTGGCCAAGGCCAAGGAGCAGGTCGAGGCCGAGCACCAGGAGGTCACCGACGCCGGCGGCCTCTACGTGCTGGGCACCGAGCGGCACGAGAGCCGCCGGATCGACAACCAGCTGCGCGGCCGGTCGGGCCGGCAGGGCGACCCGGGCGAGTCGCGGTTCTACCTCTCCCTCGGCGACGACCTGATGCGCCGGTTCAACGGGCCGATGCTCGAGTCGATGATGACCACGCTGCGCGTCCCCGACGACCAGCCGATCGAGTCGAAGATGGTCACCCGGGCGATCCGCTCGGCGCAGACCCAGGTCGAGCAGCAGAACTTCGAGGTCCGCAAGGACGTCCTCAAGTACGACGAGGTGCTCAACCGCCAGCGCACCGTCATCTACGACGAGCGCCGCAAGATCCTCGACGGCGAGGACCTCGCCGACCAGGTCCAGGCCATGGTGGACGACGTCATCAGCGCCTACGTCGACGGCGCGACCGAGACCGGCTACGCCGAGGACTGGGACCTCGACCAGCTGTGGAGCGGCCTCAAGGCGCTCTACCCGGTCGGCTTCTCGGTGGACGACCTGCTCGAGCGCGCGGCCGACGGCGAGCAGGCCGCGCTCACGGCCGACGTCCTGAAGAAGGAGCTGCTGGCCGACGTCCACCGCGCCTACGAGGAGCGGGAGACGGCGCTGGGCTCGGAGGTCATGCGGGAGCTGGAGCGGCGGGTGCTGCTCTCCGTGCTCGACCGCAAGTGGCGCGAGCACCTCTACGAGATGGACTACCTGCGGGCCGGCATCCACCTGCGCGCGATGGCCAACCGCGACCCGGTCGTGGAGTACCAGCGCGAGGGCTACGACATGTTCAACGTGATGCTCGACGGCATCAAGGAGGAGTCGGTCGGCTTCCTGTTCAACCTGGAGGTCAAGACCAAGGAGCAGCAGGCGGCCGAGGCCCAGGCCAAGCAGGCGCAAGCCGAGGCCGCCGCGCTCGCCGCCGCCCAGGAGGGCACCCGGCGGGTGCTGGCCCGCCAGGCGGCGGCCCAGGCCGCCCCGGCGCCGGCTCCGGCCGCTGTGGACGGCGACGGCGCTCCGGCCCCGGCGGCTACGGCGGCTACGGCGGCTACGGCGGCCCCGGCGCCCGCGGCTCCTCCCGCTGCGGCTCCGGCGCCCGCTGCCCCCTCCGCGGCCGCTCCCGCGGCGGAGGCTCCCTCCGCCCCGGCTCCGGCCCCGGCCGCGGCTCCGACGCCGTCCGCTCGCAGGTCGGGTGCGGCCAAGGCCGAGCCCGCCGCGGCGCAGGCCGCTCCGGCGGCGCAGGCCGCGCCGTCGGACACCGGCCCGGAGCTGGCGGTCAAGGGGCTGGACGAGCCACGGCGCAGCCCGGAGAACCTCACCTACTCCGCGCCGAGCCTGGACGCGTCGGCCAAGGACGCCGGCCGGGCGAAGGCCGCGAAGTCGGCCACGGTGACCGGCACCAAGGAGCCGGCGCGCAACGCGCCCTGCCCCTGCGGGTCGGGCAAGAAGTACAAGGTCTGCCACGGAGCGCCGTCCCGCTCCTGAGGCTCGTCACGACGACGCCCCCGCCGGTCCGCCGGCGGGGGCGTCGTCGTCTCGTCAGGCACCGTCCCGGGTCCCGCGCGGAGGGTCCTCCCGGGGTCCTGCTCAGCCGATCTGCAGAGCGGTGCAGCGCCACCGGCCGTCGATGCCCTCCAGCCTTGCGGCGACCGCGTGCGCCCGACCGGAGCGGCGCGCCACCGCGCTGACCTCGGCGACGCCGTCGACCGGCTCGCAGACGTGCACCCGCCCGAGCAGCAGCGGTGCGGTGCCGCCCGAGCACCAGCGGGGGCGGCGCCCGCTGCTCAGTGCGGCGTAGACGCCGACCGACGTCAGCGGCTGCACCTGGGTGAGCGGTCGCCGGCCGGCCAGCGCCTCCAGGGTCAGCGTGAGCAGCCGCCGTCCGGCCAGGTTCGGGTCGGGGAGGTCGGCGCGTCCCGACCAGGTCGGCTCGAACCCCGCGGGGTAGGAGCCGGGCTGGACCTCCGGACGCGGCCGGGGACCGGGCCGGTGCACCGGCCGCGGCACCGGCACACCGGGGAGGACGAGCCGGAGGGCCGGTCCCTCCTCCAGCGGCGGCTGCGGCGTCGGGACGACGGTCAGTCGCAGGGTGGCGGCGCTGAGGACCTGCCGCTCGGTGTCGGCGGGGGAGGGTGCGGTCATCGGGGGCTCCAGGGCTCGTGAGTCGGCGGGGTCATCGCGCGGGTGGGTGCAGGACCTGCCCGGGGAGGAGCAGGTCGGGGTCGGGGCCGATCACCGCGGCGTTGGCCTGCCACCAGGCGCGCACCGAGGCGGCGATCTCCGCGTCGCTCGGCTCGCGCGCCAGCGACGTGCGCAGGTCGCCGGCGGCGATCTGCCAGAGGCACTCGCCGCGGAGGACGACGCGGTCGCCGGGACCGGGCAGCGGCCAGTCGGGGGCGGGGTCGGAGGCGGTCGCCGCCGGGTCGGACGGCGCGTCCGGCGCGGACTGCGGGGATGGCGGGGACTGCGAGGGAGACGGCGCCGGCGTGGACGGCGCCGGCGTGGACGGCACCGGGGTGGACGGCGCCGGCGTGGACGGCGCCGGGGCCGGGGTGGCCGTCGGCCAGTCGGCCACCGGACCGGCGGAGGGCGCCGCCGGTGCTGCCCCCGTGGTCGGCCAGTCCGGGACCGGGCCCGCGGTGGCCGCAGCGAGCGCCAGCCCGGTACCGGGATGCGCGGGCGGGGTGGTGCAGCCGGCGACCACCGGCCCGGTCACCAGCCCGACCCCCAGGGCGAGCGCGGCCGCCCGGCGCAGGCCGGCCGGGAGCAGTCCGCGGGTCAGCGCCCGGGCGACGGAGCCGGCGAGCCCCGGGAGGCCGGACAGCGCGGTGAGCAGCAGGCCGAGCACACCCCAGGCCCAGATGGCCCAGGCGAGCACAGCGACCCCGGACAGCAGCAGGTGCTCCGGGCCGTGGGCGTCCACGACCCGCTGCACGT
The DNA here is from genome assembly GCF_054050075.1 of Geodermatophilus sp. SYSU D00965. NCBI lineage: Bacteria > Bacillati > Actinomycetota > Actinomycetes > Geodermatophilales > Geodermatophilaceae > Geodermatophilus > Geodermatophilus sp. SYSU D00965. The sequence continues at coordinate 84,000 of NZ_JBJGYQ010000014.1, read as the reverse complement.
CCAGGCCACTCGAGAACAGCGGGGAGAGGTCCGGGGTGAGCGCGCGCAGGGCCGTGGCCACTGCGGCCATCCCTGCGGCGGTCGCCAGCAGGCGGCGGATCGACATGTCTCCTCCTCGACTCGGTCGGCGGAGACTAAATCAAGCAAACGCAATTAAACGCAAGAGTCAGCATGGATCTAGGCTGTGGGCAGGGGGTGGCGGTCATGCGCTGGCAGCAGTTGTTCGCCGATCTGCAGGCGGAGTTCGACGCGGCGGAGGTGGCGGCCGAGCGCGCCGAGGACGGCTCGCGTCGGCGCGCGGAGACGGGTGCGGTCCGGCTGGCCGATCGGCTCGCCGGTGCCCGGGGACGGTCGGTGGTCCTGCGCTGCCGCGGTGCGGGCGACGTCGCCGGCGTGCTCGCCGAGGTCGGCAGCGACTGGCTGCTCCTGGTGGACGACCGGCGCCGCGACGTCCTCGTCGCGCTCCCCGTGGTGCGGACGGTGACCGGCCTGGTGCGGACGACGGCGCCGACGGACTCCGCGGGATCGGTGCGTCCCCGGCTGGACCTGCGGCGGGCCCTGCGCGGGCTGGCCCGCGACCGCAGCGTCGTCCAGGTGGTCCTCGACGACGGGTCGACCCACGTCGGGACGGTGGACGCCGTGGGCGCGGACTTCGTGGAGATGGCCGAGCACGCGGCCGACGAGCCGCGGCGGGCGGCGGCGGTGCGCGGGGTCCGGGCGCTCGCGCTGCCGGCGGTCGCGGTGGTGCGGACCCTCGCTCCGGGTCTGGACTGAGCCGGCTCAGCGCCGGCGGGCGCGTCGGCTCAGCGCCGGCGGCGGCCTCCGCCGGCGGGGGCGGTGCTGTCGGCGTCCTGGGCGGTCTCGTCGTGCTCGACGGCCGCCGGTTCCTCCGGGACGGTGCCGCCGCGGGCCTCGGCGTACTTCTGCTGGATGAACCGCTCGAGCTCGTCGACCTCGACCCGCCACTGGCCCCGGCCACCGATCTGGATGGCGATGATCTCCTTGCGGCGGACCAGCGCATACGCCTGCGCCCACGAGACGTTGAGGATCTCGGCGACGTCGTCGAGGGTCAGGAAGCGCGGTGTGGGCATCGGGGTCTCCGTCCGGTCCCGCACAGTCTGGCAGCCCCGTCCGGGTGGCATGGGCGCCGTCCACACCCGATCGTGTGGACGGCGACTGCGCGCATCAGCGTTCATATCGCATCATCTGCGTTCGACCGTGGCCCACCGAGCTCGTCCACGGTTCGTCGCAGATCGGAGGAACCGCTGGCCGTGACTTCTGCGCGCCTCACCCCGTCCGCGCCGTCGACGGCCGATCCCGTTGCCGGGCCCGTGCCACGCCGGGTCCGCCCGCCGCGCTGGCTGGACCTGCGGCTGGTCCTCGGCGTGGTCCTCGTGCTGGGGTCGGTGCTGCTGGGTGCCCGGATCGTCACCGCCGCGGACGCCACGGTGCCGGTCTGGTCGGCGGCGGGCGACCTCGCCGCCGGCACGGTGCTCGCCGAGGCCGACCTCGTCCCCGTCGACGTCCGGCTCGACGAGGCCGCCGGGTCCTACCTCGCGACCTCGACCCGCCCGGAGGGGCGCACCCTCGCCCGCACCGTGCGCAGCGGGGAACTGCTCCCGCGGTCGGCGCTGGAGGAGCCGGCCGAGCTCGTCCAGCTCGCGCTGCCGGTCCAGGCGGGCTACGTGCCGCCGGGGCTGGTCCGCGGTCAGGTCGTCGACGTCTACGCCGTGAGCGACCCGGTCGCCGCGGCGCGGGACGACGAGGCCGGGGTCGCGCTGGTCGTCGAGGCGGCGCCGGTGCAGGCGGTGTCCGGTCGCAGCGAGGGCGTGCTGTCCTCCGCGACCACCACGGTGCAGGTCGTGGTGTCGGTGCCCACGGACGCGGCGCCGGAGGTCCTCGAGGCGATCGGAGGGCGTCCGCTCGTTGTCGTCGTCCACGAGTCCGTGGATGACGGTGGCCCGGCGGTCGCCGGGACGGACGACGAGGTGTCCGCGTCGGCGGATGCCGACCCGACGGAGTCCTCGCCGTCGCGGTCGTCCCGGACGTCGGGCTCCTCCGCGCCGAGTGCCGCCGGGGACAGCCGGACGTCGAAGGCGCGCGAGGCCGCTGCCGCGACCGGTCCGGGCAGCGCCGCGGAGCCGACGGACTGATGGCGCTGCAGGTCTTCACCGCCGTCACCGGAGCCGACTGGGAGTCGACGCTGGTCGGCGCCCTCGACCGGACCGACCACGGCGTCACCGTCGTCCGTCGCTGCGTCGACGTCTCGGAGTTGCTGGCCGCGGCGGCCACCGGGACGGGCCAGGCCGCGCTGCTGTCGGCGGACCTCCGGCGGCTGGACGGCGACGCGGTCGCCCGGCTGGCCGCGGCCGGTGTCGCGGTCGTGGGGCTGGTCGAGCCCGGCGACGACCGGGCGGCCGACCGGCTGCGCGCGCTCGGGGTCACCCACGTGCTGCCCGCCGACACGGAGCCCGACGCGATCGCCCGCGCGCTGCGCGAGGCGGTGACCGGGGGGCTCCCGGCCGGCCGCGACATCGCCGATCCGCGGGCCGCCCTGCCGGCGACGAGCCTGCCCGAGGAACCGGAGGGCCGGGCGCCGGGCCGGGGACGGGTCGTCGCGGTGTGGGGCCCCACCGGCGCCCCGGGCCGGACGACGGTCGCGGTGGGCCTCGCCGACGAGGCGGCCCGGCTCGACGTCCCGACGCTCCTCGTCGACGCCGACGTGTACGGCGGCGTGGTCGCCCAGGTGCTCGGACTGCTCGACGAGTCGCCCGGCCTCGCCGGTGCCGCGCGCCACGCGGTCGCCGGCACTCTCGACGAGGCCGCCCTGGCCCGCCTGTCCTGGGCGGTGCGCCCGCGACTGGGGGTGCTGACCGGCCTGGCCCGCGCCGACCGCTGGCCGGAGCTGCGCCCGCAGGGCGTCGCGGCCGTGCTCGAGGAGGCCCGCCGGGCGGCCGACCTGACCGTCGTGGACTGCGCGTTCAGCCTGGAGGAGGACGAGGAGCTCTCGTTCGACACCGCCGCGCCGCGCCGCAACGGCGTGACGCTGACCGTGCTCGAGGCCGCCGACACCGTGCTGTGCGTGAGCGGGGCCGACCCGGTGGCGCTGCAGCGCAGCATCCGGGCGCTGAGCGACCTGCGTGACGTCCTCCCCGACGTCGAACCGGTGATCGTGGTCAACCAGGTCCGGCGCGGCCCGGTGCCGGGCGACCCGCGCCGGGAGATCGCCGATGCCCTCGAGCGGTTCGCCGGACACGACGTGGCGTTCTTCCTGCCCGCCGATCGCCGGGCGACCGACGCGGCGCTGGCGGCCGGCCGCACGCTCGCCGAGGTCGCCCCCGCCTCGACCCTGCGCCGTGAGCTGCGGGCCCTCGCCGCGGCGGTCACCGGCGTGCCGGCGCCGCTCGACGCCCGGCGCTCCCGGCTCCGCCGCCGGGCCGGCTGACGTGGCCGGCACCGCGTGGTGAGCGGCGGCCGGGCGACCGGGGGCCCGGGCCGGAGGGCGTGCGCCGGTGGCCGGTCGACCGCGGCGCGTCGTAGCGTGACCTCCCGACCAGGAGGAGACCGACCGTGGAGCGCCTGACCACCCTGGACGCCTCGTTCCTCTACCTGGAGAGACCGGACAGCCCCATGCACGTCGCAGGGGTGCTGGTGCTCGAGCCTCCGCAGCATGGGCTGGAGGCCATCGCCGCCCTGGTCGAGGCGCGCCTGCCGCTGGTGCCGCGGTACCGGCAGCGGGTCCTGGAGGTCCCGGGTCACCTGGCCAACCCGGTCTGGGCCGACGATCCCGACTTCGACGTCGACTACCACGTGCGCCGCTCGGCGGTGCCCCGTCCGGGAACCGAGTCGCAGCTGCTGGACCTGGTGTCCCGGGTGACCGCGCGGCCGCTGGACCGGGGCCGCCCCCTGTGGGAGGTCTACCTCGTGGAGGGGCTGGCCGGCGGCCGGGTCGCGGTCATCACCAAGACCCATCCGGCGCTGGTCGACGGGCTGGGCACGGTCGACATCGGTCAGGTGCTCCTGGACTCCTCCCCGGACGCCGCGCTGCCGGAACCCGGACCGTGGCGGCCGCGGCGGTTGCCGAGCGGGGTCCGGCTGGTCCGCGAGGCGGTCGGTGAGTACGTGCAGCGGCCCACGGCGGTGGTCGACACCGCGCGGCAGGCGGTCGCCGACGTGCGCTCCACCGGCGTGCGCCTGACCAGCGCGGCGCGCGGCGTGGCCCGCACGGCCCGCTCGGCGCTGTTCCCGGCCCCGCACAGCCCGCTCAACGCCGCCAACGGCAGCCAGCGCCGGGTCGCGGTGGCCCGGGCGGCGCTCGACGACGTGAAACAGGTCCGCAAGGTCCACGGCGGCACGGTCAACGACGTCCTGCTGACGGTGGTCGCCGGCGCGCTGCGGGACTGGCTGCTCTCCCGCGGCCAGGCGGTCGTCGGCTCGACCTCGGTGCGGGCGCTGGTCCCGGTGTCCGTGCAGGGCGAGGGGGAGGAGGCGCCGGGCAGCCGGGTGTCGAGCTACCTCGTCGACCTCCCCGTCGGCGAGCCGAACCCGCGCGTCCGGCTCGCCCGGATCAGCTACGCCATGCGCGGGGTGAGCCAGCACAGCCGCTCGGTCGGCGCGGAGACGCTGATCGCTCTCACCGGGTTCGCCCCGCCGACCCTGCACGCCCTGGGCGCCCGGGCGGCGCGCGGCCTGACCCGGCGGATGTCCAACCTGGTGGTCACCAACGTGCCCGGCCCGCAGATGCCGCTGTACGCGGCCGGAGGCCGGATGCGCGAGGTCTTCCCCGTCATCCCGCTGGCTCCCGGCCAGGGGTTGTCCGTGGGCATCACCAGCTACGACGGTCATCTGTTCTTCGGCCTGAACGCCGACCGCGACAGCGTCGGGGACGTCGACGTCCTCGCCGACCTCCTCGAGCAGGAGATCGGCGTGCTGGTGGAGACCGCCGGCTGACCCTCGGGCGAACGGCCGCGGTCGGCGCCGGGATACCGTCGCGCAGTCCACCAGCGAGGAGGAGCCTGCCCGGTGCGCGTGTACCTGCCTGCGACGACGAGCGCCCTGAAGACCCTGGTGGACGACGGTCGCCTCGCCGGTCCGCACACCGCCTTCGCGGTCACCCCGCGGCTGCGCGCGTTCTACGCGCTCAGCGACGCCGAGGCGGATGTGGAGGAGCTCGAGTACGCCGCCCTCCTGGGGGCGGCCCGCGCGAGCCTGCGGCTGATCGACGTCGATCCGACCGCGGCGCGGCGCCGGGTGGTGGTCGCTGCCGACGTGCCCGACGCTGCGGTCTCCGAGGTCGACGACCCCGACGCCGACCCCGGCGCGGTGCGGGTGACCGGGGACATCGCCCTCCGCGACGTCGCCAGCGCCCACATCGACGGCGCCGACGCCGAGGACGACGTGCGCGCCGCGGTCAACGTCGTCCTCGAGGCGGACCTGGGCAGCGAGGACGCGCAGTTCGTCGTCGACCAGGCCGAGGGCCACGAGCTGGCCTGGTACGCCAGCCAGGAGATCGGCACGGTGCTGGAGCTGCTCTGACCCTCCCGCGGGCGCCGGTCTCACGCCGCGGCTCCGGCTCCTGCGAGGTCCGGCGTCCCGGCCGGTGACGCCAGACGCTGCCGAGCCACCTGGACCCGCTGGGGCACCCCGCCCGTGACCAGCCATCCCGACCCCGGTCGCTGGGGGACCGGGGTCCGGGGGAGTCGGATGCCCAGCAGGTCGGCGTCCCCGGGGGCGGGGCAGAGCAGCAGGCCGCCACGGCCCCGGCGCAGCGCCGGCACCGGCCCCCGGTAGACCGACGAGAGCTCCGCCGCCGTTCCCGCGACGAGGACGACGAGCCGGTCGGCTCCGGTGTCCGCGGCGATGGCCGTCAGCACCGGGCACTCGGCGACCGTGCCGAGGTCGTCGACCACGACCGCGCCGCGCGCGCCGTCCAGAGACGTCAGCCAGGACCGCCACCCCGCCACGTCCGAGTCGGCGATGCGGGTGTCGCCGCCATCCCCGGCGCCAGGCACGGCGGCTGCGCCTCGGACCACTCGGAGCACCGGCACCCCGGCGGTGGAGAGGTGGCGGGTGAAGGCATCGAGCGCGCTGCTGCGGCCGCTCCCCGGTGGGCCGGCCACGAGCAGCCCGCCCGTGGTGGCGAGATCGACGAGGAGCACGGCGCCCTCGTCCCCGCCCGGTCCCACCGGGAGGGGCAGGCCCGGACCGGCGGACGTGCGGGGCGTCGGCGGCAGCACCGGATCGGCCGGTAGTTCCGGCACCGACAGCGGCCGGCGTGCGCCCGCGGGAACCCGGTACGCCGCCGGCGGCGGCAGCTCGCGGGGGAGTGCGAGCTGGCACTCGACGGCGTCCTCGCCCAGCAGAGCCCGGCCCGGGGGCCGCCGGTCGGGGACGGCGCGGGCGGGGATGCCGGCGACGGCGTAGTCGGCGCGGTCGGGGAGGGGCAGCACCAGCCGGGTGCCGACGGCGCCGGCCAGCCGCCCGCCGGGCACGGCCCGGTCGGCGGTGAACAGGCAGGTCAGCCCCACAGCCGCGCCGTCGCGCAGCAGCCGGAGCAGTGCTGCGGCACCGCGGCCGGGCTCCGCCTCGTCGAGCTGGGCGCTGAGCGCCTCCACGCCGTCGACGAGCAGCACCAGGTTCGGCCACGGCGTCGGCGACGCCCCGGCGCGCCGCGCGGCCACCTCCTGACCCAGCCGGTCGAGCAGCCGGACGGTCCGCAGCGGGTCCTCGCCGCCGACCGCCGTCCCCGTGTGCGGCAGGCCCGCGACGCCGGCCGCCAGCGCTCCACCGCCGTGGTCGAGGACGTGGACGTGGAGCTCGTCGGGCGGGAGCGCCGCTACCGCCTCGGCGAGCACCGTGCGCAGGAACGTCGTGCGGCCGCTGCGGGCGCCGCCCACCGCCAGCCAGCTCCCGCCGCGGCCCAGGTCCAGGACCAGTGGTTCCTGCACCTGCCGGTCGGGACGGTCCAGGAGCCCGATCCGCAGCCGCGACGGGGCGTCCGTCTTCTCGGCGGGTGGACCGGCCGGCAGGTCCCGGGCGCGCAGGACCTCGGGCAGCGCGGGACACCACGGCCGGTGCGGACTCGGGGTGCCGGTCTCCGCCGCGTGCCGGGACAGCGCCGTGGCGAGCCTGGCCAGCTCCGACGGTCCGCCGGGCGGCTGCTCGACCGGTTCGGCTCCCGGGGACGGCCAGCGCAGCGTCCGCACCCGAGGGTCCTGCGACCGGGCGTCCGCGGCCGGTGCCGAGGGGCGCGCGGCCTGGAACAGGACCGGGGTGCCCGCACCGGCGCGCAGGAGCCCCCGCCCCGGGACGCCGACGGGAAGTCGGGCCGCGGCGGGCGTGCCGAGCACGTCCCTGGAGTCGGCCTCGTCCGTCGTCCGCAGGCAGATGCGCAGCGTGCAGTTGGCCTTGATCTCCGGGGAGACCACGCCTGCCGGGCGCTGGGTGGCCAGCACGAGATGGACACCGAGGGAACGGCCGCGCTGGGCGATGCCGACGAGCCCGGACACGAAGGAGGGCAGCTCCTCGGCGAGCCCGGCGAACTCGTCCACGACGATGAGCAGCCGCGCCAACGGCACCGAGTCGGGCAGGGCGGCGAGGTCCGTGGCGCCGTGTGCCGCCAGGAGAGCCTCCCGGCGGGTCAGCTCGGCGCTCAGCGACCGCAGCGCCCGGGCCGTCGACGATCCGTCGAGGTCGGTCAGCAGCCCCACGGTGTGCGGTAGCGAGGCGGCGTCGGCGAAGGCGGCGCCGCCCTTGTAGTCGATCAGGAGGAACGAGCAGCGGTCCGGCGGGTGGGCGAGGGCCAGGCTGGCGATCAGGGTCTGCAGCAGCTCCGACTTCCCCGACCCGGTGGTGCCGGCGACCAGCGCGTGCGGGCCGACCCGGCACAGGTCGACCGTGGCGAGCCCGGTGGCCGTGCGGCCCAGCGTGGCGACGAGGGAGTCCCGAGACCGCGACCACTCGCCGCGCACGACGCCGTCCTCGACCCGCAGGCCGGGGCGCGGCAGGCCGGGCAGCGACACCTCTCGGGGGAGCTCGTCCTCGGCGGCCGCCGAGGCGAGCCCGGCGAGGTCGCGGGCGAGCGCGGCGGCGACCCGCAGCGGCAGGTGGTCGACGGTCACCTGCACCGGGCCGGCGCTGCCGACCCGGTGCAGGAGCGCGCCCGTGCCCGTCTCCCCGGCCGACTCCAGGACGGCGTCGGCCGCGACCGGCAGCTGCTGCCTCGACGGCCCCGCAGCCAGGACGACGACCCCGGCCGGGCGGGCGGCGCGCAGCGCCGTGGCCAGCCGGGTACCCACCGGACGGTCGACGACGACCACCGTCCACCGGGAGGCCCCCGCGTGCGCTCCCGGGCCGGTGACGCCGCCTGCGGGGCCGCCGCGGGCGACCAGGCCGGCCAGCCACCGCAGCAGCGGGCCGTCGTCGTCGGCAGCTGGCGAGGCGCCGACCTGCACGTCGTCGTCGGCGAGGTGGGGCAGCCAGCGTGCCCACCTCCAGTCCCGGAGCCGGTGGTCGGAGGTGAGCAGAGCCAGGGTCAGGTCGCCCGGGGAGTGCAGCGCCGCCAGCTGCGCGACCACGCCGGCCACCACGCCCAGGACGCGGGCGCGCGGGCCGCTGACGCCCAGCCCGCCGGTCGCGGCGAGAGCGACGACCGCGGGGAGGTGCTCGGAGGTCACGGGTTCCCGGGTGCCGTCGGCGAGCACCCGCGTCACGGCGGTCGCGCCCGGGCCGGTGCCGACGCGGACGGTCAGCGCGTCGGCGTCGTCCCGTGACCGCCGCCAGAGCGCGGTCGTGCGGCGCCGTGCCGCGGTGGCGAGGGCGGCGAGGTCCGGGTGAGCCGACCCGAGCGCGAGCACGTCGGCGTGAACGGCCTCGGCGACCCGCTCCTCCGCCGCGCGCGAGGCCGCGGCGTGCTCGGCCGCCGCCCGTCGTCCGCCCCGCCGTCCGGTCCACCGGTCGGAGAGCCAGGTGCCGACCGCGACGACGGGACCGAGCGCGGTGAACACCAGGAAGTGAGGAGTGCCGAGCACCCAGGCGAGGACGATCCCGGCCACCACCGGCAGGGCGACGGCGGCCCAGGCCAGCGGTCGCCGCGGAGTGCGGACGGGGGGTGCCGGGAGACGGACCTCGACCGGCTGCCGGACCGGGTCCAGGCGCGGCTGGGAGCGCAGCCGCAGCCGTCCGCCGGGCGCCGGCTGCGCGGCCGCAGGAGGGTCCGTGGGGATGGCCGGCACCAGCGCGCTCGCCCCGATCCGCAGGACGGTGCCGGCGGGCCAGGGGCGGGGCCTCGAGCACAGCACCTCGTCGCCGAGCCGGCTGCCGTTGGTGGAGGCCAGGTCGGCCACCGCCAGACCTCCGGCGCCGACGTCGACGACGACGTGCCGCCGGGAGACGTCCGGGTCCTCCAACCGGACAGTGGCCTCCCCGCCACGGCCCACCACGTGCCGGCCGCGTGCCAGGGGGAGGGTCGTGCCCGCGTCGGGGCCGCCCACGACGTGCAGCTCCAGGGCGCTGGCTCGATCCGCCGCGGCACCGCGAGGACCGGCGCGGCCCAGCCCGAGCAGCGCGCCGTGCGCCAGCGCGGAGGAGGTCAGCGGGACGTCGCCCGCGAGGCGCGCGGAGCCGGCCCACAGCTCCGCCTCGGGCAGTCGCAGCGCCTCGGCGAGGGCGGGCAGCACGGCGCCCAGCCGCTCGTCGCCGGCCGCGGTGACCTCGACGTCCACCGTGCCGGCGGCGGTGACGAGGGACCAACGACGGGCCGCGGGCGGGGAGGACTCGAGACGGGGACGCACGCGTCGACCCTCACCGTCGGCCTGCCGGGAGCGGGCCGGGGCAGGACATCTGTGGACGGGCACCGGGCCTGTGGACGACGGAATTGGAGGTACCCGGCTGCGCCCTACCGTTCGCCGCGACCGGGACGGGCCCGGGTCGAGGAGGAGCAGTGAAGGTCGACATCGCCACCCTGCAGTCGATGGCCGGGCAGTGCCGGTCCGAGGCCGCCGAGAGCGCAGCGCGCCACGCCACGTTGTCGAGCAGCGTCAACGCGTCGGTCCTGGACGGCTGGACCGACAGCCAGGCCGCCGTGCGGTTCAGCGAGCTCTACGAGCAGTGGCGGCTGAGCGCGCAGGGGGTCAGCGACGCCCTCACCGGCATGGGCGGGCTGATCGAGAGCGTGGCCGCCTCGTACCAGCAGCACGAGGCGGATGTGGCCGCGCGGATCAGCGCGCTGCTGTGACGGCCGCCGGGAGGATGCGCGCTCAGGGCGCGGGGGCGCTGTCGGCGGGCACCGTGGCCGGCCCGCCGCGTCCGATCCGCCCGCGCAGCTCCCGTGCGGTGTCCGGCAGCCGCTCCCACGGGAGGATCGACAGGATCGCCACGCAGTGCGGCAAGAAGATGATCTTCACGCTGGCGAAGACGGCGACGTGGAAGCCGAGCAGGAAGACGACCAGGGCCACCCGCGCGCGGTTGGACCAGACCAGCAGCATGAGCGGGGCGAGGAACTCGAGGACGAGCATCGCCCACTGGGCGGCCACCAGCAGACCGGGGACCTCGAGCGTCCAGTCCGACAGGACGGTGCCGCGGCGCACGATCGCCCGGGCCAGCGTCGAGCCGGTGGCCCAGTCCCAGCCGCCGAACCGCATCTTCGCCCAGGCGGCCAGGAAGTAGGTGAGCATGACGGTCACGAAGACCGCGGCCATGGCGAAGCCGGCCGCCTCCGAGGAGCGGCGGTCGCGCCAGCGCACCCGCCCGATGGTCGGCAGCACCGCGAGCGCGACGAGGTAGGCGATCCGGTCGTGGTCCACCTTCCCGTAGCTCATCGCGATGACCATCCACTCGAAGTAGAGGAGGAACACCGCGGTGCCCAGCAGGCGGGGCGCTCGCCCGGTGGCCGCCGCCAGCGCCGCGGCCACGAGGGCCCACTGCACGACGTGCACCACGGTGGACGTGGGGACAGGCAGCGGGAGGAGCTGGCCGATGGTGAGCGGCTGGTAGTACTCGGTCGGGACGTCGGCGTGCGCGCGCACCCACGCCGTGGTCAGGAAGACGTCGACCGGGACGAACAGGTAGGCGATGGTCCGGAAGACCGCGATCCGGGCCAGCGGCACGGGCCGGAACCACCAGCCGTGCCGGCCGGCTGCCACCCGGGAGTCGCCGGCCGGCTGGGAGCCGGGGGAGGAGGTGGCGCTCACGGGGTGCCCTCCAGGTCCTGGGCGACGAGGACGCTGTCGGTGACCTCGCCGGTCTGGCGGCCGCCCTCGAGCTCGTAGCGGCGCTGCACGACCCGCACCTCGACCAGCGGCTCGGCGTCGGGGTGGTGGGCGGCGTAGGTGCCGGCCAGCAGGGCCAGCAGCTCCGGCTCGTCCACGAGGCGGGGCAGCTGCCCCTCGAACTCGGCCCGGCGCAGCCCCACCTCGCCGCCGGAGAGGCGGACCTCCACGCCGTCGGCGGTCATCCCGACCACGCGGGTGGAGACCACCGGACGGTCGGGGTCGGCCCGGGTCGAGTACATCTTGAACGGGCCGAAGGGGAACGAGGCGTCGGATCCCCAGACGGAACCGGCCAGCAGCACCAGCAGCACGGCGGCGGCGGCCGTGAGCCGGACCAGCCGGCCGGCGGGGGAGAGCGTCACGACGCCGGCCTCCCCGGGATCACGAACGGGGGGAGCCGGTGGCACCCGCGCATCGTAGGATCGGCGCCCGTCCAGATGGGTCACCGACGCGGCGTCGTGGGCAACTGGCCCCTCGCTCGCGGAGGCCCTCCCGTCGTCGTCCGGGTCCCGCCGTCAGCGTCGACACCGGAGGACGTCCATGCAGTTCGGTCGGTACTACGAGGAGTTCGAGGTCGGGGCCGTCTACAAGCACTGGCCCGGCAAGACCGTCACCGAGTACGACGACCACCTGTTCTGCCTGATCACGATGAACCACCACCCGCTGCACCTGGACAGCCACTACGCGGCGGAGACCACCGACTTCGGCAGGAACGTCGTGGTCGGCAACTACGTCTACTCCCTGCTGCTGGGCATGAGCGTCCCCGACGTCTCCGGCAAGGCCATCGCCAACCTGGAGATCGAGTCGCTGCGGCACGTGGCGCCGACCTTCCACGGCGACACCATCTACGGCGAGACGCGCGTGCTGGACAAGACCGAGTCGCGGTCCAAGGACGACCGCGGCGTCGTGCACGTCGAGACCGTCGGCTACAAGCAGGACGGCACCGTCGTCTGCACCTTCCGGCGCAAGGTCATGGTGCCCAAGCGCTCCTACGGCGAGGCCCGGGGCGGCGAGCAGCCCGGGCGCCCGGAGCCGACGCCCCGCGGCTGAGCGCCGCGCGCGCACGCCCCGCCGTGGGCCTGCCGCGAGTGCACGCCCCGCGACGCAGGCGCCCGCGCTCGTGTCGCGCGGCGGAGGCGCGTGGTCAGGAGGGCAGCGCGCCCCAGCCGGCCAGGGTCTCGACCAGCCGCGGGGTGCACCGCAGCGCCGCCAGTTCAGCGGCGTCGGCGAAGGCGACGGCGTCCGCGTCGTCCCCAGCCACGGGGACGGCGTCGGGGTCGACCAGGGTGCAGGCGAGGTCGACGACGTCGTAGACGACGCCGGCGCCCGGGACGCGGACCCGGCCGACCGGCGCACCCGCGCGCACCCGGAGGCCGGTCTCCTCGAGCACCTCCCGCTCGACGGCGGCCTCGGGCGTCTCCCCGGGCTCGACGCGTCCCCCGGGCACCGACCACAGCCCCCGGCTGGGCTCGTGACCGCGGCGGATGAGCAGCAACCGACCTCGCGCGTCGTGCACCACGGCCCCGACGCAGGCCACCACAGTTGGCGCGGGATCGTTCGGGGAGGACACGCCCGCACGGTACGCAGCGCCGTCGGTGCCAACGCTTGACGAACCCCTCCGGTCACAGGACGGTGATGCGCGATGACTGCCACCACGGTCTGTCCCCGGTGCGGTGAACGACTCGTCGTCCGCCCGGGGAACTCTGGCCAGGCCTGGTGCCACGTGCACGGCGCGGTGACGCCGCTGCACCACACGCTGCTGGTCGCGCACGACGCCATCGCCGCGGTCACCGCCGACGCCCGCGTCCCGGCCTGGGTGCCCGACCCCATGCCGTCGGGCTGGTCGGTCACCGGGCTGGCGTGGGGCGGGGAGCCCGGGGCGCGCGCGATCGTCGTGGACTGTGCCGGACCGGCCCCGCTGGGTGGCTCCGCCGAGCTGGTGCTCATCGCCGAGGAGCCGGGCACCGGTGTGGGCTGCGGCTACGCGGGCCTGCCCGGCCCCGATCCCGGTGACGTCCTCTCCGGACCCTCCTCGGCCGACGTCAAGGCCGCCGGTCAGCACGCGCCGCTGTGGGCCGTGCCCACCTCCGACGACCGCGCGGCCTTCGTCGGGGAGGCCTTCGGGGTCTGGTTGTGGCTGGTCATGTGGCCGATGTCGGCCGCCTGGCTGCTGGCCGAGCAGCTGGAACTGCTCGACCTGCGCGAGCGGCTGTACCCCGATCTGCCGCTCGGCCCGCCGAGCGAGCACCTGCTGCCGGGGCCGTGACGGACCGGACCGGACCGGCCGCAACCCCGGCGGCGTGTCCCGGGAGGGAGTCGTGAGGCGTGTGTTACCCATGGTGCTCGCCGCTGGGGCACCCCCGTCCCGGCGCTCCGCACAGCACCCACGGAGGTGACGGTGAACCTCAAGAAGGTCCTCACCTGGCTGGTCGTCGCCTTCGTCCTCTTCTACATCATCCAGGCTCCCGAGAGCTCCGCGGAGATCGTGCGCACCGCCGGTCACGCCCTCGGCGACGCAGCGTCGTCCCTGGCCGACTTCGTCGGGTCGCTGATCTAGCCGGGACATGACCGGCCCGGCACCCCGGCCCACCAACGGCCGCCGGCCCAGGTGGAGCAAGGACACCGACAAGTTCACGCTCCCGCAGGAGCGCCCGCCGGTGGTGGCCACCCGGCGGCACTGGGCGGTGCTCGTCGAGCCGCTGGCCAAGTCGCTGCCCGCGCTGGTCGTCGGCGGCTGGCTGCTGCTGTGGGGGGCCGGCCACATCGGCACCGCGAACGCCGACCGCGACAACCAGGTCGCCACCACGACCGGCTTCCTGGTGCTCGTCGGCGCGCTGGTCTACCTCGGCCTGCGCATCGGGGAGTGGTACATGCGGCACTTCATCGTCACCAACCGGCGGGTGCTGCTGACCAGCGGGATCGTCGTCCGCACCGTCGCCCTGCTGCCGCTGCGGCGGATCACCGACCTCACCTACCGGGAGACCCTGGTCGGTCAGCTGCTGGGCTACGGCACGTTCCGCTTCGAGTCCGCGGGCCAGCAGCAGGCACTGGCGGAGATCACCTACCTGCCGCACGCCGACCAGCTGTACCGCAAGGTGAGCGACCTGCTCTTCGGCGGCGGCGGTGCCGCGTCCTCCGGGGACGACGAGGGCGAGCCGGAGCCGCCGTCGTCCCCGCCCCCGCCCACGCCGAGGGGCCCGCGCGCCGCCCCGGACGACGGACGGCGCGACACCGAGCCGATCCCGCGGGCCCGCCCGTCGCGCCGCCGCGTCGCCGGACGGCGGGTGCGGCAGGCTGACCGGTGATGCGGATCGACCTCCACACCCACTCGTCGGTCTCCGACGGCACCGAGCGCCCAGCCGAGCTCCTCGCCACCGCGCACGCCGCGGGCCTGGACGTCGTCGCGCTCACCGACCACGACACCACGGCGGGCTGGGCCGAGGCCGCGGCCGCCCGCCCCGCCGGGATGACCGTCGTCCCCGGCATGGAGCTGTCCTGCCGCTGGTTCCCCGCGGCGGCGCCGCCGATCAGCGTCCACCTGCTGGCCTACCTGTTCGACCCGCAGCACCCCGGGCTGGCGCAGGAGCGGGCGCGGCTGCGCACCGAGCGGCTCGGCCGCGGGGAGCGCATCGTGACCGCGCTGGCCGAGGCAGGCTTCCCGGTGGCCTGGGACCAGGTCGTCGAGCGATCCGGGGGCGGCGTCGTCGGCCGCCCGCACGTGGCGCGGGCGCTGGTCGACGCCGGTGTCGTCGAGTCGGTCGACCACGCCTTCGCCACGCTGCTGCACCACCGCAGCCCCTACTACGTGGCCAAGGCCGACACCGACGTGCTCGACGGCATCGCGCTGGTGCGGGCCGCCGGCGGGGTGCCGGTCTTCGCGCACGGCCTGGCCACCAAGCGGGGACGGGTGGTCGGCGACGAGGCGATCGCGCAGATGGTGGCCGCCGGGCTGCTGGGCCTGGAGGTCGACCACCCCGACCACGACCCCGACGAGCGGGCGCACCTGCGCGGCCTGGCCGGCGAGCTCGACCTGCTGGTGACCGGCTCCAGCGACTACCACGGGACCAACAAGACGACGCCGATCGCCGCGTGCACCACCGCGCCGGAGCAGCTCGAGGCGATCCTGGCCGCCGGCACCGGCGTCCCGCCGTACCGGGACTGACGCGGGGGCGCCGGCCGGACGCCGCAACCACGCCGGCCGGACGCCGCAACCACGCCGGCACCGCGTCCGAACCACGCCGTGCCGCGGTGCGCCGAGCCGTCGCTGCCCGCGGCTAGCGTGGCGGGTGTGGGAGGCACGCAGCTGGAGATGCCGGGCATGCCGCGACGGCTGTTCCCGGCCACGCCGAGCAAGCTGGCGACCTTTGCCGACTGCCCCCGCCGGTACCGGTACGCCTACGTCGACCGGCCGACGCCGCAGAAGGGCCCGGCCTGGGCGCACAACTCGGTCGGGTCCGGGGTGCACGCGGCGCTGCGCTCGTGGTGGGAGCTGCCGCTGTCGAAGCGCACAGCGGTCTCGATCCGGCAGCTGCTCTACTCGGTCTGGTCCCCGGCCGGGTTCCGGGACGCCGAGCAGGCCGACCGCTGGCGGGCGCGCGCGGCCACCTGGCTCACCGACTACGTGGGCGGGCTGGACCCGGCCGACGAGCCGGTCGGCACCGAGCGGCAGGTCGCGGCCACCACCGAGCGGCTGGCGCTGTCCGGCCGCGTCGACCGGATCGACCAGCGGGGGGACGAGCTGGTGATCGTCGACTACAAGACCGGCCGGGTGCCCAGCACCGACGACGAGGCCCGCGGATCACCGGCGCTGGCCGCTTACGTGCTCGGTGTCCGCCGGACGCTGCGCCGGCCGTGTCGCCGGGTGGAGCTGCACCACCTGCCCAGCGGCACCGTTGCCGCGTTCGAGCACACCGAGCGCTCGCTGGCCAACCACGTCCGGCGCGCGGAGGACGTCGCCGCCGACATCGGCGCGGCGACCGCGGCGCTGGACGAGGGGCGGGACCCGGACGAGGCGTTCCCCGCCGCTCCGGGCCGGCAGTGCGGCTGGTGCGACTTCCGGCCCAGCTGCCCGGTCGGCCAGGCGGCCACCCCGGCGCGGGAGACCTGGAGCTTCCTCGCCGAGGAGGAGACGCAGGTCGCTCCGGCCTGACTCAGCCGCCCTGGACGCCGCGCACGGCCAGTGAGACCGCCAGCGAGAGCATCACGACGGCGATCCCGGCGTCGAGCACCCGCCAGGCGGCGGGCCGGGCGAACACCGGCCGGAGCAGCCGGGCTCCGTAGCCGAGGCCGATGAACCAGACCGCGCTGCCGGCCGCCGCGCCGGCGGCGAACCACCAGCGGAGGTCGTCCCAGGTACCGGCCAGGGACCCGAGCAGCACGACGGTGTCCAGGTAGACGTGCGGGTTCAGCCAGGTCAGCGCCAGGCAGGTGGTCACGGTGACGACCAGGCCGGCCCGGCGGCCAGCGGCCTCGGTGACCAGCGCGGCCGGACGCAGCACCCGCCGGGCGGCCATGAGCCCGTAGACGAACAGGAACGCCGCCCCGGCGAAGCAGACGACGGTCAGCAGCGCCGGCAGCCGGGAGACCAGCGCGCCGGCACCGGCGGTCCCGGCGGTGATCAGGGCGACGTCGGAGAGCAGGCAGATGGCGACGACGGCGGTCACGTGTTCCGACCGCAGGCCCTGCCGCAGCACGAACGCGTTCTGCGCGCCGATCGCCACGATCAGGGACAGGCCGAGGCCGAGGCCGGAGACGGCGGCCAGCAGTGCGGGGGACACGGACGGACGGTAGGCGGACCAGCGCCATAAGCGCCCACGGAGTTCCTGCAGAACCTGAAGCCGCTCTAATGGCGTCGTGGACCTCGACCTCGCCCACCTGCGTGCCCTGGAGGCGACCGTCACCGCGGGCACCCTCGACGGCGCCGCCCGCGCGCTGCACGTCACGCCGAGCGCGATCAGCCAGCGGCTCAAGGCGCTGGAGGCGGCCACCGGGCGGGTGCTGCTGGTGCGCAGCAAGCCGGTGCGGGCCACCGAGTCCGGGCAGGCGGTGCTGCGGCTGGCCCGGCAGGTGGCGCTGCTCACCGCCGACGCCACCCGGGAACTGGCCGACGACGGCACGACCGGGCCCGTGACCCTCCCGATCGCGGTCAACGCCGACTCGCTGGCCACCTGGGTGCTGCCGGCCCTCGCGCCGCTGTCCGGCGACCTCGCCTTCGACCTGCACCGCGAGGACCAGGAGCACACCGCCGCGCTGCTGCGGGACGGCCGGGTGATGGCCGCCGTCACCGCCGATCCCGACCCCGTGCCGGGCTGCACCGCGACCCGGCTGGGCAGCATGCGGTACCGCCCGATGGCCACCGCGGCGTTCGCCGGGCGGTGGTTCCCCCACGGGGCGACCGAGCAGGCCCTGTCCCGGGCGCCGGTGGTGGTCTTCGACCGCAAGGACGACCTGCAGTACCGCTACCTGCGCGGCCGGGGGATCGACGCGGGGCAGCCCCCGGTGCACCACGTGCCCGCGTCGGCCGACTACGTCACCGCCGTCCGGCTGGGGTTCGGCTGGGGCATGGTGCCCGCGCAGCAGGAGCCGGCCGGGGAGCTGGTCGAGCTCGACCCGGACGGCGCGGTGGACGTCGTCCTGCACTGGCAGCAGTGGAAGCTGCGCTCGCCGTCGCTGGACCGGGTCGCCGCCGTGGTCCTCGCCGCCGCTCGCCGGACGCTCGACCAGGCCGCCGTCACGCGCTGACGGGTTCGGCCTGCGCGACGCGCTCGTACGCCGCCCAGACGATGGGGGAGCGCTGGACCCGCTGCGGCAGCCGCAGCATGCCCAGCCGGAACGCCCGCAGGGCGGCCGTCGCGGCCGGGTCGGTCACCCCGAGCCCGGGCAGGGAGTACATCCGGCGCGCCCACCGCGGCAGGGTGGCCACCGCGAGCGAGGCGAGCGAGCCCCAGGCCGGGCGCGCGGGGGTCAGGAACCGCACCCACGCCGGCATCGGCGGGGCGAGCACGAGGCGGACCGCGTCGCGCGCGGCCGGGGTGGGCGCGAGCGCCGGGCGGACGTCGGCGAAGTACCCGGCCAGCGCGTCGACCGTCCCCGGCACGTCGTCCTCGGCGCACCCGACCAGGACGGCGGCGGTCACCTGCTCGGCGACGTAGCGGTCGGCGTCCGCGCCGCTGACCACGCCGGCGCGGCGGGCGACGTCGAGCAGCGAGTCGACCTCGCAGCAGTGCACCCACAGCAGCAGGTCGGGGTCGTCGACCCGGTAGGCGCGGCCGTCGACGGCCCCGCCCAGCCGGCGGTGGATGCCGCGGACCCGCCGCACCGCGCGCACCGCCTCGGCGCGCGTGCCGAAGGTGAGCGTGTCGACGTACGCGGCGGTGCGGACCAGCCGCGGCCACGGGTCCTCGCGGAAGAGGGAGTTGGTGGCGACGCCGTCCATCGCGACGGGGTGCAGGGCCTGCAGCAGCAGCGCGCGCAGCCCGCCGACGGAGAACACCGGGTCGGCGTGCACCCGCCAGGTCACGCTGCCGGGACCGAAGAACCCGAGCAGGTCCTCCTCCGGCGTCCAGTCGCGGGCCGAGAGCCTCACGACGGGGTTCCGGTCCGGGTGGCCACCGCGGCCCAGAACTGGACGAAGACCTCCAGCGTCCGCGACGGGTTCTCGATGGCGGGGGAGTGGACGGCGCCGGGGACCACCGCGTAGCGGGCGCCCAGCCGCCGGGCCATGTCCTCCTGCGCGGCCGGCGACCAGGCGTCGTCCGCGGCGCCGTGTACGACGAGCACCGGGACGCCGGTGGCGGCCAGCTCGGCGACCCGGTCGGGCTCGGTGGTCATCGCGTCGGCCATGCCGCGCAGCCCGGCGGCGCTGTTGGCGAGGAACCGGCGGGAGAGGAACGCCCGGGTGGGCGCCGGCACCGCCTGCGCCCGGGGGTCGGTCATGGCCAGCTGCTCGAGCGTCTCGTTCACCAGCGGGACCCCGCCGGCGTCCAGCAGCGGGGACAGGTGCTCAAGCAGGTCGGCCCGCGGCCCGGTCAGCCGAGCGGGTCCCGAGCCGAGCAGGGTCAGCGAGGCGAACAGCGCCGGGTCGGCCAGTACGGCGGCCCGGCTGACCAGCCCGCCGAAGCTGTGCCCGACCAGGTGCAGCCCGGCCCGCGCCTCGTCCGCCAGCGACCGGCCCACGGCCACGACGTCGGCGGCCAGCTCCGCCACGGTGTAGCGCGCCGGGTCGTCGGGACCGGGCGACTCGAACTGCCCCCGTTGGTCCAGGGCGACGACCCGGTACCCCTCCGCGCACAGCGGCCGCAGCAGGGGCGCGAAGTCCTCCTTGCTCCCGGTGTACCCGGCGACCATCAGCACGGTGCCCCGCTCGCCGTCGTTGCCGGTGTCCAGCGCGGTCAGCGGCCCGGCGCCGCCGGGGAAGGTGCGGTGGTGCGCGTCGTGCTCGGCCAGTTGCCGCAGGTCGTCCGGGGCGATGGAGAGGGGAGCGCTGTGGTCGGGGCCGCCGGGCATCACCATGCCCCAGTCATACCCCGGCGCGAGCCGGGGGCGGCGTCCCGGGTCAGCGGTAGCCGACCACCCGGTCGGTCAGCTGGAGGACGACGACGGGGCCCGCGACGGTGGCGACCCCACCGGCGGGCAGCTCCTCCACGGTGCTCCGGCCCACCTCGGCGCCGGTGGCCAGGTCCCGCAGGACGACGGCGCCGTCCTCGGGGACCGGCACCGGCGCCTCGACGCCGAGCTGCTTGCTGCCGGCGACGTCGCCCGGGAGCCCGGTCGCCGGGGTGGACCAGCGGACCGCGCCGGTGTCCTGCGCGACCGCGGAGAGCGTGCCGCCGGCCAGGACGAGCAGGTCGTCGCCGACGCCGCGCACGAGCACCGGGCCGGCGCCGGGGACCGGGGAGCCCAGCGGGGCGCCGTCCGCGGCGGCGAGCAGCTGCACCCCGGCGGCTCCGGCCACGGCCACCGTCCGGTCGACGCCGGCGAGCGTGGCCGTCGTGTCGGGGACGTCGCGGCTCCACACCGCGGACCCGTCGTAGCCGTCGAAGAGCCGCAGCTGCAGCGCGGCGGTCTCCGCGCACCGCTGGAGGACGACGACGCCCGTCTGCCCGACGTCGGCGCCCAGCAGGCGGCACCCCGGCGTCGGGGCCTGCCGCCAGCGGATGTTGTCCCCGACCGGGTCGAGGGTGACCACCCCGAACGGCGAGGCGGCGAGCACGATCCCGTCGGTGCTGTGCAGGACCACGTCGGTCCTGAGGTTCACGTTGCGGGTCCAGGCGCGCACGCCGGTGTCGGCCGACAGCGCGACCGCCTCGTCGCAGCGGTCCTCGGTGCGGAAGACCGCGACCACCACGCTGCCGACGGCCGTCCAGTCGCACAGCTGTGCGTTGGCCCGGGTGTAGTGCCACCCCTCGGTGCCGGTGGCGACGTCGAGCGCCCGGACGCCGTGCGCCTCGGCGACCAGCACCCGGCCCTCGTGCACCGTCGCGCGCGGCCGGTCCCCGCTCGTCGCGGTCGCGGACGTCCACGCTTCGGAGACGGCGCCGGCCGGCGTCCCGTCGGGGACACCGGCCGGTGCTGCCGTGGTGCTCTCGGTGGCCGCCGCGTCGGAGCCGCGCCACAGCAGCGCGGCGACGACCACGAGGGCCAGCGTGGCCGCCGTCCAGACCCACACCCGCAGGGGCGGGCGGCGCGCGGCCCCCTTGCAGGGTCCCGCCGCGAGCCCGTGAGCGGTGGGGGGCAAGGGGGTCCTCTCTTACGCGGCGGGCTCGGCGGAGCCCCGGTTGGCGCCCCCGCGGCGGCGACGGCGACGGCGCGGCGCGGACGCGGCGCCCTCGGCCGCGGGCTCGGTCGCCGGGGCCTGCTCGGCGCCGGAGTCCGGCGCGGCGGCCGCGGCGCCGCCGCCCCGGGTGCGCCGGCGGGACCGGCTCTTGCGGGCGGCGGCCGGTTTCTCGTCGTCCTCGCGGGCCGGACCGCGGGAGCCCCCACGGGTGCGCTTGCCGGTCTCGCCGAGGTCCTCGACGGCCTCGGCGTCCAGGCCCTCGCGGGTGCGCTGGGCCTTGGGCAGCCGGCCGGTCGCACCCTCGGGCACGTCCAGGTCGGTGTAGACCCACGCCGAGGTGGAGTAGGTCTCCTGGGGCTCGTCGAAGTCCAGGCCGAGCGCCTTGTTGATCAGCTGCCAGCGCGGGATGTCGTCCCAGTCGACCAGCGTGACCGCGACGCCGGTCTGCCCGGCGCGGCCGGTGCGGCCGATCCGGTGCACGTAGGTCTTCTCGTCCTCGGGGCACTGGTAGTTGACGACGTGGCTGACGCCGGTGACGTCGATGCCGCGGGCGGCGACGTCGGTGGCGACCAGGACGTCGACCTTGCCGCTGCGGAACGCGCGCAGCGCCTGCTCACGCGCGCCCTGGCCGAGGTCGCCGTGCACCGCGGCGGCGGCGAAGCCGCGCTCGACGAGCTCGTCGGCGACCTTCTGCGCGGTGCGCTTGGTGCGGCAGAAGACCATCACCAGGCCGCGCCCGCGGGCCTGCAGCACGCGGGCGAGCAGCTCGGGCTTGTCCAGGTTGTGGGCGCGGTAGATGAACTGCGTCGTCTGCGGGACGGTCGAGCCCTCGTCGTTGCCGTGCGCGCGGATGTGCGTCGGCTGGGTCATGAACTGGCGGGCCAGGTTCACGATCGGGCCGGGCATCGTCGCGGAGAACAGCATGGTCTGCCGCTTGGTGGGGACCATGCCGAGGATCCGCTCGATGTCGGGCAGGAAGCCCAGGTCGAGCATCTCGTCGGCCTCGTCGAGGACCAGCGCCTGCACCTTGCCCAGGATCAGGTGGCCCTGCTCGGCCAGGTCCAGCAGCCGGCCCGGCGTGCCGACGACGACGTCGACGCCGGCCTGCAGCGCCTGCACCTGCGGCTCGTAGGCGCGGCCGCCGTAGATGGCCTGCACCCGGATGCCGCGCATGGACCCGGCGGTGGACAGGTCGCGGGCGACCTGGACGCACAGCTCACGGGTGGGGACGACGACCAGTGCCTGCGGGACGCCGTCGCCGCCCTCGGCCGCCGGGACGACGCGCTGCAGCAGCGGGACGCCGAAGCCGAGGGTCTTGCCGGTGCCGGTGCGCGCCTGGCCGATGAGGTCGTGACCCGCCAGCGCCAGCGGGAGGGTCAGCTCCTGGATGGCGAAGGTGCGGGTGATGCCGGCCTCGGCCAGCGCCGCGACGACGTCGGGGTGGACGTCGAAGTCGCTGAACAGCGGCGCGTCGGCGGCGACGGGGGCGCCGCCGAGCTCCTCGGCGGCCTGCTCGAGCTGCTCGGGGGCGGGCGCGCCGGTCTCGGCGTGCTCGAGGTCGGTGGGGGTGTTGTCGTCGATGGAGGTCAGTGCTCTCGCCTCTGGTCTGCTGGGGGACCGGCTCCGGCGGCGGGGAGGCCGCGTCACACCTGGTCCCGTCGGGTGTCGCGGGATCAGTTCCAGCGCCGACGCGGCCAGCAGACCGGGCGACGGATCGGCCCGGGAGACAGCCCGGAGGGCGTCGTCCAGCGGTCGTCAGCGCACAGATACACAAGCGAACCGCGCGGCTCGCCGATTCCCATCGTAACGTGCGCAACGGTTAGCCTCTGCGCGCCGCGCTGCCCGGGAGGCCGGGCCTCACCCGACCGGGGCACGCGCGGCGGGACCACCGAGCACAGGAGCCGCCCGTGACCGCGGTCGACCAGCGCGCCGTCGTCGACCTGCTGGGGGTGCTGGCCTACGCCGAGCTGACCGCCTTCGACCGGCTCGCCGAGGACGCCCGGCTGGCCCCCACCCTGGCCGGCCGGGCGGCCCTGGCGCAGATGGCGGCCGCGGAGATCGGGCACCACTGCCGGCTCACCGCCCGCCTCACCCAACTCGGCGCCGACCCGACCGCGGCGATGACGCCGTTCGTCGCGGCGCTCGACGCCTTCCACGAGTCGACCCGGCCGCGCACGTGGCTGGAGGGCCTGGTCAAGGCCTACGTGGGCGACGGGCTGGCGGCCGACTTCTACCGGGAGATCGCCACGTTCCTGCCCGACCCCGACCGGGCGCTGATCCTGGAGGTGCTCGCCGACACCGGCCACGCGGACTTCGCCGTCCGCGAGGTCCGGGCGGCCATCGCCGCGCACCGGACCGTCTCCGGCCGCCTCGCGCTCTGGGGACGGCGGCTGGTGGGCGAGGCGATCACCCAGTCGCAGGCGGTCATCGCCGAACGGGACCAGTTGGCTCAGCTGATCATGGTGGGCACCGGCGACCTGACCGGGCTCGGGCGGCTGATCGAGCGGATCACCGCCGCGCACACCCAGCGGATGCGCACCCTCGGGTTGAACCCGTAGGAACGGCGACGGGGCGCCTCCGCGAGTGCGGAGACGCCCCGTCGCACGAGGTCTCAGCTGCCGGCGATGAAACCGACCCGGCGCTGGTCGGCCTGGGCGATCTCCACGTAGGCGATCCGGTCGACCGGCACCAGGACCCGCCGGCCACGGTCGTCGACGAGCGTCAGCAGGCCGTCCTTCGTGGCGCCGGACATGGCCTTGGCCACCTCGGCTGCGATCTCGTCGGGGGTGTTGGGGCTGTCGATGACCAGCTCCCGGGGGGAGTGTTGGACACCGATCTTGACTTCCACGGGGGATGCCTCCTCGAGTTGCGCGGCTGCACCCCACGCTAGTGCAGCGGCCAGACCCCGACCTGCGGCGCAGCTGCGCCGTCAGCGAACGGGGACGCTCAGTGCTCGCCGTCGAGCCGGGGCCACCCGGAGATGCCGCGCCAGGACAGCGCGGTCATCAGCGACACCGCCTCGTCCCGGGACACCGTGCCCTTGCGGGGCAGCCACCAGCGGGCGCTGGTCTCGGCCAGCCCCGTCATCCCGGAGGCCAGCAGCAGCGAGCGCTCGCGGTCCAGGCCGGTGTCGGCCGCGATCACCTCGGCGATCGCCTCCACGCACGCCAGGTGCCCGCGGTCGGCCAGGCCCCGGACCTCGTCGTCGTTGCGCAGGTCGGACTCGAAGACCAGCCGGAAGGCGGCGCCCTCGGCGTTGACGAAGTCGAAGTAGGCCCCGACGGCCCCGTTCACCCGGGTGCGGTTGTCGTCGGTGCCCTCCATGGCCTCGCGCACCCGGTCGGTCAGCGCGGTGACCTGCTGCTCGAGCAGCGCCAGGTACAGCTCCCGCTTGCCCGGGAAGTGCTGGTAGAGGACCGGCTTGCTGACCCCTGCCCGGTCGGCGATGTCGTCCATCGCGGCGGCGTGGTAGCCCTGCGCGACGAACACCTCCTGCGCCGCGTGCAACAGCTGCAGCCGCCGGGCCCCGCGCGGCAGGCGGGACGAACGACGGACGGACTCGGGTGCAGGTCGGGGCAGTGACATGACGCCCGGATGTTACCGGCGGGTCACCGGGCAGCGCGCCCCGTCGGGGCTGACCTACCTTCGGGAGGTGACCCCCTCGCCCCGACCCGCCTCCGACCCAGCCCCGCAGGCCCGCCCCTCGACCGCCCGGCTGCCCCGCCCCGGCGCGCTGCCGGAGCCGTGGCCCGGGGAGCCGGTGGCGGTGCGCGGCGGGGAGGTCTTCGTCCGGCGGACGCCGTGGTCCGGGCCGGTCGACGGGCCGCGGGACGGCGCCCCCCGGGAGCGGGCGCTGTACGTGCACGGCCTCAGCGGGGCCTCGACCAACTGGACCGACCTCGCCGCCCTGCTGGCCGTCCGCTTCGACGGCTGGGCGGTGGACCTGCCCGGGTTCGGCCGCTCCCACCCGCCGGCGCGCACCTCCTACTCCATCCGCGGGCACGTGCAGGCCGTCGTCGACGTCCTGGAGCGGGTCTCCGCCGAGCCGGGGGAGGCGCAGGGCCGGCCGGTGCACCTGCTGGGCAACTCCCTGGGCGGCCTGGTGTCGCTTATCGTGGCCGCCCGCCGGCCGGACCTGGTGGCCACCCTCACGCTGGTGTCCCCGGCGATGCCGGTCTACCGGGTGCCGCCGGCGTTCAGCCGCGCGCTGCTGCTCCTCCTGCTGCCCGGCATCCCCTCGGTCGCCGAACGGCGGCTCGCCGGGGTGACGCCCGAGCAGCAGGTCCGCGGGATGGTGCAGATGTGCTTCGGCGACCCCTCCCGGGTGCCGCGCGCACGGCTGCAGCAGGCGCTGGCGGAGATGCGCGAGCGCGCCGAGCAGCCCTGGGCGGTGCGGGCGCTGACCCGCAGCATGCGCGGGCTGATCACCTCCTACCTGCGGGTCGGTGCGGCCAACGCCTGGCGGATGGCACGGTCACTGCGCACGCCGACGCTCGTGGTGTGGGGCGACCGTGACCGGCTGGTCGACCCGGCGCTCGCGCCCCGTCTGGCCGCCGCCGTCCCCGACGGGCGGCTGCTCCTCCTCGAGGGCGTCGGCCACGTGGCGATGATGGAGGCGGCCGAGCCGACCGCCCGGGCCGTGCTCGGGCTGGCCGAGGACGTCGCCGCAGCCGAGGCCGTCCCGGAGGCGCGCGCCTCCTGAGGGCCGTCACCGAGACGACACAGTCCGGTACGCGCCGTGACGATCAGGTCTCCACGGACGCCTCCCTGACGTGAGAGCCTGGCCGGGTGAGCCGTCCGGACGCCCCTCCCGGCCGCGGGCCGGGACGGCCTCCCGGACCCCCGTTCCCCCCTCCGCCCGGCGCACCCCGCGGCCGCGCCGGCGTGCCGGCGCGCGGCCTGCCCCGGGTGCCGCCGCCGAGCGGCCGCCGGAGCGGAGACCGCGCCGCGGTCGCCGACCCCCGGCCCCGTCCGCGCCCGGCACCCGGCGACCCGCCCGGCTCCCGCCGGGCCGCGGCCGACCGCCGTCCGCCCGCGCCCGCCCGGCAGCCCCGAGGCGGACTGCGCCGGTTCCTGACCCGGTGGGGCTGGCGGGCCTACGCCATCCCGCTGCTGACCATCGCGACCGTGCTGACCCTCCTCGACCTGGTCGCCTCCGGCGCCGGGACGACGTCCCGGACGGCCGGCTCCGCGGCGTCGTCCGCCCCGGCCGTCGCCAGGCCGTCGGCGGCGGCCCCGACCGCCGAGCCGACGGAGGACGCCGGGCCGACCGGCGACGGCGAGCCGTCGGAGGACGCCGGGCGGGCCGAGGGTGATGCCGGGCCGACGGAGGCGGAGGCTCCCGCGACGGGCTTCGTGCAGAAGGGCGCGGGCACGGTCACCGTGGTCCCCGGCACCTCGCAGGTCTACGGCAGCGGGCCGCTGGAGCGGTTCGTCGTGGAGGTGGAGGACGGCATCGGCGTGGACGGCGCCGCCTTCGCCGCCGCCGTCGAGGCCACCCTCGGCGACCCCCGCTCGTGGGGCGCCGGCGGCCGGATGTCCTTCCAGCGGGTCGGGACCGAGGAGGCCGCGGCCGGCGCGTACGACTTCAAGGTCACGCTGATCAGCCCCGGGAACATGGAGACCTACTGCCCCGGCGTGGGCACCGGCGGCTACACCTCCTGCCGGTACGGCGACCGGGCGGTGATCAACCTGGCGCGGTGGGAGACCGCCGTCCCGGACTACCAGGGCGACGTCGCGACCTACCGCCTGTACGTCGTCAACCACGAGGTCGGACACGCCCTGGGCAACGGCCACCAGCAGTGCCCGGGACCGGGGCAGCTCGCCCCCGTCATGCAGCAGCAGACGCTGGGGCTGCAGGGCTGCGCCAAGAACCCCTGGCCCCACCCGTAGCCGGCTCCCCGGCCGGCGAGGCGGCCACCCCGTGGGTGGGAACAGCCCCGCGTGTCACGCTGTTGTCCCGACGAACGCCGGCCCCCCGCGGGCCGCTGTCGAGTGACTGAGGAGCAACCCGTGTCCCTGCCACCCCTGGTGGAGCCCGCCGAGGACCTGTCGATCGACGAGGTCCGCCGGTACAGCCGGCACCTGATCATCCCCGACGTCGGCATGGACGGTCAGAAGCGGCTGAAGAACGCCAAGGTGCTCGCCGTGGGCGCCGGCGGGCTCGGTTCGCCGGTGCTGATGTACCTGGCCGCCGCCGGTGTCGGCACGCTGGGCATCGTCGAGTTCGACGTCGTCGACGAGTCCAACCTCCAGCGGCAGATCATCCACGGCAAGTCCGACGTCGGCCGGTCCAAGGCCGAGAGCGCGCGGGACACGATCAAGGAGATCAACCCGTACGTCGACGTCCGCCTGCACGAGACGCGGCTGGACAGCGACAACGTCCTGGAGATCTTCAGCCAGTACGACCTGATCGTCGACGGCACCGACAACTTCGCCACGCGCTACCTCGTCAACGACGCCTGCGTGCTGCTCGGCAAGCCGTACGTGTGGGGCTCGATCTACCGCTTCGACGGCCAGGTGTCGGTCTTCTGGAACGAGCACGGGCCCAACTACCGCGACCTCTACCCGGTGCCCCCGCCGCCCGGCATGGTCCCCTCCTGCGCCGAGGGCGGCGTGCTCGGCGTGCTCTGCGCGACCATCGGCGCCATCCAGGCCACCGAGGCGGTCAAGCTGATCACCGGCATCGGCGAGACGCTGCTCGGCCGGCTGATGGTCTACGACGCCCTGGAGATGACCTTCCGCACGATCAAGGTGCGCAAGGACCCCCAGGGCGAGCCGATCACCGGCCTGATCGACTACGAGACGTTCTGCGGCGTCGTCTCCACCGAGGCCCAGGAGGCCGCGGCCGGCGCGACGATCACCGTCGACGAGCTCAAGGACATGATGGACGCCGGCAAGGACTTCGAGCTCATCGACGTCCGTGAGCCCAACGAGTACGAGATCGTGTCCATCCCGGGCGCGAAGCTCATCCCCAAGGACGAGATCCTCTCCGGCCGGGCGCTGTCCCAGCTGCCGCAGGACAAGCCGATCGTGCTGCACTGCAAGACCGGCGTCCGTTCCGCCGAGGTGCTCGCCGCCGTCAAGAACGCCGGCTTCTCCGACGCCGTGCACGTCCAGGGCGGCGTGACCGCCTGGGCGACGCGGATCGACAAGACGCTGCCCACCTACTGAGAGGACCCCCTGCCCCCCGCCACTCGCATGCTCGCGGCGGGGCCCTGCAGGGGGCCGTTCCAGCCCCTCGCCAGGGGCCGTTCCAGTACGTCGCCAGGGCCCGGATCGCTCCCCGCTGGGGCGGTCCGGGCCCTCGTGGCGTCTACTGACGACGTGTCCGAAATCTCTCCCGCCGAGCTCCTCGAGCTCTTCCAGCGGGCGCAGGCATCGTTCACCGATCGGGTCGACGCGGTGAAGCCCGAGCAGTGGGAGGACCCCGCGCTGCCGGGGTGGAGCGTCGCCGACCTCGTGGCCCACCTGGTCGCCGAGGCGCTGTGCGCACCTCCGCTGCTCGCCGGGGAACCGTACGACCTCCTCGACGGCCGGTTCCCCGACGCGACGCCCGACCTCCTGGGCGACGACCCGCTGACCGGCTGGGAGACCGCGGCCGACGCCGCCCTGACCGCCTTCGCCGACGACCACGCGCTGCTGCGCACGGTGCACCTGGCCCGCGGCCCCCTCCTCGCGGCGCACTACATCGAGGAGATGACCGCCGACCTGACGGTCCACTCCTGGGACCTCGCCCGCGCCACCGGCGGGGACACCGACCTGGACCCGGTCCTGGTCACCGCCGGTCTCGTGGTCGCCGACCGGCTGCCGGAGGACGGCGTTCCCGGGCTGATCGACCCGCCGCTGGACGTGCCGCCCACCGCGTCGCCGCAGTCCCGCCTGCTGGCCCGGTTCGGCCGTCGGGGGTGACGCACGCCGTGATGCGGTGAGCCGATCCACGGATCGGCGGCCTCTAAGCTGCGGGCGCTCTCGAAAACCAGGAGGTCACCCGCATGAGTACGCCGCCGCCGGGTCAGGGGCCCTACGGCCCGCCCGGTCCTCAGCAGCCGGGTCAGGGAGGTTGGGGGCAACCGCAGGGTGGCCCCGGTGGTCAGGGTGGGGCGCCGCAGGGCCCGCCGCCCGGTCAGCCGGGACAGCCCGGGCCCTACGGCCAGCCGGGACAGCCTGGGCCCTACGGCCAGCCCGGACAGGCCGGCCCCTACGGGCAGCCGGGCCAGCCCGGACAGCAGGGGCCCTACGGCCAGCCGGGGCAGTACGGACAGCCGGGTCCGTACGGCCAGCCCGGACAGGCCGGCTCCTACGGGCAGCCGGGGCAGTACGGGCAGCCCGGGCAGTACGGGCAGCCGGGCCCCTACGGACAGCCCGGTCAGCAGGGACCGGGCAAGAACCGCCGTGGCCTGGTCATCGGCCTGGTCGCCGGGCTCGTGGCCCTCGTCGCCCTCGCCGCCGTCCTCTTCCTCACCCTCCGCGACGACGACGAGCCGACCCCGGCCGCCGAGAGCACGAGCGCCGTGACCACCTCGTCGTCGAGCTCGAGCTCGTCGACCAGCAGCTCCTCCAGCGCGCCCGCCCCCGCCCCCGGCGGCGGGGACCTCCTCGCGATCCTCCCGGTCGACTTCACCGACTGCACCGAAGCCGACCCGCAGGGCGACGGCGACATCGCGCACGCCAGCTGCGGCGCCAGCACCACGCAGCCCGGCCCGCAGCAGGCGGAGTTCTTCCTCTACCCGGACCAGGGCACCCTCGACTCGGTCTTCAAGACCGACACCTCCGGCGCGCCGGAGATCCCCGAGGGTCAGACGTGCGCCGACACCACCGGCGTCGGGCAGTGGACCTCGTCGGACAACTCCGGCTCGGTGGCCTGTGCCATCAACGCCGACGAGGGCCAGGTGGGGATCATCTGGACCGACGACAACGCCCTCGTCGAGGGCATCGTCGCCGCGCCCGGCAGCACCCAGGCCGACCTGGCCGCGCTCTACGAGTGGTGGACGACCAACAGCGGCTACCAGCTGTGACCTCGCCGGAGGCGCCCGGAGGACACCCGTCCCCGGGCGCCTCCGCGCATCCGGATGACGTCGACGAGGCGGTGTTCGACGCTGTCGAGCAGATCCCGCCCGGCCGGGTGAGCACCTACGGCGCCATCGGCCGGCTGGTCGGCGTCGGGCCGCGCCGGGTCGCCCGCGCGCTGTCGCAGGGCGGGGGAGCAGTCCCCTGGTACCGGGTGGTCCGCGCCGACGGGTCGGTGGCCGAGCCGGTCCGCGTGCGGCAGCTGGAACTGCTCGCCGCCGAGGGGGTGCCGGTGCGCAACGGCCGGGTCGACCTCGCCACGGTCGCCTGGCCGTGACGCGAGGGCGTCAGCTCGTCCGCGAGGCGCGCCACATGGTGTGCTCGCGCGAGATGGCCGCCTCCGCGGAGTCCACGAACTCCGCCCACTGCTCCTCGGAGGCCGCGTAGGGGATCAGTACCCGGATGGTGGCGAGCTCCTCGTTGGCGATGGCGTACGCCGAGGCCAGGGCCGCGTACTGCTTGGTCTGGACCCAGGCCGCCGCGGCGGCCCCCACGGTGGCGACGAGCCCCACCAGGGCGGCTTCGTTGAAGGTCCCCGCCAGGCTGAACGCCTTCACCACGCCGACGACGACACCGAGCAGCTCCAGGGTCAGGACGACGACGTTCCAGCGCCGGGCCCGGCGGCGGTTCGACCGGGCCCGCCCCGCGTACCAGTGCTGCTGGTCCTCGATGCGCTGCCGCTCGTAGGCGCTGCGGCGCTCGGCGAGCGGGGCCGCCCGCAGCCGGCGCATCCACGGCGTGACCTCCTCGTACTGGTGGTCCTCCGGCTGGACCGCCTGCAGGTCGCGGATGGACCTGAGGATTTCGCGCAGCCGCTCGACGAAGAGCCGGTCGGCCGCGGCGCCGTCGAGGTCCGCGGGGAAGAGCCGGCTGCCGACGGCGTAGCGCCAGCACAGCGTCTTGATCGACTCTGCGGCGGCGCGGGCGTCCTGCCAGACGGTCGTGGGACGGACGCTCGTCCGGTACGCGCGCAGCACGAGGGTGGTCGCGAACAGGACCACCGCCGCCACGCCGGCCAGGTCGATGTCCCGCGGGCCGTCCGACTCAGGTACGGCGCCCGCGGCCGCCGCGAGGACGAGCAGCCCGAGCTCGGCGCGGGTGAGCCGGAGGTGTGTCCGCTGCGCCCAGGCTGCCGTGTGGTCGGCGACGCCGAAGGCCCGGGAGTAGGTGGGGGTGTCCTGGCTGCCCACGCGCGGATCGTAGGGGTGCCGCACGGCCGGCGTCCGGGATGCGAGGGCTCCCGGTACGAGACCGACGCGGTCCGGTTCGGGGTCTGGTGTGTTCCGGAGAACCCGTCGGCTCGGCATCATGGGCCTCGCTGCGGGCTCGACCGACCGGGACGGACCGAGACATGACGATCAAGGTCTTCGTCAGCTACTCGCGCAAGGACGAGGCGAACGTGCGGCAGCTCGTCGCCGATCTCGAGGGAGCCCGGCTCGCCGTCTGGCACGACGTGGCCCTCAGCGGTGGCGACCCCTGGTGGCAGGAGATCCTCAGGCAGATCCGTGCGTGCGACGTCTTCCTGTTCGCCACGTCGGACCACGCGTTCGCGTCCAAGCCGTGCCGCGCCGAGCTGGGCTACGCCCGTGACCTCGGCCTGCCGGTGCTGCCGGTCCAGGTCGGGCACGTGGAGAGGCTCCGCACCAGCCCCGTCGCCGACCTCCAGGTCATCGACTACCAGCAACCGACGTCGGCCGCCGCCATCCGGCTGCTCTCCGCGCTCGGCGAGGCGAGGGCGCAGCGACGCGAGCTGCCCGACCCGTTGCCGACGCCGCCCCCGGTGCCCTTCGCCTACCTGCTGCGGCTGGGCTCCGCGATCGAGGCCGAGAACCTCACGCCGGTCGAGCAGGGGAGTCTCATCCGCCAGTTGCGGGAGTGCCTGGAGACCGAGGAGGACGAGGGCGTCCGGGGCGACGCCCTGGACCTGCTGCGTGCGCTGCGGCAGCGCCCCGACGTGACATACCGCAACGCCGGGGAGATCGACCAGGTGCTCGCCGAGTACGCGGGGCGCGCCGTGCCGGGTCCGCGGCCACCCGAGCCGGAGGTCCGCGAGCGCCCGAGCGTGCCGTCGGGAGCAGGACAGCTGCCTCCGTGGGGCGGTCCTGAGCAGACGGCACCTGCTCCGCCGCCCGGGTACGGCTTCCCGTCGCAGCCCGGTGGGCCGCCCTACACCCCGCCGCACGGGGTGCCTCCCGGCCCGCCCGGCGGGGGTGCGTACGCATGGCACCCCGCCCCGGACACTCGTGCCAAGCGCAACCGACTGGTGCTGCTGGTCTCGGCCGCGGTGGCCGTGGTGGTGCTCGTTGTCATCGGGGCCGTCGTCCTGCTCGGCGGGCAGTCGGACCAGGACCGGCTGCTCGCCATGCTGCCCGGCGACTTCGACCCCGACCAGTGCCGGACGGCGGCTCCCCTCGGGGTCGGGGAGCAGGCCGCGGTCGACTGCGGCATGCCCTCGTCGCTGACCGTCGCGGGCGGGAACACCGTGGGATCGACGTTCGAGCTCTTCGCCGACGTCGCCTCGGTCGACAGCGCCTTCGGCGAGGCCGTCGTCACCGCCAACGGGCTGCAGCCGTTCCACACCCTCGCGGACTGCCCGACCACCGGCGGCTGGGGCGTCTACACGCTGGACGACAACCAGTTCGGGAACGTCGCCTGCTTCGTGAACCCGACCACCTCGGACGCGTCGATCGTGTGGACGGAGGACGAGTACGCCGCGCTGGGCTGGGTGACCGTTTACGGGGGCGGGCAAGAGGCTCTGGCGGCGCTCGGGGACTGGTGGGGGCAGGGCGCCAACAGCGACTTCCGGCGGTGACCTCCCGCCGGACGTGGCCACACGCGTCCCACCTGTCCCGGACCTGTCGGCCGCCCGTGGTGTCATCGAGGGGTGGCGGCACAGCGGGGGGCTGAGGGTGCGCCGGTCTACCGGCTCGTGCAGACCGATCCGGAGCCGGTGGCGCCGCCGCGGCTGGACCCCACGCAGCAGGCCGTCGTCGACCACGCGGGTGGACCGCTGCTGGTGCTCGCCGGTCCCGGCACCGGCAAGACGACGACGATCGTCGAGGCCGTCGCCGCGCGGATCGACCGGGGCGTCGACCCGCAGCAGATCCTCGTCCTGACCTTCAGCCGCAAGGCCGCCGCCGAGCTGCGCACCCGCATCACCGCCCGGGTGGCCCGCACCATCCGCGAGCCGCTGGCCCGCACCTTCCACTCCTACGCCTACGGGGTGCTGCGCCGGGCGGCACTGCTCCGGGGCGACCTGCCGCCCCGGCTGCTCACCGCAGCCGAGCAGGACGCCGTCGTTGCGCAGCTGCTGCGCGGTGACGTCGAGGAGGAAGGGGCGGTCCGCTGGCCGGCCTCCCTCGCCCCCGCCCTGTCGACGGCCGGGTTCCGCACCGAGCTGCGGGAGCTGTTGCTGCGGGCCACCGAGCGCGGCATCGGCGCCGACCGGCTGGCCGCGTGGGGCCGCGAGGTGGGCCACGAGGCGTGGGTGCACGCCGCCGCGTTCGCCGAGCAGTACGAGGCCGTGACGGCGTTCGCCACTGCCGGTCGCGGCGACGCCGCGGGCTTCGACCCGGCGGAGCTGGTGCGCGAGGCGATCGCCGAGCTGGCCGGGGACCCCGAGCTGCTGCGCCAGGAGCGGGCCCGGGCCCGCTGGCTGTTCGTCGACGAGTACCAGGACACCGACCCCGCGCAGGTCGAGCTGCTGGAGCTGCTGGCCGGCCGCGGCGGCGACCTGGTCGCCGTCGGCGACCCCGACCAGGCCATCTACGCGTTCCGCGGCGCCGAGCCGCGCGGCATCGGGGAGTTCCCCGAGCGCTTCCGGCACGCCGACGGGCGGCCCGCCGAGCGGGTGTCGCTGGGGGTCTGCCGCCGCTCCGGCGCGGAGCTGCTGCGGATCAGCCGGCGCGTCGCCGAGGGCCTGCCCGGCCCCTGGGAGCACCGCCGGCTGCAGCCGGTCGAGGGCACCCCGGACGGCGCCGTTGAGGTGCACGTCTTCGGGTCCGCCGCCGTCGAGGCCGCCTACGTCGCCGACGTGCTGCGCCGCGCGCACCTGCTCGACGGCGTGCCGTGGTCGCAGATGGCCGTCGTCGTCCGCACCGCCGTCGCCCTGGGCCCGCTGCGACGGGCGCTCACGTCGGCCGGCGTCCCGTCGGCGATCTCCTCCGACGACCTGCCGCTGCACGCCCAGCCGGCGGTCGCCCCGTTCCTCGGCGCCCTCGACGCGCTGCTGCCCGGCTCCGACGGCACGCCGCCCGGTCTCGACGAGCCCGCGGCCGAGGCGCTGCTGGCCTCACCGCTGGGCGGGGCGACGGTGCTGGACCTGCGCCGGCTGCGTCGGGCGGTCCGCATCGCGCTGGCCCAGCAGGGCGTCGACGCCGCCGAGCGCGGCGCGCCGCTGGCCACCGCGCTCACCGACGAGACGCTGCTCGAGGCCCTCCCCGAGCACGTGGCCCGCCCGGCGCACCGGGTCGCCGGGGTCCTGGCCGCAGGCCGGGCGGCACTGGGGCTGGGCGGCAGCGCCGAGGACGTCCTGTGGGCGATGTGGCAGCGCAGCGGGCTGGCCGGGCGCTGGGCACGGGCCAGCGCCGCGGGCGGGGCCGCCGGCGCGGTGGCCGACCGCGACCTCGACGCGGTGGTGGCCCTCTTCGACGCCGCGGCCGGCTTCGTCGACCGGCTGCCCTCGGCCGACGTCCGCGCCTTCGTCGACCACCTCGCCGCCCAGGAGCTGCCCGGCGACACCGGTGCGGCCCGGGCCGCGAACGACGAGACCGTCCGCCTGCTCACCGCGCACGCGTCCAAGGGCCTGGAGTGGGATCTCGTCTGCGTCGCCGGTGTGCAGGAGGGCGTCTGGCCGGACCTGCGGGAGCGGTCCTCGCTGCTCGGCACCGAGGAGCTGGTGGAGCGCGCCGCGGGGGTCGACGGCGCCCGGGTGGACCGCCGCGCCCTCGCGCTGGCCGAGGAGCGGCGGCTGTTCTACGTCGCCTGCACGCGGGCCCGCCGCCGGCTGGTGGTCACCGCGGTGCAGGGCGCCCTCGACGGCGCCGAGGCCGGCGCGACCGCCTCCCGCTTCCTGGAGCTGGTCGCGCCGTCCCCCGAGGAGGGCCGCCCGCTCACCGAGCTGCCCCGCTCCCTGACCCTGCCCGCGCTCGTCGCCGACCTGCGCCGGGCGGTCACCGACCCGCACACCCCCGCCACCCGCCGGTCGGCGGCCGCCGCGGTGCTGCGCCGGCTGGCCGACGAGGGCGTCCCGGGCGCGGCCCCCGCGCAGTGGTGGGGGTTGCCGCCCCTGTCCGACGACGCCCCGCTGGTGCCGGAGGACGCCACGGTGCGGGTGCGGCCCTCGGCGATCGAGACCTTCCAGCGCTGCCCGTTGCGCTGGGTCCTCGGCGCGGTCGGCGCGGAGGCCTCGCCCGACGCCACCCGCACCGTCGGCTCGGCGGTGCACGCCGTCGCCCAGCGGGTCGCCGACGGGCTGCCGCCGGCCGAGGCGCCGGACGCGCTGGCCGCCGAGCTCGACACGCTCGACCTCGGCCCGGGGTGGTCCGACCAGCGCCAGCGCGCCTCGGCGCAGCAGATGCTCGACCGGTTCCTGCGCTGGCACGCGGCCAACCGGCGCGAGCTGGTCGCCGCCGAGGAGGACTTCGACGTCGTCGTCGGCCGGGCGCGGCTGCGCGGGCAGGTGGACCGGCTGGAGCGCGACGCCGAGGGCCGGCTGGTCGTCGTCGACCTCAAGACCGGCAAGACCGCGGCGAAGAACGTCGAGGAGCACGGGCAGCTGGCCGCCTACCAGGTGGCCGTCGCCGCCGGTGCCTTCGCCGGCCACGGCACCGTCCCCGGCGGCGCCGCGCTGCTGCAGGTCGGCACCGGCGCCAAGGCCAAGGAGCAGCACCAGGAGCCGCTGCCGGCCGACGTCCCCCTGGAGCAGACCCCCGCCGGTGAGCTGATCGCCGCGGTCGGCAACGGCATGGGCGCGGGCGCCTTCGAGGTGCGCACCGGCACGCACTGCTCACGCTGTCCGGCCCGTCGCAGCTGCCCGCTGCACGAGCGCGGCCGGCAGGTGACCGCGTGACCACCGAACAGCTGTCCTTCGACGACCTGTTCGACGGCGGACTCGAGCCGCAGCCGGAACCGCGGCGGCTGCTGACCCCGGCCGAGGTGGCCGCGCGCTGCGGGCTGTCCTACGCGCCGTCGGAGGAGCAGGCCCGGGTGGTGGCCGCACCCGCCGACCGGCCGCTCGTCGTCGTCGCCGGGGCCGGGTCGGGCAAGACCGAGACGATGGCCGCGCGGGTCTCCTGGCTGGTCGCCAACCGGGTCGTCGAGCCCGAGGCGATCCTCGGCCTCACCTTCACCCGCAAGGCGGCCAGCGAGCTCAACGAGCGCATCCACCTGCGGCTGGGCGCCCTGGCCCGCCACCCCGACACCGAGCCGGAGCTCAAGGAGCGGCTGGAGATCGCCCAGCCGACCGTCGCCACCTACCACGGCTACGCCGCATCCCTGGTCGCCGAGCACGGGCTGCGGATCGGCGTGGAGCCCGGCGCCGGCGTCCTGGGCCCGGCCATGTGCTGGGGGCAGGCCGCCCAGGTCGTCGCCGCCTACACCGGCGACATGGACGACGTCCCGCTGTCGCTGCTCACCACGGTCGAGGACGTGCTCGCCCTCGCCGCGGAGATGGGCGAGCACGACGTGACCCCGGCCGCCCTGCGCGCCTGGACCGCCCGCCTGGAGGCGCAGGTCGCCGGCTACGCGGACGCGCCGCGCAAGCGCGGCCCCTACGCCCCGGTCGTCGAGATGCTCGCCCGCCAGCGCGCGCGGGTGGCGCTGCTGCCCCTGGTGGAGGCGTTCGAGGCGCGCAAGCGGGCCATGGGCTCCATCGACTACGCCGACCAGGTCGCCTCCGCCGCCCGCATCGCCGTCTCCGCGCCGGAGGTCGGCCGCCGCGAGCGGGCCCGTTGGAAGGTCGTGCTGCTCGACGAGTACCAGGACACCAGCGTCGGGCAGCTGCGCATGCTCGAGGCGCTCTTCGGCCGGGAGACCGGCCACCCGGTGCTCGCCGTCGGGGACCCGCGCCAGTCCATCTACGGCTGGCGCGGGGCGTCGGCGGGCACCATAGAACGCTTCGCGCGCACCTTCCCCGGGGTCCGCGGCCGGCGCGCCGAGCGGCTGACCCTGGCCACCAGCTGGCGCAACGACGAGGCCGTGCTCGCCGTCGCCAACGCGGTGTCGGCGATGCTGCCGCCGCCGGAGGTGCCGCTGCCGGACCTCTCGCCGGCACCCACCGCCGGCCGCGGCGCGGTCACCGTGGGCCTCTACGAGACCGTCGCGGAGGAGACCGCCGCGCTGGCCGACCGGCTCGCCGCCTGCTGGCACGGCACGGACCCGGTGGTGGGTCGCCGTCCGGACGGCCGCCCGCCGACCGTCGCCGTCCTGGCCCGCACCCGCAAGCAGCTGCCCGGGATCGCCGCCGCCCTGCGCGAGCGCGGCCTGCCGGTGGAGGTCGTGGGCCTGGGCGGCCTGCTGGAGGTCCCCGAGGTCTCCGACGTCGTGGCCACCCTCACCGTGCTGGTCGACCCCACCGCCGGGGACGCGCTCGGCCGGTTGCTCACCGGCGCCCGCTGGCGCATCGGCCCGCGTGACCTCGCCGCGCTCGAGGCCCGCGCCCGCGCGCTGGTGCACTCCCGCCGGCCGGAGCGCGACGCGCACCGGGCCGGCGCGCAGCAGCACGGCGCGCCCGAGCCGCCCCAGGAGCGGGGCAGCATCGTGGAGGCGCTCGACGACCTCGGCGACGCCGACGACTACTCCGCCGAGGGCCACCGACGGCTGCGCCGGCTGGGCGCCGAGCTGGGCTCGCTGCGGGCAAGGCTCGGGGAGTCACTGCCCGACCTGGTCGACGAGGTGGCCCGCACCCTCGGCCTGGAGACCGAGCTGGCCAGCGCCCCCGAGGTCAGCCCGGCCGGCGCCCGCGCCCACCTCGACGCGCTGCACACCGTGGCGGCGCAGTTCACCGAGCTCGCCGAGCTGCCGTCCCTGCCCGCCTTCCTCGGCTACCTGCGGGACGCCGAGGAGCGCGAGCGCGGGCTGGAGCCGGGGGAGGTGGCGGTCAACCCCGAGGCGGTGCAGCTGCTCACCGGGCACTCGGCCAAGGGCCTGGAGTGGGACGTCGTCGCCGTCCCCGGCCTGACCGCCGACCAGTTCCCGGCCAAGCCCGGCGCCAGCGACTCGTGGATCAAGGACCCGGGTGCGGTGCCGGTGGACCTGCGCACCGTCGACCGCGCGGAGCTGCCGCAGCTGCGCCTGCCCGTGCCGGGCTCCGGGGACCAGGCGGCGGTCAAGGAGGCCCTCGAGCAGTACGTCGAGGACTGGAAGGAGTTCGGCACCGGCGAGGAGATCCGGCTGGGCTACGTCGCCGTCACCCGGGCCCGGCAGCTGCTGGTCTGCTCGGGCAGCTGGTGGCGCGACGGGGTGCGGCCCAACGGCCCGTCGTCCCTGCTGGAGACGGTGCGCGAGGCCTGCGAGGCCGGCGCCGGCACGGTCCTGCACTGGGCGCCGGCGCCGGAGGACGGCGCGGAGAACCCGGCGCTGGCCGAGTGGCCGGTCGGGGTCTGGCCGGCCGACCCCCTCTCGCCGGGCCGCCGCCGCGCGCTGGCCGCCGCCGCCGAGCTCCTCACCGGGACCCCGCCGCACCCCCTCGACGCCGACCTCCGGCTCGGCGACCCCGATCCGCTGGTCGACCAGTGGGTGCGCGACGCCGACCTGCTGCTGCGCGAGCGCGCCGCGGCGGCCAGCCCGACCGTCGACGTGCCGCTGCCCTCGCACCTGTCGGTGTCGGCGCTGGTGGCCCTCCGCCGCGACCCCGCGGAGCTGGCCCGCCGGCTGCGCCGGCCCATGCCGGCCGCCCCGGCGCCGCTGGCCCGGCGCGGCACCGCGTTCCACGCCTGGCTGGAGGAGCGATTCGGCGCCGCACGGCTGGTCGACCTCGACGAGCTGCCCGGCTCCGGCGACGAGTTCGCCGCGCCCGACAGCGCGCTGGCCGACCTGCAGGCGGCGTTCCTCGCCAGCGAGTGGGCCGACCGCCAGCCGGTCGAGGTCGAGGTGCCCTTCGAGACGCCGCTCGGTCCGCTCACGCTGCGCGGGCGGATCGACGCGGTCTTCGCCGACGGCGACGGCGGCTACGAGGTCGTCGACTGGAAGACCGGGCCGCCGCCCTCGGGTGCGGACCTGGCCGCGGCCGGCGTGCAGCTGGCCGCCTACCGGCTGGGCTGGTCGCGGCTGGCCGGGGTCCCGGTGGAGCAGGTCAGCGCCGGGTTCCACCACGTCGCCGCCGGGGTGACCGTCCGCCCGGTCGACCTGCTCGACGAGGCCGGCCTGCTCGCCCTGGTCACCGGCACCGCCCGCTGAGCGTCAGGACGAGGCGATCCGGTCCAGGATCGCGGTGGCCAGCTGCTCCGGGGCCTGCTCGGGGATCCAGTGGCTCACCCCGGCGAGCTCGACGAACCGGTAGTCACCGGTGACGTGCTCGGGGCAGCCCTCCGCGGCGGTGCGGCCGATCGCCACGTCGTCGTCGCTCCACACGAACGTGGTCGGCACGTCCACCGGGTCGACCGGCGTGCTCGAGCTCATCGCCCGGTACCAGTTCAGCGCGGCGGTGAGCGCGCCCGGCGCCGACAGCACCGCCACGTACTCGTCGACGGCCTCGGCCGGGACGGCGTCGCCGAACATCCGCCGCAGCCGGCGGGCGCCGTCGGCCAGCAGCACCTCCTCGGCCTTGCCCTGCTGCCAGAACAGCCGGATGTAGGCCGAGCGCTCCTGCTGCTCGGGATCCGCGCGCCAGGCGGCGGTGAACGCGGTCGGGTGCGGCACGGAGACCGCGGTCAGCGAGCGCACCCGGTCGGGGTGCCAGGCGGCCAGGGTCCAGGCCACCATGGCGCCCCAGTCGTGGCCCACGACGTCGGCCCGCGGCACGTCCATCGCCGTCATCAGGTCGGCGGTGACCTGCGCCAGGTTCGGCAGCGCGTAGGCCTCCACCTCCGCCGGCCGGGCGCCGGGGGAGTAGCCGAGCTGGTCGACGGCGTAGGTGCGCAGCCCCGCCTCCGTGAGCAGCGGCGTGACCGCCGCCCACGACGCCGACGTCTCGGGGAAGCCGTGCAGCAGCACCACCGGGCGGCCGTCGTCCGGACCGTCGGCCCGGACGTCGAAGGTGAGGTCGCCGACGTCCACCTGCAGCAGCGCTCCGGCCATGCGCTGAAGCTAGCCGGGGACGGCGGCCCGCGCGCCCGCCGCTACCGTCGGACGACGTGGCCAGCCCCGAACGCGACTTCGTGACCGCGCACCTCGACGACCTGCACGCCGACCTCGACGCGTGGCTGCGGATCCCGTCGATCTCGGCCGACCCGGCACACGCCGCGTACGTCGCCGAGAGCGCGGCCTGGCTGGCCGAGGCGCTGCGCCGCACCGGCTTCCCGACGGTGGAGATCTGGCCCACGGCGGGCGCCCCCGCGGTATTCGCCGAGTGGCCGTCGGCGGACCCCGGTGCCCCGGTGGCCCTCGTCTACGGCCACCACGACGTGCAGCCGGTCGACCCGCCGGAGCTGTGGGTGCACCCGCCGTTCGAGCCGACCGTCGTCGAGGGACCGGACGGCCCGGAGCTGCACGCCCGCGGCGCCATCGACGACAAGGGCAACGTCGCGTTCCACCTGCTCGGCATCCGCGCGCACCTGGCCGCCACCGGCCGCGACACCCCGGCGGTGACCGTCAAGCTGCTCGTCGAGGGGGAGGAGGAGTCCGGCTCCCCGCACTTCGCCGACCTGCTGCGCGCGAAGGCCGACCGGCTGGCCTGCGACGTGGTCGTGGTCAGCGACACCGGCATGGCCGCTCCCGACGTCCCCAGCGCCGTCGTGGCGATGCGCGGGCTGGCCGACGCCGAGATCACGCTGCGGGGGCCGGACGTCGACCTGCACTCCGGCTCGTTCGGCGGCGGCGTCCCCAACCCGCTGCACGCCATGGCCGCGCTGCTGGCGAGCCTGCACGACGACCAGGGCCGGGTGACGTTGCCCGGCTTCTACGAGAAGGTGCGGCCGCTGACCGACCGCGAGCGGGAGCTCATGGCGCGCGTGCCGTTCGACGAGGAGGCGTGGCTGGCCGGTCCCGCGGCCTCGCGCGTGGCCACCGGCGAGGCGGGGTTCAGCACGCTGGAGCGGATCGGCGCCCGGCCCACCGCGGAGGTCAACGGGATGTGGGGCGGCTACACCGGCCCCGGGCACAAGACGATCATCCCGGCCGAGGCGCACGCCAAGATCACCTTCCGGCTGGTCGCCGACCAGCGGCCGGCCGACCTCGCCGAGCAGGTCCGCGCCTGGGTCGCGGCGAACACCCCCGAGGGCATCGAGGCCGACGTGCACGTCCCGGCCGGCGGCGTCTCGCCGTGCGCCAGCGACCTGGACTCCCCGGCGATGGCCGCCCTGCTCGCCGCCATCGGGCAGGCGTTCGACACCGACCCCGCCGACGTCCTGTTCACCCGCGAGGGCGGCAGCGGGCCGGAGGCCGACCTGGTCGACGTCCTCGGCGCGCCGCTGCTGTTCCTCGGCGCCGGCCTGCCCACCGACCGCATCCACTCGCCGAACGAGCGGGTGCTGCTGCCCATGCTGCACCGCGGCGCGGAGGCGGCGGCGCACCTGTGGCGCGAGCTCGCCGCCGTCGCGTTCCCGACCGCCCGGCGGTGAGCCGCCGGCTCCGCCCGCCGTCCTAGGGTGCAGACGTGACGGACGCGGGGCAGACGGGGAGCGCGCCGCCGGGCTGGTACCCGGACCCCGACGGCGCCCCCGGGATGGTGCGCTGGTGGAGCGGGACCGCCTGGTCGGACGTCACCACGCCCGCCGGGCCGGGGGTCGCCGTCCAGGCACCGCCGGTGCGGGCCCAGCCCCAGCCGGCCGTCCCGCCGGCGCCGGCGGCCTCCCCGCGCCGGGCCCGCACGGGCTGGGTGGTCGGGCTCTCCGTGCTGGGCGTGGTGCTGGTCGTGCTGATCGGCTTTCTCGTCGGCCGGCCGTCCGGGGGTGGGGACGACGCCACCGACGCCGCCGGCCCCTCGGTCGCCGCCGGGCCGACCTTCCCGCCGGGCACGGTGCGGATCATCGACGAGGCCGCCGGCATCTCCTACCCGTTCCTCGGCGACGGCTGGTACGAGTACGACCTCGGCGTCGTCGTCGAGACGGCGTCGGTCGCCGGGCAGTTCTTCACGACCCAGGAGGTCACGCCCGACGGCGGCACGTT
Source organism: Geodermatophilus sp. SYSU D00965 (assembly GCF_054050075.1). Lineage (NCBI taxonomy): Bacteria > Bacillati > Actinomycetota > Actinomycetes > Geodermatophilales > Geodermatophilaceae > Geodermatophilus > Geodermatophilus sp. SYSU D00965. The sequence goes on along the minus strand of NZ_JBJGYQ010000014.1, from coordinate 41,625 downwards.
CATAGCCCAGTGCACCTCCGGCCCCCTGGTCGAGCAGTTCGGCTACGCCGGGCCGGGCAGCCTGCAGGGGACCCTCGCCCAGGTCGCCGACAGCGTGCGGACCAACTACTACCCGGCACCCAACGAGCGGCGGGTGCTGCGCGACGAGGGCCGCACCGTCGACGGCGCCGCCGCGCACCTGTTCGAGTTCGACCTGTCCTGGGACGTGGGCGGCTACGACGCCACGGGGGAGCGGGCGGCGCTGCTGCTCGTCGACGTCGGCCGACCCGCGCCCGCGCTGCTCTACATCTCGATCCCCAACACCCACGCCGAGCTCTACGGCGTCATCGACCGGGTCATCGACGCCGTCGAGGTGCTCTGACCTGGGCTTGGCCGCTCCTTAGCGCGACCTTGACCAGGCCGGCGACAGGGTCGGCCCATGACACGAACCCGCGCCTCGCGCACCCTCTGGACCGCCTCGGCGGCCGCCGCCGTCGGTCTCGGCATCCTCGCCGCCTCGGTCGGCGGCGCCGACGCCTCGTCCGTGACGCAACCCGCTGCCGCCACCGGAGGCCAGCAGCCGACCCCATCGTCCGGCTCCGCGGATCCCGCGCCCGCGGACCCCTCGGTCGGCGAGCAGGTCACCGTCGCCGGCACCGTCTCCGCCACCTGCGACGGCGACGGCGTCTCGCTCAGCGGCACGCCGGCGCCCGGGTGGACGGCGGACGACTCCCCGCGGCCCGGCCAGGTGGAGTGGCGCAACGGCACGCAGGAGGTCGAGGTGACGGTCAGCTGCGTCGACGGCAGTCCTCGCTTCGCCGTCGAGGGGCCGCGCGACGACCGCCGCGACCGCGGGGGAGACGACGCCCCGGCGACCGGGCGCGGCTCCGACGACTCGGCGGGCCGGGTCGGGGGCGGTCACGGCTCGGACGACGGGCCCGGTGACGACTCCGGGCGCGGCCGCGGTCGGGGCCGCGGTGGCGACGACTGACCGTTCCCCCGTGCAGCCGCCGGGCCCGGCCGGACCGCGCCGGGCCCGGCGGCGCGCCGGCCGGCTCCTCCGCTCGGGCGACGGCGGGGGTCACCGCACGACGGCCGGTCGGCGCGCCCGGCTACTGTCGGGACGTGACAGCAGCTGGGGCCGACCTCACCCTCCGGCACCCGGTGGAGCGCTTCCGACTGGAGAACGGGCTGCGGGTCGTGCTCGCACCCGACCGCAGCGTGCCGGTGGTCGCCGTGACCGTCTCCTACGACGTCGGGATGCGCAACGAGCCGCAAGGCCGCACCGGGTTCGCCCACCTCTTCGAGCACCTGATGTTCCAGGGTTCGGCCAACGTGCCGAAGATGGAGCACGCCCGCCTGGTCCAGGCCGCGGGCGGCACCTTCAACGGCTCGACCCACCAGGACTTCACCAACTACTACGAGGCGCTGCCCGCCGAGGCGCTGGAGCGCGCCATCTTCCTCGAGGCCGACCGGATGGCGGCGCCGGCCATCACCGAGGAGAACCTCCGCAACCAGATCGACGTGGTGAAGGAGGAGATCCGGGTCAACGTCCTCAACCGGCCCTACGGCGCCTTCCCCTGGCTGCAGCTGCCGCAGATCGCCTTCGAGAGCTTCGCCAACACCCACGACGGCTACGGGTCCTTCGTCGACCTCGAGTCCTCCACCGTCGAGGACGCCGCCGACTTCTTCCACCGCTACTACGCGCCCGGCAACGCGGTCGTGTGCATCGGTGGGGACCTCGACGTGGAGGAGACCGAGCGGCTGGTGCGCCGCTGGTTCGGCCCCATCGAGGCGCGGGACGTGCCGCCGACCGTCGCCACCGGCGAGCCGTCCCCGACGGGGGTCCGCTCCGGCGTCGTGGAGGACCGCCTGGCGCCGACCCCCGCGGTGGCGATCGGCTGGCGGGTCCCCGACCCGGTCGGTGACCTCGACACCTACCTCGGCACGGTCCTGCTCGCCGAGCTGCTCAGCGAGAGCGACGCCTCCCGCCTGGAGCGCCGGCTCGTCCACGACGACCAACTGGCCGTGGCCCAGAGCAGCTACGTCGGCCTGTTCGGCGACCCCTTCGAGGTCCGGGACGCGACGCTGCTGACCACCCAGGTCCACCACCCGGCGTCGGTCACCGTCGAGAAGGTGCTCGCCGCGGTGCACGAGGAGATCGGTCGCATCGCCGACGAGGGCGTCGGGTCCGAGGAGCTCGCCCGGGTGCAGGCCCGCGCCGAGGCGCAGCTGCTGCGCCAGGCCGACTCCGTGCTCGGCCGCACGCTGGCCTTCGGCACCGCCGAGCTGATCCACGGCCGGGCCGAGCTGGCCGGTGAGCTCGCGGCCCGGCTCGCCGCGGTCACCCCCGACCAGGTCCGGACCGCCGCCCGCGGGCTGGACCCCGGTACCGCCGCCATCCTCGAACTGCGCGCGACAGGAGGACGGTCGTGAGCCAGCCCGCTCTCGTCCCGCCGCTGGGCGAGCCCCGTCCGCAGCCGGAGCTCGCCGTCACCGAGGCCACCCTGCCCAGCGGGCTGCGCCTGGTCGTCGTCCCGCGACCCGGCGTCCCGCTGGTGGAGCTGCGGCTGCGGGTGCCCTTCGCCGCCGCGACGGCGCGGACCGCGGCCGCGCACACCGCCCGGGCGTCGGTGCTGTCCGGCGCCGTCCTGCTCGGCACCGAGGCGCACGACGCGACCGGCATCGCGCAGCTGTTCCAGGCCCACGGCGGGGAGCTGTCGGTCTCGGCCGACCCCGACCGGTTGCTGTTCGCCACCACGCTGCTGTCCGAGGGGCTGGCCCCGGTGCTCGGCGTGCTGGCCGAGGTCCTCACCGCCGCCACCTACCCGGCCGACCAGGTCGAGGCCGAGCGGGCCCGCGTGGCCGAGCGGATCTCGATCGCCCGGTCGCAGCCGGGCGTGATCGCCCGCACCGCGCTGGCCGCCCGCCGCTACGGCACCCACCCCTACGCCGAGCAGCTGCCCGCTCCGGAGGCGGTCACCGCCGTCCGCGGCCCGGCGCTGCGCAAGCTGCACCGCGAGCGGGTGCTGCCCGCCGGCAGCACCCTGGTGCTCGTCGGGGACCTCGACCCGGCCGCCGCGGTCGAGGCGGTGGGGGAGGCGCTCGGCGGCTGGACCGGCGAGGGCACGGCGGTGGCCGCCCCGCCGGCACCGACGACGGCCCCGGGACACCTCGAGGTGGTCGACCGGCCCGGCGCGGTCCAGTCCAACCTCCGGCTCGGCGGCCCCGCCCCGAGCCGCACCGAGCCGGACCTGCCCGCCGTGCGGCTGGCCAACATGGTCTACGGCGGCTACTTCTCCTCGCGGCTGGTCGAGAACATCCGCGAGCGGCGGGGCTACAGCTACAGCCCGCGCAGCTCGGTCGACCACCTCGCCGGCGCGTCGTCGTTCCTCGTCGAGGCCGACGTCGCCACCGAGGTCACCGGCCCGGCGATGCTCGAGGTCCTCTACGAGCTGGGCCGGATGGCGCTGACCCCGGTCACCCCGGAGGAGCTGGACGGCGCCCGGCGCTACGTCCTGGGCAGCATGGCGCTGTCCACCGCCACGCACGCCGGCCTGGCCAGCACGCTGTCGGCGCTGGTCGGCGCGGGGTTGCCGCCGAGCTGGCTGACCGAGCACCAGCGGGCGCTGGCCGAGGTGACCGTCGAGCAGGTGCAGGACGCGGCCCGCCGCTACCTGCAGCCGGCCGCGCTGACCGCGGTGGTGGTCGGGGACGCCGAGCGGGTCGCCGACGGCTTGCGGGCGCTGGGCCCGGTCGACGTCCGCGCCTCGGCCGAGGTGTCGGCGTGACCGTCCCCGACGGCGGCAGCACGCCGGCCGACAACCCGCCGATCCACGACCCCGCCCGCGGCTCGTGGCCGGAGAGCCGGCCGTCCCCGCCGGGTGAGGTGCCGGTGCTCTCCCGCTCCGCGCACGACCGCAGCCACCTGGCCCGCTCTCGGCCCGACCCCACCGGCGGCCGGCCGGTGCGGGTGCTCACCGTCGACGAGCGCCGCCAGGTGCCCGTCGAGGAGGGCGACGGCGGTCCCCGGCTGCTCTGGGAGGAGCGGCCGCAGCTGCCCGAGGGCGCGGTGTTCCTCGGGGAGGCCGACGGCGTGTTCTACGCCGCCGTCCGCGGGGACCGGCGGCTGACCGTCGGGGGCCGGCCGGTGGACGCCTGGAGCGGGCTGCGCGAGCTCGGCGCCGACCTCGACGACCTCGACGCGGGCCTGCTCGCCCAGGCCATCGGCATCCTCGAGTGGCACGAGCGGCACCGGTTCAGCCCGCTGTCCGGGGCGGAGACGACCGTGGAGCGGGCCGGCTGGGTGCGGCGCGACCCGGTGACCGGCGCGGAGCTGTTCCCGCGCACCGACCCGGCGGTGATCATGCTGGTCCACGACGGTGCCGACCGGTGCATCCTCGGCCGGCAGGCGGTCTGGCCGCCGGGGCGGTTCTCGATCCTGGCCGGGTTCGTCGAGCCGGGGGAGTCCGCCGAGGCCGCCGTCGCGCGGGAGGTCGCCGAGGAGGTCGGCGTCCGGGTCACCGACATCCGGTACGTCGGCAGCCAGCCGTGGCCGTTCCCGCAGTCGCTGATGCTCGGCTACACCGCCCGCGTGGAGGGCGACCCCACGCTCCGGCTGGACCCCACCGAGATCGAGGAGGCCCGCTGGTTCACCCGCGACGAGCTGCGCTCCGGCGCCGGCCCGCGGGCGCTGCCCCCGGCGGTCTCCATCGCCCGGCACATCATCGACCGCTGGGTGGCCGGCGACCTCGGCTGAGGGTCCTCAGCCGAACCGGCCCTGCAGCACCAGCGCGGGGTGGTCGGGGGAGTCGGCCAGGACGACGGCGTCGGCCAGGGCGACGGGGTCGACCTCGGCGTCGTAGCGGTCGAAGGCGGGCAGCTCCCACGCCTGCTCGGCCGGGGTGCGCCGGCGACGGGCCGCTGGGGCGACCCGCAGGTGGACGACGACGTCGAACGCCAGCCCCAGCCCCTGGAGCAGCGGTCCCGGGACCAGCAGCACCCCGCCGGGCGACATCGGCTGCGGGGGGACGCGGGCCGCCCGGTCGCGGACGACGTCCCACAGGACCGGCAGGTACTGCCCGGAGCCGCCGGGCCCGACCGGGTCGAGGACCTCCCGGGCCAGCGCGCCGGCGTCGAGCCAGTCGGTGTAGCGGGCGTCCGGGTCGGTCCGGCCGTGCTCGAAGCGCAGCGAGGCCGGGCGGAGGAACCCGCCGGCGGGGACGACGGCGACGGGCCGCCCCAGCGCCGGCAGCCGCTCGGCCACCGCGTCCGCGAGCACCCCGGGCGCGGCGACGTCCGGACCGTCCACGGCGACCCGCAGCGCGGTCGCGCCCGGTTCGGGGGCCAGGTCGCCGAGCAGTCCGGCCAGCCGGTCGGCCAGCGCCGCCGGCGTCAGCGGCTCCGGACGGGTCAGGACCGGCCCTCCGCGGCCTCCCGGCTCCCGGCCGCTGCGTCGCCGGCGGCCGAGGTGCCGGGCCGGAGCAGGGCGCAGTCGGCCGGAGCCTCCGGCTGCGCGCGGGTCTCGAGCTCCTCGAGCACCTCGCGCGCGAGTTCGGCGACCGGCCGCCCCTGGGACCGCGCGCTGCCGCGCAGCAGCTCGAACGCGCACCGCGCCGTGATGCCGTGCCGCTCGGCGAGGACGCCGATCGCCCGTTCCGTGGACACCCGCGCCGCCAGTGCGTGCTCCAGCTGGGCCACCGTCCGCTCCAGGGCGGCCAGGCGGGCCTCGCGCGGGTCGGCGTCGGGATCGGCCGGCCCGACCGGGCCGCGGGCGGCGCGCCGCGCCGTCCGGCCCGGCTCGACCAGCGCGCCCAGCTCCTCGGCGACGAGGTCGGCCAGCGACATGCCCTCGACGAGGTCGCCCACGTCCTCCGCGCGACCGGGGGCGAGGACCGACCAGCCCCGGCCGGTGCGGGCCACCACGACCGCGGGTCCCTCCGACCCGAGCGCGTCGTCGGGGCAGGCGGCCGCGGCGGCTGCGTGCTCGACGCTCGAACTCACGACGGCGTCCTCCGGGAAGGCGGGCCCGGCCGGGTGCCGGGACGTCAGCGGGCCGTGGTCGTCACAGCCCTCGTCGGACGATCATGCCTCGTCGCACACCGAGTCTGGGGGACCACTCGCCGTCACGCCTCCGCGGTCTGCGCGAGCTGGTCCTTGACCTCGTCGATGCTGGGGTTGGTCAGGGCGTTGCCGTTGGCGAACACGAGGGTCGGCACGGTGCGGTTGCCCCCGTTGGCCTGCATGACGATGTCCGCGGCGGCCGGGTCGCGCTCGATGTCGACCTCGGCGAAGTGGATCCCCTCGCGCTGCATCAGCTTCTTCAGCCGCACGCAGTAGCCGCACCAGGTGGTGGTGTACATGGTCACGGCGGCGGTCGCTGCACTCATCGAGGGGGTCCTCCCTGGGGATCGGGGTGGCGGCGCGGTGGAGTCCGGCCACTGCGGGGGGTCAACGCCGCGCGCCTGGGGATGCTTCCCGCGTGCGTCGGTGGCGGCTGGGAGGATGAGGGCGGCCATCGAGGGAGAGAGACGGGGGGCCCGATGTCGCAGATCGCCGGGGCGCCCGGCGTCGTCCGGGGCGCCGAGGCGGTGCTCGCGCAGCTGGACGACGAGCAGCGCGCGGCCGCCCAGGCCGTCTCCGGGCCGGTCTGCATCCTCGCCGGTGCCGGCACCGGGAAGACGCGCACGATCACCCACCGGATCGCCTACGGGGTGCACACCGGTGCCTTCGTGCCCGAGCAGGTCCTCGCGGTCACCTTCACCGCCCGGGCCGCCGGTGAGCTGCGCGGGCGCCTGGCCGGACTCGGGGTCGGCGGCGTGCAGGCGCGCACCTTCCACGCCGCGGCCATGCGCCAGCTGCGCTACTTCGCCCCGCAGGTGCTCGGCGGCCCGATGCCGGGGCTGGTGGAGAACAAGCTGCGGCTGGTGGCCACCGCCGCGTCCCGGGCCCGGCTGTCGACCGACCGCACCAGCCTGCGCGACCTGGCCAGCGAGATCGAGTGGGCCAAGACCACGCTGGCCACGGCGGAGGACTACCCGGCCCGCGCCCAGGCGGCCGGCCGCGAGCCGCCGTTCGAGCCGGCCGCGGTCGCCCAGGTGTACGCGAGCTACGAGTCGGCCAAGCAGCGCGACGGCGTCCTGGACTTCGAGGACCTCCTGCTGGTCACGGCCTACGCGCTGGAGGAGCACCCGGACGTCGCCCGCCAGGTGCGCAACCAGTACCGGTACTTCGTCGTCGACGAGTACCAGGACGTCAACCCGCTGCAGCAGCGGCTGCTCGACGCCTGGCTCGGCGGCCGGGCCGACGTCTGCGTGGTCGGCGACCCGAACCAGACGATCTACTCCTTCACCGGCGCCGACCCCGACTACCTGCTCGGCTTCGCCGACCGCTATCCCGACGCCGAGGTGGTCAAGCTCGAGCGCGACTACCGCTCCACCCCGCAGGTCGTGGCGCTGGCCAACAAGCTCATCGGTCAGGCGCCGCGGCGCAAGGGGCTGCCCGGGCTGCGGCTGCTGGGCCAGCGGGCCGAGGGGCCGGCGCCGCGCTTCTTCGAGCACCCCGACGAGCCGACCGAGGCCGCCGCGGTCGCGCAGGCCTGCCGCGCCCTGGTCGAGGCCGGGATGCCGGCCGCCGAGATCGCGGTCCTGTTCCGGATCAACGCCCAGTCCGAGGTCTACGAGAACGCGCTGAGCGCCGCGGGCGTCCCGTACGTGCTCAAGGGCGGGGAGCGGTTCTTCGAACGGCCGGAGGTGCGCGAGGCGGTCCTGCTGCTGCGCGGCGCGGCCGCCGGCGGCACCGAGCCCGGGGCGCTGGTGCCCACCGTGCGCGACGTGCTGGCCTCGACCGGCTGGGTCGAGCACCGCCCGCCGCCGGGCGGAGCCGCGCGCGACCGCTGGCAGTCCCTGGCCGCGCTGGTCGACCTCGCCGTCGACCTCGTGGCCGAGGACCCGACGATGGACCTCGCCGGCTTCGTGGGCCACCTGGCCGCCCGGGCCGACGCCCAGCACGCGCCCACGGTGCAGGGCGTCACCCTGGCCTCGATGCACGCGGCCAAGGGCCTGGAGTGGGACGCGGTGTTCGTCGTCGGTCTGGTCGACGGCGTCCTCCCGATCGCGCAGTCGCTGTCCCGCCCGGAGGCCGTGGAGGAGGAGCGGCGGCTGCTCTACGTGGCCGTCACCCGGGCCCGGGAGCAGTTGACGCTGTCGTGGTCCCTGGCCCGCAACCCCGGTGGCCGCCGGTCGCGGCCGCGGAGCCGGTTCCTCACCGGACTGGTCCCGGAGTCGACCCCGACCGCCGCTCCGCCGGCGCGGCGGCAGAAGCGCCCGAAGGTGGTCCTCGAGGGCGAGGCGGGAGAGCTGTTCGAGCGGCTCCGGGCCTGGCGCAGCGAGGCCGCTGCGTCGGCGTCGGTGCCTGCCTACGTCGTCTTCACCGACGCGACGCTGCAGGCCATCGCCGAGTCCCGCCCGTCGACGCTGCGGGAGCTCGCCGCGCTGCCGGGGATCGGGGCGCGCAAGCTCGAGCTCTACGGCGAGGACGTGCTGGCGACGGTCGGTTCCTGACGCGTCGCCGTCGGTGACGGCGGACGGGTGAGCTGGGTCACTCCGACACGGCCGGATTAATTGCGTTGACCCCCTCCGCGACGGCCCCCTACTGTCCTGTTCGCGCTCGGGGCACCGCCCCGAGCCGCACCAAGCCCGAGACCGGCCGGCAGGCCGGGATCCGACCCCGGGAAGGAGGGGGACCGATGATCACCACGACGTGGATCGCCACCCCCGCCGGGGTCTCCGGCCCGGGGAGCCTCGCCGCGCGTCCGGCCGCCTTCGTCGCGCCGCCCGCCGCCGCCCGCCTCCGTGCCCTGCCCCTGACCGGCGTCGTCGCCGGCGCGTGCTCCCGCGTGCCCGCCGTCGCCCCGGTCTTCGGCACCGACGTCCCCGGCGCGCCGCAGTTCGACCTCGTGCCCACCGGCGGTGGCCGTGTCGCCACTCCCGGGACCGATGAGTTCGGCACCCGCACCGACGTCATCCAGGACAAGCAGAACGACGGCACCACCCTCGGGATCCACTCCTCGAGGAGACCGCTGAGCTAGCGCTCGACCGGTCCTCCTCGAGGCCGCGGAACCCGACACCGGGCTCCGCGGCCTCTCTCTTTCGTCCCCGCGGCACCCGGCCCCGACCCCCGGTCGGCGGGCCCCCGCCGGCTGCAGACGACGAGTACGAGGAGGAGCGGCAGTGCAGCAGGCGATCGACCGCCCGACGACCCACCGCCGACCCGGGCTCCCCCGGACCGGCGGTTCCCTTCCCCGACGGCCGGTGACCCCGGTGTCCCCGGCCCCGGTGCGGCTCCCGCTGCCGTGCCGGACCGACCCGGACCTGTGGTTCGCCGAGAGCCCGGCCGCGCTCGAGCAGGCCAAGACCCTCTGCGCGAGCTGCCCGGTCCGGGACGCCTGCCTGGCCGGCGCCCTGGACCGCGGCGAGCCGTGGGGCGTCTGGGGCGGCGAGATCTTCGAGCGCGGCGTGGTCATCCCGCGGAAGCGGCCGCGGGGACGGCCCCGCAAGGTCGCGGTCGCGTGAGCGGACCCGACGCACGCACCACCCACCACCCATCCCGGCCCGCCGAGCGGCGGGCACCCGGACCATCGAGGACTGACGTGCACACCATCGAGTACGACCTCGCCGTCGACCGACTGCGCGAACTGCGCGCCGAGGCCGACACCGCCGCGCGCGCCCACCGGCTGCGCGCCGCCCGCCGCTGGGCCCGTCGCGCCGAACAGGCGACGCGGCGCGCCGCGCGGGCCAGCGCCGCCGTGCGCTGACGGCGGTCCGTCCGCGGGGGCCTGCGTGCCCCCGCCCGATCCGCGGCCGGGTCCCGGACGCTCCCGGTGCGTCCGGGGCCCGGCCGCCTCTGTGCTCGGAGCGCCTCGGCGCGCAGGCTGGGGGAGTGGACGACGAGCTCAGCTGCGCCCGGTGCGGCCGGAGGGGGACTGTGGCCGACGTCGCGACCGGCTGGTCGTCGAGCACCCCGCCCCGGCCGACCGGCTCGACCGGCCCGCGGGAGCCCGGGCCGCTGACCGTGCTGTGCCCGGCGTGCGCGCGGGAGCACCTCCGCGACCTGGAGGCGCGGCTGGACCCGTGACGCCCGGCTGGACCCGTGACCCCGCGGCTGGACCCGCGCCCCCTCAGCCGGTGAAGCCGGGCAGCCACTCCTCGATGACGCTGCGGAAGTCACCGGCGGAGTCGAGCTGGCAGAGCACCCCGATCGAGCCGATCGTCACGCGGTGGATGAGCAGGTAGGCCGGTGGCAGGTTGAGCATCCGGCCCAGCCGGCTGGCCTCGCTGCGCGGGTCGGCGACGCGGGTGGCCTGCTCCTGCATCCAGCCGCGGGTGAAGTGGAAGTGGTGCGAGGCGATCGGCTCCAGCAGCGGGAGCAGGTAGTCCAGCACGCCCTGGGCGTCCACCTCGACGCCGGGCCGCACGAAGCCCTCCGTGCGCAGGTCGGCCAGGACGTCCTCGGCGCGACCCTCGAGCGCCCAGCGCACCAGCCGGCCGATCGGCTCGGGGTGCCCGTCGGGCAGCCGGGCGGTGGCACCGAAGTCGATGACCCCCAGCCGGCCGTCGGCCAGCAGCCGGAAGTTGCCCGGGTGCGGGTCGGCGTGCAGCAGTCCGGCGCGCTGGGGTCCGGAGAAGTGCAGCACCGACATCAGCAGGCCGGCACGGTCACGCTGCTCCCTGGTGCCCGAGGCGATGATCCGCGACAGCGGCGTCCCCTCGAGCCACTCGGAGACGATCACCTTGGGCGCGCTGGCCACGACCCGGGGGACGACGAGCTGCGGGTCGTCGACGTAGGCGGCGGCGAAGGCGCGCTGCGCGTCGGCCTCGAGCCCGTAGTCCAGCTCCTCGACCACCCGGGCCTTGAGCTCGGCGATGAGCGGTTTGACGTCCATCCCCGGGAACAGCGCGGCGAACAGCCGGGCGAACCGCGACAGCTGGTTGAGGTCGGCCATCAGTGCGGTGGCCGCCCCCGGGTACTGGATCTTCACCGCGACGTCGCGGCCGTCCCGCCAGGTGGCGCGGTGCACCTGCCCGATGCTGGCGGCCGCCGCCGGAGCGTCGTCGAAGTGCCGGAAGCGCTCCCGCCACCTGCCGCCCAGCTGCTGGGCGAGGACCGCGTGGACGGTCCGCGCCGCCATGGGCGGCGCCTCCTCCTGCAGCTTCACCAGCGCCTCGCGATAGGGCGCGGCGACCTCCTCGGGGACGGCGGCCTCGAACACCGACAGCGTCTGGCCCAGCTTCATCGCCCCGCCCTTGAGCTGACCCAGGACGGCGAACAACTGCTCGGCGGTGCGCTGCTGCAGCTCGGCGGTGACCGCCTCGGCGGGCCGGCCGGACAGCCGCTTGCCGATGCCCAGGGTCGCCCGCCCGGCGGCGCCCAGGGGGAGGGAGGCCAGCCGCGCGGTCCGGGAGACCGAACCCCGTGGGATCCCCCGTCCGGTCTCGGTCACGCGTTCTCCTCGCTGCTGGCTCTCTGGACCGCCGTCACGGCAGCACACGCCCCCCGCGGGCCGTCGACGCACTCTGCCCGCCATTGTCCCCGAGTGGTGGGTGCGGCGCTGGGAGACCTCCCTCATGTCCCCCCATCGAGGCCTGGGTCGGGCGCTCCGCAGCCGCAGTCGGGGTGGGGCCGCCAACGACGCAGCCGGGGCACGAGGTCGGGCGGGCGCAGCTCCACGGTCGCCCCCAGGGACGCCGGTGCGCCGCTGCCGTCGAGGTAGGCCAGCACCTGGACGGCCGCGGTCGCCGCCGTCATGAGGCAGGTGACGGTGGCCCCGCCCGGCGGCGCGGGCGCGGCGGTCAGCTGGGCGGCGAGCGCCGGCCACCCCGGGTCGGCGTCCCGCCGGTGCAGCTCGGCGCAGGTCAGGCAGCTGGTGGCCCCGGGGACCACGAGCGGGCCCACCACGCCGGTCTGCCCGCGGACGGTCGCCACCAGGTGCGGCACGCCGCGGCGCTGCAGGTCCGCGGCCAGCGGATCGGAGGCGGCCCACGGAGCGGTGAGCACGACCAGGTCACCGGACGTGCCGGGCGGCAGCGGGCCGAGGTCGGCCAGCGGGCTGGCGCGGCGGACGGCGTCGGCAGCGGCCAGCGCTCGCGGGCGGCCCTCGTCCGCGGCGTCCAGGCCCCCGACGACGGCGTCCCCGGCGGTGACCGGTCCGGCGTCCCGGACGCTCACCCGGCCCACCCCGCTCGCGGCCAGGACGGCGGCCAGCGGCACCCCGACCCGGGTCGCGCCCTCGACGATCACCGACGCCCCGCGGCGGGTCCGCCACGGCGACACCTGCCGGGGCCCCCGCGCGGCGGCCACGGGGAGCTCGGACCGGGTCCGCGCCGCCGCGGCCGGCCCGGCGTCCGAGGCGAGCAGGTCGGCGGCGTCGAGGTCGACCAGCAGACCGGTCGCTCGCAGCCCGTCGAGCAGCGTGCTCACCGCGGTGGGGTCGTGCCCCTCCCGGGCCGCGTCGGCCACGACCCGCCGCTGGGTGCGCCGCCCGTCCAGCCCCCGCAGCAGGGCGGGGAGTTCCTGCGGGCCGGGGCTCACGCGCAGCCCGTCGGTGGAGTCGGCCCCGCCCACCTGGAGCTCGCCGTGGGAGCCGGGCCCCGCCAGCCGCAGGAGGGGGACCGTCGGGGGCAGCAGCGGGTGTGCGGTGTCGTCCACCCCGGCAGGCTCGCAGCCGCCGGCCCCGCCGCGCCTGCGTCGTCCACAGGGGGCGGCGGGTCCACAGACCCCGGAGACGACGACGGCGGCACCCGCCGCGCGGGTGCCGCCGTCCGTGGCCGGAGGGTCTCAGGCCTTGCCGAGGATCCGGTTCATCTTGGTGCCGCACACGGGGCAGGTGCCCTGCGCCATGCGGCGGCCGGACTCGCTGACCTTGACCTCGCCGTCGAAGTCGCGCTTCTCCTTGCACTTCACGCAGTAGCCGTTGTAGCTCTCCGCCACGGTGCCTCCTCTTCTCCAGGCCTGTTCGGTGCCCGTCCCGGGCGCCGTCCTGCGGAACGCTACCCGCGGCGCGCCCGCCCACTCGCTCGACGGGGGAGGCTCCACCCACAGCCTGTGGACACACCTGTGGAAGGCGTGGGGACGCCTCGGCGTGTCCCTGTGCGCGAACGGGGGACGAGGCGGTGCACCGGCCGCTGGAGCAGCTCGCGACTCGCCGTCCGACCTGCGCGAACGCCGCTCCGTGAGCTGTGGACGGCGGATCGGCGGGGTGCCCGTCCCCGGGACGAGGGCCCTTCTGTCCACCGTCCGTGCGACATGCCCGCGCCGAGGGCGCGGTGGTGCGGCGTCGCGGGCCGGCGGTGGCTACGGTGCCTGCGTGCCCGGAACGTCCCCCGACACCTCCCGCTCCGCCGCCGCCCCGTTCCCGCAGGACGGCCGGGGTTCCCGCGCCCTCCCCGCGAACCGGTCGGACCGGAGCGCGTCGGCGACGGTGCTGCCGGAGGACGTGGAGGTCCGTCGCAGCGCGCGGCGCCGCCGCACGGTGACCGCCTACCGGGAGTCCGGGCGGACCGTCGTGCTCATCCCGGCGGCGTTCAGCCCGGCCGAGGAGCGCCGCTGGGTGGCCCAGATGGTCGCGAAGCTGCAGACACGGGAGGAGCGGCGGCGCCGGTCCCTCGGTGGGGACGACGAGCTGATGTCCCGTGCGCGGGCGCTGTCGGACGCCCACCTCGACGGCGTGCCGCAGCCGGCCAGCGTCCGCTGGGTGGACAACCAGCAGCGCCGCTGGGGGTCGTGCACGCCGGCCGACCGGACCATCCGGCTGTCCAGCCGGCTGCGGGCGATGCCCGAGTACGTCGTCGACTACGTGCTCGTGCACGAGTTGGCGCACCTGATCGAGCCCAGCCACGACGCGACGTTCTGGGCGCTGGTGGCGCGCTACCCGCGGGCCGAGCGCGCCCGCGGGTTCCTCGAGGGCGTGGAGCTCTCGCACGCCGACGGCCCCGCTCCGGCCGCCGGCGGCGACGACCTCGTGGACTGAGCACATCGCGGTCCTCCGGACCCACGCGACCGGTCCACCCCGGCTGCGTGCCGTCCCCGGCGCTCGATGCCGGGCTCAGTCCTTGGTGTCGTCCTGCGGGTCGTCGGGCTTCTGAGGCTCCTCGGTCGGGTCCTCGGTGAGGGCGCGGAGTTCGTCGTCCACACCCTGCCGGGCCACGAAGTCCAGCGGCTCGTCGAGGTCGTCGGAGGTCGGCAGCAGGTCCGGGTGGGACCACAGCCGGTCCCGCTCGGCGTTGCCGTGGCGCTGGGCCATGGCGCCCCAGACGGTGGCGGCGTCCCGCAGCCGCCGGGGCCGCAGCTCCAGGCCGACCAGCGTCGCGAAGGTCTGCTCGGCCGGACCGCCCGACGCCCGCCGCCGGCGCATCGTCTCGGCCAGCGCGCCGTGGCCGGGCAGCCGCTCACCGGCGGCGGCCGCGACGACGGCGTCCACCCAGCCCTCGACCAGGGCCAGGAGGGTCTCCAGGCGGCGCAGCGCCATCTGCTGCTCCGGCGTCTCCTCCGGCTCGAGCAACCCGCTGCCCAGCAGCTGCTGGATGCTCTCCGGGTTGCTCGGGTCGATGCCGCCCATCGACCCCATGGCCTCGTTGATGCCGCGCTCGATGGCCTCGCGGTCGACCTTGATGCCGCGGGCGTAGGCGTGCACGGCGTCGTGCAGCTGCTGGCGCAGCCAGGGCACGTGCACGAACAGCCGCTGCGACGCCGCCTCGCGCAGCGCCAGGAACAGCCGGACCTCCTCCGCCGGGCGGTCGAGCCCGGCGGCGAACTCGGCCACGTTCTGCGGCAGGAGCACGCCGGCGCCGGCGGGGGCCAGCGGGATGCCCACCTCGGTGCTGGTGAGGACCTCGCCGGACAGCCGTCCCAGCGCCTGGCCGACCTGGGCGCCGAACATCAGCCCGCCCATCCGGCCCATGATCCCGGCCAGCGGGCCGGCCATCGCCGCGGCCTCGGCGGGCAGCGCGCTGGTCATGGCGCCGACCACCCGCTCGGCCAGCGGGTCGATGAGCTCGCTCCACGCGGGCAGGGTCTGCTCGACCCACTCCACGCGGGACCACGCCAGCGCGCGGTCCACCCCCGACGGCAGCTCGGTGACCTGGTCCAGCCAGAGGTCGGCCAGGCGCAGCGCGTCGGCGACGGCGGCGCGCTCGGCCTCGGACGTCGGCTGGGACCCGGTGGCCAGCGTGCTGATCGCCCCCTGGCGGGCGAGGTCCCAGTTGACCGGCCCGCCGGACCAGTTCATGAGCTTCTGCAGCTCGGCGAACAGCGGCATCTTGCCGAGCAGCTCCTCGGGCGTGCCCGCGCCCGCGCCGCCACCGAAGAGGGCGCCGAAGCCGAACGGGTCGTTGCCGCCGCCGGCTCCGGGCTGGTCGCGGCGCTCGGGGTCGCGATCGGGGAGGCCGAAGCCGAACGGGAGATCGCTCATGCCACCACGGTAGACGTGGTGATCTCCGTGCGGAGTCCGCGTCCGCCCGCAGCGCAACCCGGAACCGCCGAGGCCCCGGCCGCGTTCAGCCCGGCCTCCTAAGCTGGCCGGTCGTGACCCGTCGGATCGCCGTCCTCAGCGTCGGTGTCGTGCTGCTCGTGGTCTTCGGCGTCCTCGGCGCCGCGGTGCCGGTGCCCTACGTGGCGCAGGTGCCGGGGCCGACCTTCAACACCCTGGGCGACATCGACGGAGAGCCGGTCATCAGCGTCGAGGGCCGCGAGCGCAACGAGGTCGACGGAGAGCTGACGCTCACCACCGTCGGGGTGAGCCGCGCCGGGCTGAGCCTGGTCGAGGCGGTCAAGGGCTGGTTCGACGACGAGGTGAGCGTCGTCCCGGAGGAGTCGGTGTACCCGACGGGCCGCACCGAGGAGGAGACCCGCGAGGCCAACCGGCAGGCGTTCCTCACCTCCGAGGAGGCGGCCGAGGCGGCGGCGCTGTCGGAGCTCGGGTACCCGGTCAAGGTGGTCGTGCGCGGCCTGACCGAGGACTCGCCGTCCGACGGCGCTCTGGAGGAGGGCGACGCCGTCGAGCGCGTCGACGGCCGGGCCGTCCCCGACGTGCAGACCCTGGACGAGGTCCTGGCCTCGATCCCCGCCGGCTCGTCGGTCGCCGTCGACTACACCCGCCTGGGGCGGCCCGGGACGGCGACGGTCACCACGCGGGCCGCGGAGGACGACGGGGGCTCGCTGCTCGGCGTGCTCGTCCGCGAGCAGCCGTCGGCGCCGTTCGACGTCGACATCCGCATCGAGGACGTCGGCGGCCCCTCGGCCGGGTTGATGCTCAGCCTCGGGATCCTCGACCTGGTCGGGGACACCGACCTGACCGGCGGGGCCCTGGTGGCCGGGACGGGGACGATCGACGCAGACGGCGACGTCGGCCCGATCGGCGGCATCCAGCTGAAGATGGTCGCCGCCTCGGAGATCGGCGCCGAGCTGTTCCTGGTGCCCGCCGACAACTGCGCCGACGCGCTGGCCGCGCCGCAGGAGGGGCTGCTCACGGCCCGGGTGGCCACCCTGGACGACGCCCTCGAGGCGCTGGCCGACTTCCGCGCCGGGCGCACACCGCAAACCTGCTGAGCGCGCCCCGGCGACACAGCCGGGGTGCGGTGGGGGAAGCTGTCCGCGACAGCGGGTGGTGGGAACCCGGCGCGGTCCCGCGCGTTGATCTGGGTTGACCGGATCGGTGCCGGGAGGCCCGTGCCGGCCATCCCGGCGACCCGCCGTCGGGACGTCCGTGGCTGCCCGCCACGACCGCAACTGAAGGAGACCGCTCGTGGCCATGCGGCCCCCCGTGTCCGTGCCGACGCTGTCGCGGCGCGCGAAGGTGGTCATCGGGGCCATCGCCGTGCTGCTGGTGCTGTTCACGGCCATCGGGACCTTGACCAACGTCTACGTCGACTACCTGTGGTTCGACGAGACCGGCTACACCGAGGTCTTCTGGACCGAACTGCAGACCCGCGCGCTGCTGTTCGCCGTGGCCGGTGTGGCCACCGGGGGCCTGACCGCCCTCGCGATCTACCTCGCCTACCGGTTCCGCCCCACGTTCCGGCCGATGTCGCTGGAGCAGCAGAACCTGGAGCGCTACCGGCAGTCGCTGGAGCCGCGCCGCACCCTGGTGCTGACCGCGGTCGCCGTCGTCCTCGGCCTGTTCGCCGGGTTCACCGCCCAGGGCAACTGGGAGACCTGGCTGACGTTCCGCAACGCGACCGACTTCGGCCGGACCGACCCGCAGTTCGGCCTGGACCTGTCGTTCTTCGTCTTCGACTACCCCTTCTATCGGCTGCTGCTCGGCTTCGGCTTCGCCATCGTGCTGCTCGCGCTGATCGGCTCGCTGCTCACCCACTACGTGTTCGGCGGGCTGCGGCTGCAGACGCCGGGGCAGAAGCTGACGTCGGCGGCGATGATCCAGCTGTCGGTGCTGCTCGGGCTGTTCGTGGCGCTGAAGGCGGTGGCCTACTGGCTGGACCGCTACGGGCTGGTCTACTCCGACCGCGGCGAGCTGTTCAACGGCGCCAGCTACACCGACGTCAACGCGCTGCTCCCGGCCAAGACGATCCTCGTGTTCGCCGCGGCCGTCTGCGCCGTCGCGTTCTTCGCCAACGTCGTCGTCCGCAACTTCCGCCTGCCGGCCGCCGCCCTGGTGCTGCTGCTGCTGTCGAGCCTGGTGATCGGCGTGGCCTACCCGGCGATCGTGCAGCAGTTCGTCGTCCGGCCCAGCGCCGACCAGCGGGAGTCGGACTACATCGAGCGGGCGATCGCCTCGACGCGCGACGCCTACGACCTCTCCGACGTGGAGTACGTCGACTACGCCCAGGACAGCACCGGCGAGTCGGTCGACACCGCGGCGGCGCAGGCGGAGCTGCGCAACGACACGCAGACGATCCCCAACGCGCGGCTGCTGGACCCGAACGTCCTGGCCGACACGTTCACCGCGCGCCAGCAGATCCGCAACGTCTACGGCTTCCCCGAGAAGCTCGACATCGACCGGTACACGATCGACGGCGAGACCCGGGACTACGTCGTCGCCGTGCGCGAGCTCAACAGCGACGCGCTGTCGGAGAACCAGGACACCTGGATCAACCGGCACACCGTCTACACCCACGGCAACGGCTTCGTGGCGGCGCCGGCCAACCAGGTGGTGACCGGCCAGGAGGGCGGCGAGCCCAACTTCACCACCCGGGACCTGCCGACGACCGGCACCATCGACGTCGAGCAGTCGCGGATCTACTACGGCGAGCTGATCGGCAACGACAACTACTCGGTCGTCGGCGCGCCGGAGGGGGCCACGCCGCGGGAGTTCGACCAGCCCGAGGACGGGTCGGACGAGGGCCAGATCAACAACACCTACACCGGCGAGGGTGGCGTCGCGATCGGCAGCTTCTTCCGGCAGCTGACCTTCGCCATCTACTACCGGGAGCGCAACTTCCTGCTCTCCAGCGCGGTCAACGACGCCTCGAAGGTGCTCTACGTGCGCGACCCGCGGGACCGCGTGGAGAAGGCCGCGCCGTTCCTCGAGGTGGACGGCGACCCCTACCCGGCGGTGATCGACGGCCGGATCCAGTGGATCCTCGACGGCTACACGACCTCGGACTCCTACCCGTACTCCGAGTCGATGGAGCTCGGCGAGGCCGCCACCGACGCGCTCACCGGCACCGGGACGACGGCCCTGCCCAACGAGCAGTTCAACTACATCCGCAACTCGGTCAAGGCCACTGTGGACGCCTACGACGGCACGGTGACCCTGTACCAGTGGGACGTCGACGACCCGGTCCTGCAGACCTACATGAAGGCGTTCCCCGGCGTCGTCGAGCCGCGCGACCAGATGTCCGACGAGCTGGTCAGCCACGTGCGCTACCCGGAGGACCTGTTCAAGCTGCAGCGGGACATCCTGACCCGTTACCACGTCAGCGACCCGGTCGACTTCTACAACCAGAACGACCGCTGGCAGGTGCCGGCCGACCCGACGCAGGACACCCAGGAGGCCCAGCCGCCGTACTACATCCTGGCCCAACGGCCCGGTGACGAGCAGGCGAGCTTCCAGCTCACCAGCGCGCTCAACGCCTTCCGCCGGGAGAACCTCTCCTCGTTCATCTCCGCGTCCAGCGACCCGGAGACCTACGGGGAGATCCAGGTGCTGCGGCTGCCGGGCAACACGCCCTTCCGCGGCCCGCAGCAGGTGCAGCAGTCCTTCAACACCAACGACCAGGTCCGGCCCGACGTGACCCTGTTCAACAGCCAGGAGTCGCGGGCGGTGTTCGGCAACCTGCTGACCCTGCCGATCGGCGGCGACGGTCTGCTCTACGTGCAGCCGCTCTACGTCGAGGGCACCGGCGACAACTCCTTCCCGCTGCTGCGGAAGGTGCTGGTCAACTACGGCGGTCGGGTGGGCTACGCCAACACCCTCGCCGAGGCCCTCGACCAGGTCTTCGGTGCCGGGGCGGGGGAGTCGGCGACCGACAGCGACGGGACGTCGGAGGAGCCGGCGACGCCGAGCCCCTCGCCGTCCACCACGCCGGCGCCCACCACTCCGCCGGCACCCCCGGCGGACGGCGGGACGGCGAACACCCCCGAGCTCCAGTCGGCCGTGGACGCGATCAACTCCGCGCTGCAGGCGCTCCAGAACGCGCAGCGCTCGGGTGACTTCGCGGCGCAGGGCCAGGCGCTGGCCGACCTGCAGGCGGCGGTGGACGCCTACCAGTCGGCGCAGGCGGCGTCCGGCGGCGGGTGACGGCCTGTGGTGGGGCCCACCCCGGGGCCGCGTGCGCACCGCCGCGGAGGAGGGGTATGGTGGTCTCACCGACGCGGGGTGGAGCAGCTCGGTAGCTCGCTGGGCTCATAACCCAGAGGTCGCAGGTTCGAATCCTGCCCCCGCTACAGATGACAGGGGCCCTCACAGGAACTGTGAGGGCCCCTGTCGCGTCTGCGGAGGGCCTGCACCCCGCGTGGTCGCCGGAGGGGCGCGGTCGGTGGCCTAGCGTGGCGGGACGATGACCGGTGCAACGACCCTGACCGCACTGCTGTTCGCGGCGGCCCTCGAAGCCGGCTACGCGGGCTCGCCGGTGTGTGCACCCGTCGACGTCTGCCTGCAGCCGGGACGGGCGCTGGGACTGGTCGGGGCCAACGGTGCGGGCAAGTCCACGCTGCTGCAGACGCTCGTCGGGCTCCTCGAGCCGCTGGCCGGGACGGTCGCCTTCGCCGGCCGGGAGGTGGATGAGCGGCGGGCCGACTTCCGCCTGTGCGCCGGCGCCCTGGCCGCCGTGGCCCACCGCCGCAGCCGGACCGGCTGACCACCGGCGCTCGGGACCGTCAGGAGAACCGGTAGCCGTCGCCGCGAACGCCGGCCCGGCGAGCTCGTCGCGCTGAGGCGGGGCGACGCCAGGTCAGCCCGCGGTCAGCCAGTCCACGAGGCCGGAGCGGCGCGGTCGGGGGAGCGGCGCGGCCTGCTCGTGCCGGCCCCAGTCGGTCAGCAGCGGGTGCCGTCCGGTGTCGTCGTCCGCCGCGGTGGGGCGCTGGTGCGGGACGGCGGCGGGGGGAGCCGGAGCGTCGTCCGCTGGGGGCGGGACGTCGGCCGTCGGCAGCCGCAGGTGGGACAGGTCGGTCCAGGCGGTGTGCCGGAGGCCGCCCACCACGCAGCGGACCCGCACGCGGCAGGTCCCCGTCTCGTCGAACCGCCAGCCCAGGAGCTCGCCGGGGAACCAGGCGCCGGCGTGGAAGACCTCCACCGGCTGCGGGTCGCCGACGAAGCTGCTCGTCGCCACCTCCGCCACGGGCGAGACTGTAGGTCGCGAGAGCGGTACGGAGCGTGAGGCGCGCGCGAGTGACCGGGGCCCCGCGGCGGCTTCTGGAGAGCCGTGTATGGTGGAGGTGCGACGCGGGGTGGAGCAGCTCGGTAGCTCGCTGGGCTCATAACCCAGAGGTCACAGGTTCGAATCCTGTCCCCGCTACTCCTCGGAGGGCCCGGCCACCACGGTGGCCGGGCCCTCCGTCGTCTCGCGACCGTGTTGTGCGTTCCGGTGCCTCCTCTCTAGCGTGACCGGTCACTGCTGACCGTTCGCAGGGGAGGACCGGAACCGTGGAGGCCACCGCACCGGACACCATCGACCCCGCCGACATCGACCTCGACGCCCTGGACCTCTCCGACCGCGACTGGTGGCTGCACCCGCCGGCCGAGCGGTACGCCGCCTTCGCCGCGCTGCGCCGGGAGCGGCCGTTCGCCTTCTTCGCCGAGCCGGAGATCCCGATGCTGCCGGCCGGCCCGGGCTACTGGGCGGTGACCCGCTACGCCGACGTCGAGGCGATCAGCTCGCAGCCGGCCGTGTTCTGCTCGGGCAGGGGCGCGGTGTCCATCCAGGACATCCCGGCCGACCTCAACGAGTTCTACGGGTCGCTGATCAGCATGGACGACCCCCGGCACGCCAAGATCCGCCGCATCGTGTCGAAGACGTTCACCCCGCGCATGCTCGAGCGGACCGTGGACTCGGTGCGCGCCGTGGTCGACGACGTCCTGGCCCGGGCCCGGCGGACGGCGGAGGCCTCCGACGGGCGGATCGACGTCGTCGCCGACCTCGCCGCGCCGATCCCGCTGCAGGTCATCTGCGACATGATGGGGATCCCCGAGGAGGAGCGGCCCGGGGTGCTCTCGCGGTCCAACGTCATCCTCTCCGGCGGGGACCCCGAGCTCATCGAGAACGAGGAGGACACGCTCACCGCGTTCCTGACCGCCGGCATGGAGCTGGCCGCCCTCATGGAGCGGCTGGCCGCCGAGCGGCTGACCGACCCCCGCGAGGACCTCACGACGGCCCTGGTCACCACCGAGGTGGACGGCGAGCGGCTGTCCCACCAGGAGATCGCCTCGTTCTTCATCCTGCTGCTCGTCGCCGGCAACGAGACCACCCGCAACGCCATCTCCCAGGGCGTCCTGGCCCTCGCCGAGCACCCGGAGCAGCGCGCCCGCTGGAGAGCCGACCCGGGGCTGGACCGCACCGCCGTCGAGGAGGTGGTGCGCTGGACCAGCCCGGTGACCTGGATGCGGCGCACCGCCACCCGGGACGGCGAGGTGAACGGCCACCAGTTCACCGCCGGGGACAAGTTCCTGCTGTTCTACGCCGCCGCCAACCGGGACCCCGCCGTCTTCCGCGCCCCGGAGCTCCTCGACCTCGCCCGCGACCCCAACCCGCACGTCGGGTTCGGGTCGCGGGGGCCGCACTTCTGCCTGGGCGCGCACCTGGCCCGCCGGGAGATCGCGGTGACCTTTCGGGCGCTGTTCGACCAGCTGCCCGACCTGGCGGTCGACGGGCCGCCGGACCGGCTGCGCTCCTCGTTCGTCAACGGCCTCAAGCGGCTGCCGGCCCGGCTGACGGGGGTGGCGTGATGCGGGTGGTCGTCGACCTCGAGCGCTGCGTCGGCTCGGGCACGTGCGAGCTGCTGGCCCCGGAGGTGTTCGAGGTCGGGGACGACGGCGTGGTCACGCTGCTGCGGCCGGAGCCGGGCGCCGACCAGCTCGCCGCCGTCCGCGACGCCGTCGCCCAGTGCCCGACCCAGGCGCTCTCCCTGGCCGACTGAGTCACAGCGGAGTGCGGCAGTCCAGGTCCCCTGCACCGCCGCACTCCGTTCAGGCCAGCGCCTGCTCCAGGTCGGCGAGCAGGTCCTCCACGTCCTCGATGCCGACCGACAGGCGCACCAGGTCGCCGGGCACCTCCAGCGGCGAGCCGGCGGCGCTGGCGTGCGTCATCCGCGCCGGGTGTTCGATCAGCGACTCCACGCCGCCGAGGGACTCCGCGAGGGTGAACACCTGCGCCCGCTCGCACACCCGCAGTGCGGCGTCCTCCCCACCGGCCAGCCGGAACGACAGCATCCCGCCGAAGCCGGACATCTGCTTCGCGGCGATGTCGTGGCCGGGGTGGTCGGGCAGGCCCGGGTAGAGCACGGAGGTCACGGCGTCGGAGCCGAGCAGGAACTCCGCGATCCGGGCGGCGTTGGCCTGGTGACGGTCCATCCGGACGCCGAGGGTCTTGATGCCGCGCAGCACCAGCCAGGAGTCGAACGGGCCGGCCACGGCGCCCATCGCGTTGTGGGAGAAGGCCAGCCGCTCGGCGAGGTCGGCGTCGTCCCCGACCACGAGCGCGCCGCCGACGACGTCGGAGTGCCCGCCGAGGTACTTGGTCGTGGAGTGCACGACGACGTCCGCCCCGAGCGTCAGCGGCTGCTGCAGGTAGGGCGAGGCGAAGGTGTTGTCGACGACGAGCAGCGCTCCGGCCTCGTGCGCGACCTCGGCCAGCAGCGCGATGTCGGCGATGTTGAGCAGCGGGTTGGTCGGCGTCTCGCACCAGACCACCCGCGTCGTCGGCCGGATCGCCGCCCGCAGCGCGTCGACGTCGTTGAGGTCGGCCGGCGTGTGCTCGACCCCCCAGCGCGAGACGACCTTCGAGATGAGCCGGAAGGTGCCGCCGTAGGCGTCCCCGCCCAGCACGACGTGGCTGCCCGGCTCGCAGACCGTCCGCAGCAGGGTGTCCTCGGCGGCCAGGCCGGAGGCGAAGGCCAGCCCGTGCCGGCCCTGTTCGAGCGCGGCCAGGGCCTCCTGCAGCGCCGTCCGGGTCGGGTTGCCGCTGCGGCTGTACTCGTAGCCGCCGCGCAGCCCGCCGACGCCGTCCTGCTTGTAGGTCGTCGTCAGGTGCACCGGGACGATCACCGCGCCGGTCGCGGGGTCCGGGTCCTGCCCGGCGTGGATGGCGCGGGTGTTGAAGCCGGTCACAGGGCCTCCTCGCTGGCGCTCGTCGGCTCCGGGACCGGCGCCGGCTCTGTCATCGGTGACCTCGCGAGCTCGGTCACTGTGCCCCGACCGTAGGCGCGAATCCCGCCAGGTGGCCGAGCACGTCCTGGCGGGTGACCACACCCGCGGGCTTGCCGTCCTCGTGCACCAGCAGCGCGTCGGCCTCGCCGAGGGCGGCCACCGCGGCGCTCACCGGCTCGCCGGAGCCGATGATCGGCAGGGGCTGGGACATGTGCCGCTCGACCCGGTCGGACAGGCTCGCCCGCCCGGCGAACAGCGCGTCGAGCAGCGCCTTCTCCGACACCGACCCGACCACCTCGCCGGCGGTCACCGGCGGCTCGGCCCGGACGACGGGCAGCTGGCTGACGCCGTACTCGCGGAGGATGTCGATCGCCTCGCGCACCGTCTCGTTGGGGTGGGTGTGCACCAGCTGGGGAGTGGTGCCGGACTTCGCGGCGAGCAGCTCGCCGACGCTCTCCCCGCCGGTCTCCTCGAGGAAGCCGTAGTCGGCCATCCACTCGTCGTTGAAGATCTTGTTCAGGTAGCCGCGACCGCCGTCGGGCAGCAGGACGACGAGGACGTCGTCCGCCGTCAACCGCTCGGCGGCGCGCAGCGCGGCGACGACCGCCATCCCGCAGGAGCCGCCGACGAGCATCCCCTCCTCGCGGGCCAGCCGGCGGGTCATCGCGAAGGAGTCCGCGTCGGTGACGGCGATGATCTCGTCGGCGACGGTGCGGTCGTAGGCGGGTGGCCAGAAGTCCTCGCCGACGCCCTCCACCAGGTAGGGCCGGCCGGTGCCGCCGGAGTAGACCGAGCCCTCGGGGTCGGCGCCCACCACCCGCACCCGCCCGCCGGAGGCCTCCTTGAGGTAGCGGCCGGTGCCGCTGATCGTTCCGCCGGTGCCGACGCCGGTGACGAAGCAGGTGACCCGGCCCTCGGTCTGCGCCCAGATCTCCGGGCCGGTGGTCTCGTAGTGCGACCGCGGGTTGGCCGGGTTGGAGTACTGGTCGGGCTTCCACCCGCCGGGCAGCTCGCGGGCCAGCCGGTCGGACACCGAGTAGTACGAGCGCGGGTCGGCCGGGTCGACGGCGGTGGGGCACACGTGCACCTCGGCCCCGTAGGCCTTGAGCACGTTGATCTTCTCCTGGCCGACCTTGTCCGGGCAGACGAAGACGCAGCGGTAGCCGCGCTGCTGGGCGACCAGGGCCAGGCCGATGCCGGTGTTGCCGCTGGTCGGTTCCACGATGGTGCCGCCCGGGCGCAGCGCGCCGCTGGCCTCGGCGGCGTCGACCATGCGGACGGCGATCCGGTCCTTCACCGACCCGCCGGGGTTGAGGTACTCGACCTTGGCCAGCACCAGCGGCGCGTCCGGCCCCAGGTCCCGGGTGACGGAGGTCAGCCGCACGAGCGGGGTGTTGCCGACCAGGTCGACGACGGACTCGGCGTAGTGCACGGGGCCCTCCCAGGCGGCCGGCCGGTCGCCGGCCCGTCGCCGTCCATCCCACCAGACGGGAGGCGCCCGCGCGGGGTGTCGTCGGGCGCGGTGGCGGGCACCGGCCCGGCATGACCGAGACCGCCGTCCCCGCGGTGCCGCTCGCCGGCGGCGGCCGCATGCCGCTGCTCGGGTTCGGCACCTGGCAGCTGACCGGGCCGACCTGCTACGACGCCGTCCGCACCGCGCTGGACGCCGGGTACCGGCACCTGGACACCGCGACGATGTACCGCAACGAGGCGGAGGTCGGGCGGGCCCTGCGCGACTCCGGCGTCGACCGGGACGAGGTCTTCCTGACCACCAAGCTGCCGCCCCGCGAGGCCGGCCGGCCCGACCGGACCCTGGCGGCGTCGCTGGACGCGCTCGGTGTGGACGCCGTCGACCTGTGGTTGATCCACTGGCCGCTCGGCGGCGCCGGCGAGGGCGTGTGGGAGCGCTTCGTCGCCGCCCGCGAGGCCGGCCGCGCCCGCGCGATCGGGGTCAGCAACTACTCCCTCGAGCAGGTCGACCGGCTGACGCGGGCGACCGGGGTGACGCCGCAGGTCAACCAGGTCAGCTGGGCGCCGGCCAGGTACGACGCGCAGGTCCAGGCCGGGCACCGGGAGCGGGACGTCGTCCTGGAGGGCTACAGCCCGTTCAAGAACACCGACCTCGGGGACCCGGTGCTGCGCGAGGTCGCCGACGCGCACGGCGTCACCCCGCCGCAGGTGGTGCTGCGCTGGCACGTGGAGCACGGCGTCGTGGTCATCCCCAAGTCGGCCACCCCGGAGCGGATCCGCGCCAACCTGGCGATCGGGGGCTTCTCCCTGACCGACGACGAGATGCGCCGCATCGACCGCCTGTCGCGGGGGTGAGCGACCGCGACACCCCTGTTCCGTCTTGCCGCCGGGGTCGGCGGCCCCGACGCTGGGCCGGTGAGCCGGCGGAGGCAGGGGGGCCCGAGGTGACGGCGGTCGACGACTCGGTGTTCGAGGGCTCGTTCTGGGGGGACCCCTACCCGGCCTACGAGCGGCTGCGCGCGCAGGCCCCGGTGCGCGAGGTGGCGCTGCCGCGGGGCGGCACCACCTGGCTGGTCACCCGCTACGACGACGTGCGCGCGGCCTTCACCGATCCCCGGCTGGTCAAGGACCACCGGGCCACCCTGCCGCCGGAGGTCCGCGCGCAGGCCCCGCGCCTGCCCGGCCCGTTCGGCTCGATGATGATCCTGCTCGACCCGCCGGACCACACCCGGCTGCGCCGGCTGGTCGCCCGGGCCTTCACCCCGCGGCGCACCGCCGAGCTGCGGCCGCGCATCGAGGCCCTGGCCGCCGGCCTGCTCGACGCGCTGCCCACCGGGGAGCCGGTCGACCTGCTGGCCGGCTACGCGGTGCCGCTGCCCATGGCCGTGATCTGCGAGCTGCTCGGGGTGCCCGACACCGACCGCGACGCCTTCGGGGCCTGGTCGCGCGCGCTGGTCGACGACCACGACGACGCCGACGAGCAGCAGGCCACCCGGGGACTGGCGGAGTACCTGTACGCCCTCGTCGAGACCAAGCGGCGGGCCCCGGACGGCGCCCTCGTCTCGGCCCTGGTCGAGGTCTCCGACGCCGGCGACCAGCTCAGCACCGAGGAGGTCGTGGCGATGGGCGTGCTGCTGCTCATCGCCGGCCACGAGACCACGGCCAACCTCATCGGCAACGCGGTGCTGGGTGTCGCCACCGACGCCGCGCTGCGCGAGCACCTGCTCGCCGACCCGGAGCGGGTCCCCGCGGCGGTCGAGGAGTTCCTGCGCTGGGACGGCCCCGTTCACAACGCCCCGCTCCGCTTCGCCGCCGAGGACGTCGAGTACTCGGGCACCACCATCCCCGCGGGGTCGGTGGTGACGCTGTCGGTGGGCGCGGCCAACCGGGACCCGGACCGCTTCGACCGGCCCGAGCTGCTCGACCCCGACCGCGACGCCGGCGGGCACCTGGCCTTCGGTCACGGGCTGCACTACTGCCTGGGTGCCCCGCTGGCGCGCCTGGAGGGGGAGGTGGCCCTGCGGGCGCTGCTCGACCGGTTCCCCGGCCTGCGCCTGGCGGTGCCCCCGGAGGCGCTGCGCCACCGGCGCAGCGTCATCGTCCACGGCCTGGAGCGGCTGCCGGTGCTGCTCGCGTAGCCGGACCGCCGTCCGGGTCCGGGCCGGTGGCGGCCGTCGAACCCGCGGCGCGAGGATGCGGGGGTGACCTCGCACCCACCTGTCGGTACCCGCACGCTCGGCCGCGACGGCCTGGTCGTCTCCTCCCTCGGCCTCGGCTGCATGGGGATGAGCCAGAGCTACGGCGCCGCCGACCGCGACGAGTCGATCGCCACCGTCCACCGGGCGCTGGACCTCGGCGTCACCTTCCTCGACACCTCCGACGTCTACGGCGACGGGCACAACGAGGAGCTGGTCGGCGAGGCGATCGCCGGGCGGCGCGACGAGGTCCAGCTGGCCACCAAGTTCTCGCTGTCCCGCCGGGACGGCGGCATGGCGATCGACGGCCGCCCGGAGAACGTGCGGGCCTGCGCCGAGGCCAGCCTGCGCCGGCTGCGCGTCGACGTGATCGACCTCTACTACCAGCACCGGGTCGACCCGCGGGTGCCGATCGAGGACACCGTCGGGGCGATGGCCGAGCTGGTGCAGCAGGGCAAGGTCCGGCACCTCGGGCTGTCGGAGGCGTCGGCCGCCTCCATCCGCCGCGCCGTGGCCGTCCACCCGATCGCCGCGCTGCAGAGCGAGTGGTCGCTGTGGACGCGCGACCTCGAGGGGGAGGTCCTGGGCGTCGCCCGCGAGCACGGGATCGGCATCGTGCCGTTCAGCCCGCTGGGCCGCGGCTTCCTCACCGGGGCGATCAAGAGCCCCGAGGACTTCGCCGCCGACGACTTCCGGCGCGGCCACCCGCGCTTCACCGGGGACGCCTTCGCCGCGAACCTGCGGCTGGTCGACGCCGTCCGGGCGCTCGCGGAGGCCAAGGGCTGCACGGCCGGTCAGCTGGCGCTGGCGTGGGTGCTGGCGCAGGGCGAGGACGTCGTCCCGATCCCCGGCACGAAGCGGCGGGCCTACCTGGAGGAGAACGCCGGCGCGGCCGCCGTCGAGCTGTCGGACGACGAGCTGGCCCGGCTGTCGGCGATCGCCCCGCCGGGGGTGGCCGAGGGCAGCCGGTACGCCGACGCCTCCTACGCCTACGGCGACAGCCCGGAGCGGGGCGCGGCATGAGCGCCGACCCGAACTGCGGGGTGGCCCACGGCGCGCCGTCCCCCGAGGTCACCGGCCGGACCCTCGTCGCCGTCTTCGCCTCGCCGGTCGCCGAGGTGCTCGGCCGGTGGGCTCCCGACCTGGGCTTCCGCGTCGTCCTGCTCGACCCCGACCCCGCGCGCGGGGCCGACGTGACCGCCTTCGCCGAGCTGGACGGCGACCTGGCCGACGCCGACGTCGTCGTCACCGACCACCACCGCCCCGAGCTGGGGGAGGTACTGCGCGACGCGCTGGCCCGGCCGGTCCGCTGGGTGGGGGTGATGGGCAACCCGCGGCACGAGGGGCCGCACGTCGCGGCGCTGGCCGCCCTCGGGGTGCCACCGGAGGAGGTCGCGCGGGTGCACCGGCCGATCGGCCTGGACATCGGCTCGCGGACCCCCGCGGAGATCGCGGTGAGCACGCTGGCGGGGCTGCTGGCCGACCGCAACGGCCGCACCGGCGGGTTCGCGCACGCACCCCGGTGACCGGCGTCCTGCTCGGCGCCGACCTCGGCACGAGCGGGCTCAAGCTCGTCGTCCTCGACCCCGACGGCACCGTGCTCGCCGAGGGCGAGGCCGGCTACCCGCTGGACCGGCCCCGGCCCGGGTGGGCCGAGACCGACCCGGCCGCCTGGCGCCGCGCCTTCGACGACGCCCTGGCCCAGGTGACCCCGGCGCTGGCCGGCCGCCGGATCGGCGGCCTGGGCCTGTCCGGGCAGATGCACGGCACCGTCCTGGCCGACGCCGCCGGGCGGCCCCTGGCTGCGGCGGTGCTCTGGCCGGACGCCCGCGCCACCGACGAGGTGGCTCGCTGGCGCGCGCTGCCGGACGACGACCGGGCAGCGCTGGCCAACCCGCTGGTGCCCGGCATGACCGGGCCGGTGCTGGCCTGGCTGGCCGCGCACGACCCCGGCCTGGTGCGGCGGGCGGCCGCGGTGCTGCTGCCCAAGGACGCGCTGCGCAGCAGCCTGGTGCCTGACGCCGACCCGCGGGTCACCGACCGCAGCGACGCCTCCGGGACCCTGCTGTGGGACGTCGTCGCCGACACCTGGTCGACGCCGGCCGCGCGGGCCGCCGGCATCGACCCGGCGCTGCTGCCCGCCGTGCGCCCGTCGGCGGAGGTGGTGGGGGAGGCCCGCCTGCCGGTCGGGGAGGTGCCGGTGGTCGTGGGCGGCGCGGACACGCCGCTGGCCCTGCTCGCGGCCGGGACGGGGAGCGCCCGGCAGGTCAACCTGGGCACCGGCGCGCAGGTGCTGCGGCCGGCTGCGGTGCCGGCGCCGGCCGACGACCCGCCGGTGCACTGCTACGCCGACGTCGAGGGCGGCTGGTACGCCATGGCCGCGCTGCAGAACGGCGGGCTGGCCTGGTCGTGGGTGTGCGGCGTCCTCGGGTTGAGCAGCGCCGAGCTGTTCGAGGCGGCGGCGGGTGCGCCGGTGGGCGCCGGGGGAGTGGTCTTCCGGCCGTTCCTCACCGGCGAGCGCGGCGGCGTGGCCGGCCCGGCCGACCGGGGCAGCTGGACCGGCCTGTCCGCGGGCACGACCCGCGCGGACCTCGCCCGCGCCGCCGTGGAGGGCGTCGTGTTCGCGGTGGGGGCGGCGGCCGACCTGCTCGGAGGCCGCGGTCCGGTGGTCCTCACCGGGGGCGGGGGGCGTGCGCCGGTCGTCGCGCAGCTGCTCGCCGACGTCCTCGGGGAGCCGGTGCGCACCGTCGCGCTCCGCAGCGCGTCAGCGGTGGGCGCCGCGCTGCTCGCCGGCCGGGGGACCGGCACCGAGGTGCTCGCCCGCCCGGAGACGGGGTCGGCCGTCGAGCCGCGCCCCTCGCCGGAGCTGCGCGTGGCCCGCGACCGCTGGCGCGGGGCGTGAGCGGTGTGGAACCGCGCGATCGCGGGCACCGTTGACCGGACGAGTCCACATCGGAGGCCGAGGAGGCGATAGCGGCATGGCGTCGTTGTTCAGCAAGCTCACCCAGTACGCCAACACCCCGCAGGGCAAGCGGACGATCGCGCAGTTCACGGAGAAGGCCCAGCAGTTCGCCAAGGACCCGAAGACCCGGGCGAAGATCGACGAGGCCCGCCGGCGGTTCCAGGGCGGCCGCGGGTCGGGCACCACCGACCGCGGGTGGGGCACCGGCCACTGAGAAAGGACCCCCTGCCCCCCACCGCTCGCAAGCTCGCGGCGGGGCCCTGCAGGGGGCCGTCCTCGGCCGGGCCCGTGCGGGCCCGGCCGAGGCCGTTCAGCCGCGCGGGCGGAGCAGTTCCAGCGCCGCGTCGTGCAGCGCACCGTTGGTCGCCAGGGCGCTGCCGCCCGCCGGGCCCGGGACGCCGGAGAGGTCGGTGAACCGGCCGCCGGCCTCCCGCACGATGACGTCGAGCGCGGCGAGGTCCCACAGCGAGACCTCCGGCTCGCAGGCGACGTCGACCGCCCCCTCCGCCAGCAGCACGTAGCTCCAGAAGTCGCCGTAGGCGCGGGTCCGCCACACAGATCGGGTCAGGTCGAGGAAACCGCCGAGCAGGCCGCGCTCCTCCCAGCCCGACAGGCTCGAGTAGCTCAGGCTCGCGTCACCGAGTGCACCGACCTTCGACACGGTGCAGCGGGTGGCCGACTCCAGCCGCCGGCCGGTCCAGGCGCCCACGCCCTTGGCCGCCCACCACCGGCGGTTGAGCGCCGGGGCGGAGACCAGTCCCACCACCGGCTCGTCGCCGTCGAACAGGGCGATCAGCGTCGCCCACACCGGCACGCCGCGGACGAAGTTCTTCGTCCCGTCGATCGGGTCGAGCACCCACCGCCGCGGCCCGTGGCCGGTCACGCCCATCTCCTCGCCGAGCACCGCGTCGCGGGTGCGCGCCCGGGCCAGCGTGATGCGCAACTGCTCCTCGACCGCCCGGTCGGCGTCGGTGACCGGCGTGAGGTCGGGCTTGGTGTCGACCTGGAGGTCGAGCGCGCGGAAGCGGTCCATGCTGATCGCGTCCGCCTGGTCGGCGAGCACGTGCGCCAGGTGCATGTCCCCCGTGTAGTCCCGGCCCGGTGTCATGGGCACCGAACCTAGCGGGCGCTCAGTCGAACACCGCGGAGCTGACCCCGCTGGGCCCCTCGTACTCGCGGTCCTCGATCTTCTGCAGCGCGTCCAGCACGTCCTTGTCGCTGCCCTTGGCGTGCTCGAGGATCTGGTCCTTGGTCGCCGGGTAGTCCATGCCCTTGAGGGCCTTCTGGATGTCGATGGGGCTCACCATGTCCCGGGCCTACCCCCGGTCGGGCCGCGGCATACCGTCGCGGTGTGGACGCCGCGACGATCGCCGGGCTGCTGGCCGACCCGGCCCGCCTGAAGGTGGTCGCCGCGCTGGCCCTCGGCGCCGGCACGATCGAGGAGGTCGCGGAGGCATCCGGGCTGCCGCTCAAGGACGTCGCCCTCGCCGCCCGCCGGCTGGCCCGCGCCGGCCTGGTGCGCCGCGACCGGCACGACCTCGCGCTGCTCACCGACCGGTTCGGCGCCGCGGCCCGTGCCGCCGCGGAGGCCGCGCCGCCGCCCACGCCGCTCTCCGACGACCCCGCCGAGGACGCCGTCCTGTCCGCGTTCGTCCGTGACGGCCGGCTGGTCTCCATCCCGGCCCAGCAGAGCAAGCGGCGGCTGGTCCTGGAGCACCTGGTGCGGGTGTTCGACGTCGGCGTCCGCTACCCCGAGCGGGAGGTGAACGCGCTGCTGGCCGTGTGGCACCCCGACACCGCCGCGCTGCGCCGCTACCTGGTCGACGAGGGGCTGCTCTCCCGCGAGGCGGGGCTGTACTGGCGCACCGGCGGCTGGGTCGACGTGTAGGAGCCCCCACCGTCCGCCGTGATCATGGCGCCGGGACCACGGAAACCGCCCGAAACCTGGTCGCGGCGCCATGATCACGGGCAGCAGACTGGCCGGCGTGCCCGACGCCGACGCCTTCCGCGCCCTCGCCCGGTCCTCGCCGTGGCGCTGGTCGACGCTGCGCTTCACCGTGCGCTGGCCGGGCAACCCCTGGCGGCCGGACACCCTGCGGGCCTGGCTGCGCCGCCCCGACCTCCTCCGGGTGGAGACCCTCGACGGGCGGCTCCTGCAGGTGGTCCGGGAGCAGCGGCAGCAGGTCGGCGTGCTCACCGCCGACGGGGGCCGCACCGTGACGCTGCCGTGGGCGACCGAGGGGCCCGCGGCGGCGTACCGGTCCGACGGGCTGGTCGCGCGCCGCCCCGACGACGTCTCCTTCGACGCGCCGATGTACCAGAGCTACGACTGGGTGGCGATGCTCGACCCGGTCGAGCTCGCCGACGGCCGCGACCCCGACACCGGGGCGCCGGACCTCCCCGGCACCGAGGTCGACGCGGTGGTCGAGGTCGAGCACGGGGGCCGGCCGGCGTGGGAGGCACTGGTCCGGACGACGCGGGCCTACGACCCGCGCTGCACCTGCTGCACCCTGCTCCGCTCGCGGCACGTCGACGAGGCGCAGGCCGCCGCCGGTGTGGTCGACGCGGTGCTGGCCGACTACCCCGAGCGGTACCGCGTGCGGCTCGACGTCGGCACCGGCGTCTGCGTGTGGATCGACGACCCGGAGAGCCTGACGCCGGGCCTCGACCTGCGGATCGAGGCCGTCGACGAGCCGATGGACGACGCGCTGTTCACCGAACCGCGCCGCGGGCTGTTCCGCCGCCGGGGATGGCAGCCGGGCCGTCAGTAGCCCGGCCCCGGCCCCGTCCAGAGGCTCGCCGCGAGCCTGCGAGCGGTGAGGAGGACGGGGTCCTCCTAGTAGCCGGGGCCGAGCTGGCCGACGGCGTCCAGCAGCCGGCGCAGGCTCGCCAGCCGCTCCCGGCGGGCCGGCGGGCCGGCGTCGGCCCAGGCGTCCAGCACGCAGTCGGGGTCGTCGGCGGTGTGCCCGCACCCGGGCGGGCAGTCGACGGCGGCCTCGGCGACGTCGTCGAACGCGGCGACCACGTCCTCGGCGGTGACGTGCGCCAGGCCGAACGAGCGGATGCCCGGGGTGTCGATCACGGTGCCGCCACCGGGCAGGTCCAGCAGCACCGCCGACGACGAGGTGTGCCGGCCCTTGCCCACCTTGGTCACCTCACCGGTGGCCCGGTCGGCGTCCGGGACGAGGCGGTTCACCAGGGTCGACTTGCCGACCCCGGACTGGCCCACCAGCACGCTCATCCGCCCCTCCAGGCGGGCGAGCAGCTCGTCCAGCGGCGTCTCCCGCGACATCGGGACGGCGTCCACCTCGAGCCCGGCGTAGCGGTCCAGCAGCTCCCGGGGGCTGGCCAGGTCGGTCTTGGTCAGGCAGAGCAGCGGCTCCAGGCCGCCGGCGTAGGCGGCGACCAGGCAGCGGTCGAGGAAGCCCAGGGCCGGGTCCGGGTCGGTCACCGAGGTGACGACCACCAGCAGGTCGGCGTTGGCCACCACCACCCGCTCGGTGGGGTCGGTGTCGTCGGCGGTGCGCCGCAGCGACGTCGTCCGCTCCTCGATGACCACGATGCGGGCGAGCGTGTCCGGCCGACCGCTGGTGTCGCCGACGATCCGGACCCGGTCGCCCACGACCACCCCGTGCCGGCCCAGCTCGCGGGCGCGCATCGCGGTGACGTCGACCGGCGCGCCGTCTGGCCCCTCGACCCGCACCGTCATCCGGCCCCGGTCGACGGCGACGACCAGCCCCGGGACGGCGTCGCCGTGCGCCGGCCGGGTGCGCGTGCGCGGCCGCGACCCCCGGGGGTTGGGCCGGACCCGGACGTCGTCCTCGTCCATCCGGCGGTCGTTCCTGCGCGGACTCACGGCTCGACTCCGCGCTCGTCCCGCTCCTCGGTCGACGCCGTCAACCGCCTCCGCGGTCGCTCCGCTCCTCGCTCGCCGGCGCGCGCTGCGATGCCCACTCCCCGTCGGCGGCGGGCACCTCCCTGCGGTGCTCGCGAGCGCGTCGTCTTCGCGGGGCTCAGCGCTCGACTCCCAGCATCGCGTTCCACCGCTCGACGAAGTCGGGCAGCGTCTTGCTCACCGCGCCCGGGTCGGCCACCTCCACGCCGTCGATCGCCAGCCCGAGGACGGCGGCGGCGTGGACCATGCGGTGGTCGGCGTAGGAGTCCAGGCGGGCCGGACGGCGCGGGCCGGGGGTGATCACCAGCCCGTCGGGCAGCTGCTCCACGGCCGCGCCGACCGCGGTGAGCACCTCGTCGAGGGCCTGCAGCCGGTCGGTCTCGTGGCCGCGCAGGTGGCCGATGCCGGTCAGCCGGGAGGGCCCGTCGGCCAGCGCGCACAGCGCGGCCAGCACGGGGGTCAGCTCGCCGACCTCGCCCAGGTCGGTGACCAGCGGCCGGACGCCGCCGGCGCCGGTGACCTGCAGGCCGTCGTCCACCCGGGCCACCGACGCGCCCATGCGGCCCAGCAGGTCGTCCAGCTGCCCGCCGGGCTGGGTGGTCCGCGCCGGCCAGTCACGCACGGTGACCCGGCCGCCGGTGACCAGTGCCGCCGCGAGGAAGGGGGCGGCGTTGGACAGGTCGGGCTCGAGCACCTCGTCGCGGGCGGCGATCGGGCCGGGGGCCACCCGCCAGCCGCGGTCGGTGGCGGCCACCGAGACGCCGTGCTCCCGCAGCGACTCGACGGTCATCTCCACGTGCGGCATCGAGGGCAGCCCGCCGGCCAGCGCCAGGTCGACGCCCTCGTCGAAGCGGGCGGCGGCCAGCAGCAGACCGGAGACGATCTGCGAGGACTCGCCGGCGTCCACGGTCACCGCGCCGCCGCGCACCCGGCCGGTGCCGTGCACGGTGAACGGCGCCCGGCCGCGGCCGCCGTCGTCGACCTCGACGCCCAGGTCGCGCAGCGCCGCGAGCAGCCCGGCGTTGGGGCGCTCGCGCAGCCGCGGGTCGCCGTCCAGCCGCACCGGCCCGGCGGCCAGCGCGGCGACCGGCGGCAGGAACCGCAGCACCGTCCCGGCCAGCCCGGCGTCCACCTCGGCCGGGCCACGCAGCTCTCCGGGCGTGACCAGCCAGTCCTCGCCGTCGTCGACGACCGCGACGCCCAGCGCCCGCAGCCCCGCGGCCATGAGCTCGGTGTCGCGCGCCCGCAGCGGGCGCACCAGCCGGCTGGGGCCGTCGGCCAGCGCCGCGAGCACGAGCGCGCGGGCGGTCAGCGACTTGGAGCCGGGCAGGGCCACGACGGCGTCCACCGGCGTGCTCCGGTACGGCGTCGTCCAGACCTCGTGCATGGGGGTCATCCTGCCCTGTCGCGCCGACGGGCCGGCCGGCGCGACAGGGCAGGGGAGGGCTCAGCCCGCGGCCGCGGCGTCGGCCGGCTTGGCCTTCTTGGCCCCCGCGACGCGCACGAGACGCCGGTTGGCGAACTCGAACATGCCCAGCTCGGAGAGCTCGCGGCCGTACCCGGAGTTCTTCACGCCGCCGAACGGCAGCTCCGGCGACGTCCCGGACGGCGAGTTGATCCAGACCATGCCGGAGTCGACCTGGTCGGCGACCTTCCGCGCGCGCTCGACGTCGCTGCTGAACACCGTGGCCGACAGCCCGTACGGGGTGTCGTTGGCCAGCCGTACCGCCTCGTCCTCGCTGCTGACGCGGTAGACGACGCCGACCGGGCCGAACAGCTCCTCGCGGTAGGCCCGCATCTCCGGGGTGACGTCGGCCAGCAGGGTGGCGTGCACGTAGGCGCCCTCGCGGTCGGGGCGGCCGCCGCCGGCGAGCACCGTCGCGCCCTTGTCGATCGCGTCCTGCACCTGGGCGGTGAGGTCGGCCGCCGCGCGCTCGGAGGACAGCGGGCCCAGCCGGGTCGACGGGTCGCTGGGGTCGCCCGGCTGCAGGTCCGAGAAGACCTCGGCGAGGCCGCCCACGAACTCGTCGTAGACGTCGTCCATGACGATGAACCGCTTGGCGGCGATGCACGCCTGGCCGGCGTTCATGGTCCGCGACATCGCGGCGGCCTTCACCGTCTGCTGCACCTCGGGGGCGTCCAGCACGATGAACGGGTCGCTGCCGCCGAGCTCGAGCACCGACTTCTTGAGGTACTTGCCGGCCAGGGAGGCCACGGCGCTGCCCGCCCGGTCGCTGCCGGTCAGCGTCACGCCGGCCACGTGCGGGTGGGCGATGACCTGCTCGACGTCGGAGATGCGCAGGAACAGGTTGGTGTAGACGCCCTCGGGGACGCCGGCGTCGGAGAACAGCTGCTCGAGGGCGAGCGCGGTCTGCGGGTTGTTCTCCGCGTGCTTGAGCAGGATCGCGTTGCCCAGCACCAGGTTGGGCGCCGCGACGCGGGCCACCTGGTACAGCGGGAAGTTCCACGGCTCGATGGCGAGGAGGACGCCGGTCGGCTCGTTGACGACGACGGCCTCGCCGTCCATGACGTCGATCGGCCGGGGCTCCAGGAAGCGCGGGCCGTTCTTCGCGTAGTAGTCGAAGATGCCGGCGACCAGCATGGTCTCGCCGGTGGCCTCGCGGACCGGCTTGCCCATCTCGCGGGTGATGAGCGCGGCCAGCTCGTCGCGGCGCTCGGTCATCAGCTCGCCGATCCGGCCCACGATCGACGCGCGCTCCTCGACCGGCCGGCGACGCCACTGCTGGAAGGCCGCGTGCGCCTTCTCGACGACGCCGGGCACCTCGCTGCTGTCGAGGAAGGGGAACTCCTTCTCGGTCTGCCCGGTGGCCGGGTTGACGGTCGCGTACGGCCGGTCGCCGGTGGTGCTGGCGGTCTTGCCGGCCGGCGTGGTCTCGGTGGTGGTCACTGCTCTGTGCCTCCGTCGCGGTGCTCGGGTGTGTCCGGTCCCGTCCTACCCCTCGCCCCTGGCAGCACGCGCCGGGGACGCCGGATGTCGGAAGGGCGATCTAGGCTCGCGAGCACGGTCCGCCGGGCCGCCGCCAGCAGTCCGCTCGCCGTCCGCCCGCAGGGAGGAGTGCCGCCGTGTGTGGCCGCTACGCCGCCAGTCGCCGTCCCGAGGACCTCGTCCTCGAGTTCGAGGCGGTCCGCGCCGAGGGGCAGTCCGCGCTGCCGGCCGACTACAACGTCGCCCCGACCAAGGACGTCTACGTCGTGCGGCACAAGAAGGAGCGCGACGCCGGGGGCAGCCCCACCGGCGGAGGGCACCGCGAGCTGCGCACCGTCCGCTGGGGGCTGGTGCCCTCCTGGGCGAAGGACCCCTCGGTCGGCAACCGGATGCTCAACGCGCGGGTGGAGTCGCTGACCGAGAAGCCGGCGTTCCGTTCGGCGGCCCGCTCCCGTCGCTGCCTGGTGCCCGCCGACGGCTGGTACGAGTGGGCCAAGCGGCTGGACAAGCCGGGCAAGCAGCCGTACTACATCACCCCGCAGGACGGCTCGGTGCTCGCCTTCGCCGGGCTGTGGGAGGTGTGGGGGAAGGGCGACGACCGCCTCTACACCTGCACGATCATCACCGAGCCGGCCGTCGGGGCGCTCACGGAGATCCACGAGCGGATGCCCCTGGTGCTGCCCCGGGACCGCTGGGCGGACTGGCTCGACCCCGCCCGCGACGACGTCGACGCGCTGACCGCCCCGACCCCGCCCCAGGTCGTCGAGGGGCTGGAGCTGCGGCCGGTGGGCACCGCCGTGAACAACGTGCACAACAACGGCCCGGAGCTCGAGGCCCGCGTCGACACGGTCAGCCCGCCGGCCGACCAGCCCGCCCTCTTCTGACGTGGCCGGTGTCGAGGAGGCGCTGCCGCCGGTCGCGCAGGGCAGCCGGCCGGGCGCGCTGCCCGGGTGGGTGGCCGCCGTCGTCACGTTCCTGTCCTCCGGCGCGGTGCTGGTGCTGGAGATCGCGGGGCTGCGGCTGATCGCTCCCTACGTCGGGATCACCCTGCAGACCAACACCGCGGTCATCGGCTTCGCGCTGGCCGCGATCGCCGTCGGCGCGTGGTCCGGGGGAGCGGCGGCCGACCGCGCCGACCCGCGGCGGATGATCGCGCCGCTCATGGTCGCCGGGGGAGCGCTGGTCGTCGCCGTCCTCCCGCTGGTGCGCTTCGCCGGGTCGTGGCTGACCGGGCCGGAGGCCGGCAGCGTGCTGCTGCTGGCCGCGGTGGCCGTCGTCGTCCCCGCGGCGCTGCTGTCGGCGGTGCCGCCCATGGTGGTCAAGCTGCAGCTGGCCAGCCTGGAGGAGACCGGCTCGGTGGTCGGCCGGCTGTCGGGCATCGGCACCCTCGGCGGCATCGCGGCCACGTTCGTCACCGGCTTCCTGCTCATCGCCGTCTTCCCGACCAGCGGCATCCTCGTCGGCACCGGCGTCGTGACCGCGGCGGTCGGGGTGGCCGTCGGCGTCCTGCTGCGCCGGCGGTCCTCCGGCGGGACCGGCCGGGTGCCGGTCGCGCTGCTGCTGCTCGCGGTCATCGGGACGCTGCTGGCCGCGGTCGCGCCCACCCCGTGCCAGTCCGAGACCGCCTACCACTGCGCGCGCGTCGTGGCCGACCCGGAGCGGGACACCGGCCGCGTGCTGGTGCTGGACACGTTGCGGCACTCCTACGTCGACCTCGCCGACCCCACGTACCTGCAGTTCGAGTACGTCCGGGCGATCGCCGCGGTGGTCGAGGGAACGCAGCCGGAGGGGGAGCCGCTGTCCGCGCTGCACCTCGGCGGCGGCGGGCTGACCCTGCCGCGGTACCTGGAAGCGACCCGGCCGGGCACCGAGAGCCTGGTGCTGGAGGTGGACCCGGGCGTGGTCGCCATGGACCGCGAGCAGCTCGGGCTGGCCGAGTCCGACCGGCTGCGGGTGCGCGTCGCCGACGCCCGCGTCGGGCTGGCCGACGAGGCGCCGGGTCAGCGCGACGTCGTCGTCGGGGACGCGTTCGGCGGGCTGTCGGTGCCCTGGCAGCTGACCACCGTCGAGGCCCTGCGCCTGGTCGACGACGCCCTGACCGACGACGGCGTGTACGTCGCCAACCTCATCGACCGCCCACCGCTGGGCTTCATCAAGGCCGAGCTGGCCACGCTGCGGGAGGTCTTCCCGCACGTGCTGCTGCTGGCCCGCGCGCCGGTGCTGGCCGGGGAGGACGGCGGCAACGTCGTCGCGGTGGCCTCGCAGCGGCCGCTGCCGGCCGACGCCATCGAGAGCGCGATGCGCCGGCACGACCTCGCCTGGCAGGTGGCCCAGGGCGAGGAGCTGGTCCGCTTCACCGGGGACGCCGAGGTGCTCACCGACGACCACGCGCCGGTCGACCAGCTGCTCACCACCTACGACCGCCCGGCGGCCTGAGCTCCCGCCGCGATCATGGCGCGGTGACCACGGATCAGGGTGCCCGAGTGGTCACGGCGCCATGATCGCCGGCACGGGTCCTTCCTCAGCGGCCGATCGGGGCGGTGCGCGCCCGCGTGAGGCGGACCAGGTCGCCCGGGGCCAGCTCCACCTGCAGCCCGCGCTTCCCGGCGCTGACCATGACCGTCTCGAAGGCCAGCGCCGACTCGTCCACCACGGTCGGCAGCGCCTTCTTCTGCCCCAGCGGGCTGATCCCGCCCAGCACGTAGCCCGTCGTCCGCTCGGCGTCGGCCGGGTCGGCCATGGCCGCCTTTCGGCCACCCGCGGCGGCGGCCAGGGCCTTGAGGTCCAGGGTGCCGCTGACGGGGACGACTGCCACCGTGAGGACGCCGTCCACCCGGGCCACCAGGGTCTTGAACACCTGGCGCGCGTCGGCGCCGAGCGCGGCCACCGCCGCCTCGCCGTGGCCCTGGTCGGACGGGTGCTCGGGGTCGTAGGGGTGCAGGGTGTGGGCCACGCGGGCCTTCTCCAGAGCCCGCACCGCCGGGGTCGCCGCCACGGCGCCGCAGCCTAGCCAGGGTTGCGGTGATCCCCGCCGCGCAGGGAATGGAGCCCGGCTCCGGTGCGGTTGGACAGGCCGTGAGCAGCACCCTCTCCAGCAGCACCCGGCAGCGGGCCGGGAACCGGCGTCCCCCGGGCCGCCCCGATGCGGCGCGGCTAGGATCGGCCGAGGCGGTGTCCCGCGTCCGGGGCCCGCAGAGAGGACGGTCGGTGCCCGAGGAGTCCGCGGACCAGACGCCCCAGGTGGAGTCGGCCGAGCAGGCCGCCGCCACCCCCGTGGAGGTACCCGAGGCGCGCGAGGGCGGCAGCCGGACCGAGGTGGCCGAGACCCGTGCCGAGCGCGACGCCCGGTTCGAGCGGGACGCGCTGCCCTACCTCGACCAGCTCTACCCGGCGGCCCTGCGGATGACCCGCAACCCGGCCGACGCCGAGGACCTCGTCCAGGAGACCTTCGTCAAGGCCTACTCGGCGTTCCACCAGTTCGCCGAGGGCACCAACCTCAAGGCCTGGCTGTACCGGATCCTGACCAACACCTACATCAACAGCTACCGCAAGAAGCAGCGCCAGCCGCAGCAGTACCCCAC
Organism: Geodermatophilus sp. SYSU D00965; assembly: GCF_054050075.1. Taxonomy (NCBI): domain Bacteria; kingdom Bacillati; phylum Actinomycetota; class Actinomycetes; order Geodermatophilales; family Geodermatophilaceae; genus Geodermatophilus; species Geodermatophilus sp. SYSU D00965. Next base: position 781 of record NZ_JBJGYQ010000014.1, on the reverse strand, counting down.
CGACCAGGTGCAGGACTGGCAGCTCTACGCCGCCGAGGAGCACAGCTCCAGCGGCCTGCGGTCGGCGGAGATCGAGGCGCTGGACCACCTGCCGGACTCCGACATCAAGGAGGCCCTGCAGCAGCTGCCCGAGGACTTCCGCCTGGCGGTCTACCTCGCCGACGTCGAGGGGTTCGCCTACAAGGAGATCGCCGAGATCATGGGCACGCCCATCGGCACGGTGATGTCCCGCCTGCACCGCGGCCGGCGCGGGCTGCAGAAGCTGCTGGCCGACTACGCACGCGAGCGCGGCTTCGTCCGCGCCGGGGCCGGGGAGGAGGCGAGCCACTCGTGAGCGACGACGGTCGCGGGGCCGGCGAGCCCATCGAGATCAACTCGTGTGACGACGTCCTGTCGCACGTCTTCGAGTTCCTGGACCACGAGACCGACGAGGCCCGGCGGGACGTCATCGCCGAGCACCTCGAGGACTGCTCGCCGTGCCTGCGGCAGTTCGGCATCGAGCAGGAGTTCAAGGCGCTGGTCCGCCGCCGCTGCGGCGGCGACACCCCGCCGCCGGGCCTGCGGGACCGGATCAAGCTGCAGCTGACGACCGTCTCCTTCGAGGAGGACGGCACCCAGGTCAGCGTCGAGAAGTTCACCATCGAGCGGACGCAGGAGAGCCCCACCGCCTGAGAACGCAGCAGCGCGCCCCCCCCCGAGGGGGGGGGGGGGGGGGGGGGTGGGGCCCCGCCCTCCCGCGGGGTGCGGGGCCCCGGCGGGTCGAAACAACGATGCCCGCGTG